>NZ_JBIMQP010000012.1:0-162577 GCF_043945315.1 Enterobacter cloacae complex sp. 2024EL-00227
GCCTGGCGGCTTTAGCGCGGTGGTCCCACCTGACCCCATGCCGAACTCAGAAGTGAAACGCCGTAGCGCCGATGGTAGTGTGGGGTCTCCCCATGTGAGAGTAGGGAACTGCCAGGCATCAAACAAGAAGAACCCCGTACCGAAAGGTGCGGGGTTTTTTGCTTTGTGCGCCAGAAAACATGCCGGATGACGGCTTCGCCTTATCCGGCCTACAAAACCTGTAGGCCCGGTAAGCGCAGCGCCACCGGGCATGGCAGACCGCACGATCCCACGGTAAAAAGAAGCAAGAATACTAAAGAAGGGATTTATAAACGCAGAAAAGCAAAAACCCAGCCATAGGCTGGGTTCTTTAAATAGTGGTGCCCGGACTCGGAATCGAACCAAGGACACGGGGATTTTCAATCCCCTGCTCTACCGACTGAGCTATCCGGGCAACGGAGCGCATTAAACCGCAATCGCGCCTTATCGTCAACATTATTTCGGGAAAAGCTGTTCAATTGCTTAACTTTGCGGCAATCTGATGGTTTACGCGTCGAATACGTCAAATTTAACAGGTTCGCTTACGTTAACGCCCCGCCCATACGGCACTGAGCAAAGCGCAGAATATCTTCCGCCAGCCGGTGCGCCGTATCCACATCGGCCTGGCTACGGTTCACCAGCATGCGGCTCAGGCAGCCCTCCAGCACCAGCTCCATCTGTTTCGCCACCATTGCCGGGTCATCCACTTCAAGACGGGTCAGCAGCTCGTGAGTGAAGTCATGCGCAGCCCGTTTTTGCTGATCCGCCAACTGATGGACAGGATGGTCGGGATCGGGATAGAACGTACAGGCCGCAATAAACAGGCAGCCCGGATAGCGATTGTTGCTGACACATTCCGTCAGGGCGGTATAGCGCGCCAGAAGCTTTTGTTCCGCAGTCAGTTCTTCATTCAGCATCAGCTGCCTGCGCCAGATATCAACCTGCTGGCTGAGATAGCGTAGAGCATCATAAACGAGCGCCTCTTTATCCGGCCAGAAGCGCTTAAGATCATCCAGGGGGTAATCGATACGGTCGGCTACCATCTCAAGCGTGGTGCTGGCGATCCCATAAATCTCAAGTAATTGCAGGGCTTGTCCCAGTACGTCTTCGCGTTGCACGGTTATCTCCTCCGCTATTCCCAACGGTGTGTTACGTTTACAGTGTTGTTTACGGTTGGCGATTGCGCAAATGCGCGCTGAATGCCGCGGCATCCATAAAGCCGGTTACACGCTGTTCTGGCTGCTCCTGGCCCTGTTGATTGAAGAACAGGATGGTTGGCAGCCCGAGCACGTTAAGCTGCTTCAGCAGAGCCTTATCCTGCGCATTATTGGCGGTTACGTTCGCCTGGAGCAGAACCGTCTCTTTCAGGGGGTTTTGTACCTGAGGATCGCTAAAGGTGTATTTTTCAAACTCTTTGCAGGCGACGCACCAGTCGGCATAGAGATCGAGCATCACCGGCTTGCCTTTCGCCTGTGCGAGCGCGCTGTTGAGCTCATCGACGTTCTTAATCTGGATGAAGTTCAAATGCGCCTGCGTCTGGCTGACCGGCGAGCCGAACGCCCAATCCTGCAGAGGACGCACGCTCACCAGCGCGGCGGCGAGCAGGAGGATTTGCACCAGGCGCATCCACGCTTTTTTGGCCCCCAGACTGACGATAAATGCCCAGGAGAAGAACGCTACGCCGAGCATCGCCCACAGGCGAGTGCCCCAGACGTCACCCGTAATGCGTTCCAGCAGAAACACCGGCAGCGCCAGAATCACAAAACCAAATGCGGTTTTCACCGTCTCCATCCACGGGCCGCTCTTCGGCAGCAGGCGGTTGCCAAAAACCGTGACCAGAATGAGCGGCAGGCCCATGCCCAGCGCATAAAGGTACAGCGTACCGCCGCCGAGCCACAGATTGCCGCTCTGGGCAATATAGAGCAGGATGGCGCTCAGCGGGGCAGTGGTGCAAGGGGAGCAAATCAGTCCGGCGATGGCCCCCATCATAAACACGCCGCCTGCCGAGCCTCCCTGCTGACGATTACTCATCAGCGTTAAGCGGGTTTGTAGAGCAGACGGTAACTGCAGCGTGAACAGGCCAAACATCGACAGTGCCAGCAGGATAAATATCGCCGACAGGCCAATCAGCACGTACGGGTGCTGAAGTGCGGCCTGGAACTGCAACCCGGCAGCGGCGACCACAAGGCCGAGTGCCGTGTAGGTCAGCGCCATACCCTGCACGTAAATAAAGGCCAGCAGCAGCGCGCGGGCGGTGGAAAGGCGCTGTTTGCCGCCCAGCACAATGCCAGAGATGAGCGGATACATCGGCAGCACGCAAGGGGTAAAGGCAATGCCGATACCGATCAGCAAGGCCCACAGCGCGGAGAACGGAAGGTCAGCGGGAGCTTCACGCTTCTCGCCCGAAGGAAGAGGGGGAACCGTGGCAGAGGCTTTCACCTCACTAAGCGGAACCATTTTTGTTTCAGGCGGATAGCAGAATCCGGCATCCGCGCACCCCTGATAGGTCACCGTCAGGGTCGCACCTTTATCCGCCTGATTCACCGTAACAGGCACGCTCAGGTGCTGGCGATAGATTTCGCTTTTGCCGTAAAACTCATCTTCATGCCACTCGCCAGAGGGCATCTGTAAAGCGCCCACGCTGGCCTGAGCAGGCGTAATGCTTACCTGCTTGCGATAGAGGTAATAGCCCTCTTTCACCTGCCAGTTAAGCGTAAGGTCATGCTGGTTTTGCTGAAAATCGAAAACAAACGCCTGGTCGGCAGGGATGAAGTTCGAACGGCCGGGCGCGTCAAACAACCCGGCAAATACTGATGTGCTGCACAGCAGCAGGATCAGCGTAAGGAAGCGTTGAGCCATGAGAGATAGTCGTTATCGCCATGAACCACTGGCAGGACCAGCAGCTCCGAGGTTTGGTAAGGATGATGAGATTTGAGGCAGTCCAGGAGTGCCTGCTGATTCGCCAGATTGGTTTTGAGCAACATCTGGACTTCGTACTCTTGCTCCAGCTTACCTTCCCAGTAGTAAAGAGAGGTCGCGCCGGGGAGGAGCGTGACGCAGGCTGCCAGTTTTTCGGCCAGCACTTTGGCGGCGAGATCCTGGGCAGAGGCTTCATCAGGGGCGGTACACAGTACGACAACGGCATCAGGCGTGTTCACAAGTCGACCTCCTCATCACGAAAGGTTTCACTATATCACGCAAGGCGGTTGGTCATTAATGAAACGGGCCGCAGAGCGGCCCGATTTTAACTATTTTTACAACCGGGAACGGTTTACAGCACCACGCCACCGATGATAAAGCCGAGGATCACGCAGAGTGAAATGGCGACCACGCCCGGGATCAGGAACGCATGGTTAAACACATACTTACCGATACGGGTTGAGCCTGTGTCGTCCATCTCAACGGCCGCCAGCAAGGTTGGGTAGGTAGGCAGCACAAACAGGGCAGAAACAGCAGCAAACGAGGCGATAGCGGTTAACGGGGTGACGCCCAGCATCAGAGCCGCAGGCATCAGCGCTTTGGTGGTCGCTGCCTGAGAGTAAAGCAGGGTAGCCGCAAAGAACAGCACGACCGCCAGCAGCCATGGGTAGTTATGCAGCAGGTCGCCTGCTACGGTCTGAATGTCGCTAATGTGCGCTTTCACGAAGGTATCACCGAGCCACGCCACACCCAGCACGCACACGCAGGCGCTCATACCGGATTTGAAAGTGCTGGCGTTCAGCACTTCGCTGGTGTCAATTTTACAGGTGATGCTAATCAGCGTTGCGATGGTCAGCATGAACACCACAATCGCTTCGTTACGCGACAGGACCGGGTTCTGGATCAGCCCCACGGTATCGCTGATGGCGGTCGCATAGAACATGACGGCAACAATACCAATCAGGAACAGCAGCACGGAGCGTTTCGCATGTGGCTTCAGTTCGAAGATCTGGCTGCCGCGCAGGCTCACTTCACCTTTTGCCAGACGCTCCTGATAAACCGGATCGTCTTTCAGTTCAGCACCGAGGAAGTTACACAGCACGGCGGTAATCATCACCGCAATCAGCGTCACCGGAATGCAGATCGCCAGCAGCGTCAGGTAGCTCACGCCCATCGGCTCCAGGATACCGGCGAAGAAGACCACCGCCGCGGAAATCGGCGAGGCGGTAATCGCGATCTGGGACGCGACGACGGCAATAGAGAGCGGACGCGACGGACGGATGCCCTGTTCTTTCGCCACTTCGGTGATCACCGGCAGCGTGGAGAAAGCGGTGTGGCCAGTACCGGCGAGAATGGTCATAAACCAGGTCACCAGCGGAGCAAGGAAGGTTATGTATTTCGGGTGGCGGCGTAGCATGCGCTCCGCCAGGCTCACCAGGTAGTCCATACCGCCTGCCACCTGCATGGCGGCAATAGCGGCAATGACTGCCATGATGATTTCGATAACGTCGAACGGGATTGCGCCGGGTTTAATCTGAAAGATAAGGGTAAGAACGAGCACTCCAAGACCGCCGGCAAAACCGATGCCGATACCCCCGAGTCGTGCTCCCAAATAAATCGCCAACAAGACGATGACGAGTTCTGCTCCAAACATAAGGACCTGCCTTGCTTATTAACAAGTTGATATTGAATTGTTGTATTTTGGTAACGCCTAAAAAGAAAAAAGGCACGTCACAAGTGACGTGCCTTAAGAAGCCTAGCCTGAACGGTTACTGTTCGCTTTCATCGGTATATCGTTTCGCTTTATAGGCCGGGTGCATCAGGTTCTGGGCTGAGAAAATATCGTCCAGCTCGGCTTCGGTCAACAGCCCGCGCTCCAGCACCACTTCACGCACGCTCTTACCGGTTTCGGCGCAAATCTTACCGACGATGTCGCCGTTATGGTGCCCGATGAACGGGTTGAGGTAGGTGACGATCCCGATGGAGTTATAGACATAACCCTCGCAGACTTCTTTATTCGCCGTGATGCCGTTGATGCATTTTTCCAGCAGGTTGTAGCAGGCGTTGGTCAGAATGTGGATAGATTCAAACATCGCCTGGCCAATGACTGGCTCCATCACGTTCAGCTGCAGCTGACCCGCTTCAGAGGCCATGGTCACGGTCGTATCGTTACCGATGACTTTGAAGCAAACCTGATTCACTACTTCTGGCACGACCGGGTTCACCTTGGCTGGCATGATGGACGAACCTGCCTGCAGTTCTGGCAGGTTGATTTCGTTCAGGCCAGCGCGCGGGCCGGAAGAGAGCAGGCGCAGGTCGTTACAAATTTTGGACAGCTTAACCGCCAGACGTTTCAGCGCGCTGTGTACCATGACGTAGGCGCCGCAGTCGGAGGTCGCTTCAATCAGGTCTTCTGCAGGCACAACCGGCAGGTTGGACACTTCAGCCAGCTTCTGTACCGCCAGCTGCTGATAGCCATCCGGGGTGTTCAGACGCGTACCGATGGCGGTAGCGCCCAGGTTCACTTCCAGCAGCAGCTCGGAGGTGCGCAGCAGATTTTTAGTCTCTTCGTTCAGCAGGACGTTAAACGCGTGGAATTCCTGGCCGAGGGTCATCGGTACCGCATCCTGCAGCTGGGTACGACCCATTTTCAGAATGTCCTGGAACTCAACCGCTTTACGCTGGAAGCCATCACCCAGTTGGTTGATCGCATCCACCAGTTTCACCACGGAGGCATACACCGCGATACGGAAGCCGGTAGGGTACGCGTCGTTGGTAGACTGGCATTTGTTGACGTGGTCGTTCGGGTTCAGGTACTGGTATTCACCTTTCTGGTGACCCATCAGCTCCAGGCCAATGTTTGCCAGTACTTCGTTGGTATTCATGTTGACGGAGGTGCCCGCGCCGCCCTGATAGACGTCAACCGGGAACTGATCCATGCATTTGCCGTTGTTCAGCACTTCATCGCAGGCTGCGATAATCGCATTTGCCGCGCTTTTAGGAATGGTTTGCAGCTCTTTGTTGGCCAGGGCTGCGGCTTTCTTCACCATCACCATGCCACGAACAAACTCAGGGATGTCGCTGATTTTGCTGTTGCTGATGTAGAAGTTTTCAATCGCTCTCAGAGTGTGGACACCGTAGTAGGCATCCGCTGGAACTTCCCTGGTACCCAACAAGTCTTCTTCGATACGAATGTTGTTTAACATGTGAACCTTCTTTTCAAGCTGCCGATGGATTGTACTAAACACACAGTATTTATGTGGTTTTGAATATTTTCTGACCGACGATTATTCCCTCAATCAGCCAGATGCTCGAGATCATATGCTGATGATAGCGAATTGCCGTAAGCTGGATCACTTATTATCGAGCCGATTCCATGATAATTATTAATCTGTGAAATGGGTCACCGCTTTAATATTTCCAAAAAAAATATCCGTGCAAACTGATTGAATTTTCGCTAACCGTCACCATCTCATACAAACGCGCGTCGCGAACACATTCAGACAGGGGCCGATGGCCTCTGCCACACAGGAGATGCCAGTGCGCTGGATACCGTTTATTGCTTTCTTTCTCTATGTTTACATTGAGATTTCCATTTTCATCCAGGTTGCCCATGTGCTGGGCGTCCTGCTGACGCTGATTCTGGTGATTTTCACCTCCATCATCGGCATGTCGCTGGTGCGTAATCAGGGTTTCAAAAATTTCCTGATAATGCAGCAAAAGATGGCCGCAGGCGAAAGCCCGGCGGAAGAGATGATCAAAAGCGTGTCGTTGATTATTGCGGGGCTGCTGCTGATTCTGCCCGGGTTCTTCACCGACTTCCTCGGCCTTCTGCTGCTTCTGCCGCCGGTGCAAAAGCACCTGACCATGAAGCTGCTGCCGCATCTGCGCTTTAGCCGTATGCCGGGCGGTGGGTTCAGCACCGGGCCAGGCGACACGTTTGAAGGGGAATATCAGCGTAAGGATGAACAGCACGACCGTCTGGATCACAAAGACGAACGGTGATTTTGTTGCCCGGTGGCGCTTCGCTTACCGGGCCTACTAAAGCGCCAGCCACAACACCGCCAGCATGACGATGGCGTACATACTTTTCCACCCCACCATTGCCAGCAACAGCAGGCACAGTAGCCCCCCGACAAGCGCCAGTGCTTTATAACGGCCTTTCAGCAGACGACAACCTGCCAGCATGCACAGCAGGTAGATCATGATGAAAATGCCATTGGCGTAGACGAGCAGCGTATCCAGATTGACCTTCAGGGCGTAAATGCACAGCGTACTCACCACGCAGCAGCCCAGTACGGCATTCAGGGCATTCAGCGGCAGCTGGCGTTTAGACAGCCGTGCGAGGTGGTTATCAGGTCTGTAAAGCGCCTGCGACCACACCAGACGGGCAAAGCTCTGGATATAAATGTTGAGGCTGGCAAAACAGGCCAGATAGCCGATAACGCAGGCGATCCACAGCGCCTTCACACCAAACAGTTCAACCACGATACCCGGCAGCGATGCCGCGGCGGCGAGATCGGCTCCGAAAGCCTTGAAGTGCAACACGAGCACGGTACACGCCCAGTACACCGTGCCTGCCAGCAGCAGGCCGATCATCAGTGCGCGGGGGAAATCACGTTCAGGCTGCTTAAATTCTGACGTCAGATGAGCAAAGGCCTCCAGACCGACAAAACACCAGAACATGACGGAGAGCGCGGCAAAAAGCTGTGAGTGGTCGACGTCTGTCACGGCCGGGAAGG
This sequence comes from Enterobacter cloacae complex sp. 2024EL-00227, assembly GCF_043945315.1. NCBI lineage: Bacteria > Pseudomonadati > Pseudomonadota > Gammaproteobacteria > Enterobacterales > Enterobacteriaceae > Enterobacter > Enterobacter cloacae complex sp. 2024EL-00227. The sequence goes on from NZ_JBIMQP010000012.1 coordinate 7,680, forward strand.
GAATCTCTTTTACGGTGATATCGCCCGCCCACCAGATAGCGGCAACGAGCGCGACAATCAGCACCGCAACCAGTGTCTGCAGGTTGGCGCTGGAGCGGGCTCCGCGTGAACCCACCCACCAGACGATAGCCAGCGTACCCAGTTCGGCCAACAGCAACTGCTCGTCATGCCAGCCAAACAGCGCCTGGCCAAAGCCGGTTGCAATGTGCAGCGCCGCAGGAAGCCCAACCGGAATAACGGAGAGAAACAGCCAGCCGGTCACACGCTCCAGTCGCGGGCCAAATGCCAGCCCGACAAAATGCGCCACGCCGCCCGCGCTGGGGAAATGCCGCCCCAGGATGGCAAACACAATGGCAATCGGGAAAACCAATACAATCAGAACGGGCCACGCCCACAGACTGTTATTTCCGGCTACCAGTGCCGCCAGTGCAGGTACGGCGAACACGCCCGTCCCTAATAAGGAGGTTGAGAGCAGGCCGACGCCCTGCGCCAGCCCCAACTCCTGCTTGAGTCCACTCATTGACATCGTCCTGCCAATTCCAAAAGAGAGGCGATGGTAACACTTTCGCAAAATTTTTTTTCAACTCCCCCTTGAAGGGGTAAAAAGCTATCCCCATCTCTCAGGGCACTAGTCGGAAAACCGCATGCGGGCCGGCGTCATCCATAACTGATAATGACTTTCTCAAAGGAGAGCTATCAATGAGTATTCGTCCGTTACATGATCGTGTGATCGTCAAACGTAAAGAAGTTGAAACCAAGTCTGCTGGCGGCATCGTTCTGACCGGTTCTGCAGCAGCCAAATCAACGCGTGGCGAAATCATCGCTGTCGGTAAGGGCCGCATCCTGGAAAACGGAACTGTGCAGCCACTGGACGTTAAAGTTGGTGACATCGTAATTTTCAACGATGGCTACGGCGTGAAATCCGAGAAGATCGACAATGAAGAAGTGTTGATCATGTCCGAGAGCGACATTCTGGCAATTGTTGAAGCGTAATTTACGCACGAGAATTTGAGGAAATAAGAACATGGCAGCTAAAGACGTAAAATTCGGTAACGACGCTCGTGTAAAAATGCTCCGCGGCGTAAACGTACTGGCAGATGCAGTTAAAGTGACCCTGGGCCCGAAAGGCCGTAACGTAGTGCTGGATAAATCCTTCGGCGCGCCAACCATCACCAAAGACGGTGTTTCCGTAGCACGTGAAATCGAGCTGGAAGACAAGTTCGAAAACATGGGTGCGCAGATGGTGAAAGAAGTGGCCTCTAAAGCGAACGACGCTGCAGGCGACGGTACCACCACCGCGACCGTTCTGGCGCAGGCCATCATCACCGAAGGTCTGAAAGCCGTTGCGGCGGGCATGAACCCAATGGATCTGAAACGTGGTATCGACAAAGCTGTCGCCTCCGCTGTGGAAGAACTGAAAGCGCTGTCCGTACCGTGCTCTGACTCTAAAGCGATTGCTCAGGTTGGTACCATCTCCGCTAACTCCGACGAAACCGTGGGTAAACTGATCGCGGAAGCGATGGACAAAGTCGGTAAAGAAGGCGTAATCACCGTTGAAGACGGTACCGGTCTGGAAGACGAACTGGACGTGGTTGAAGGTATGCAGTTCGACCGCGGTTACCTGTCCCCATACTTCATCAACAAGCCAGAGACTGGCGCTGTTGAGCTGGAAAGCCCGTTCATCCTGCTGGCTGACAAAAAAATCTCCAACATCCGCGAAATGCTGCCAGTGCTGGAAGCCGTTGCGAAAGCAGGCAAACCGCTGGTTATCATCGCTGAAGATGTTGAAGGCGAAGCGCTGGCGACCCTGGTGGTTAACACCATGCGCGGCATCGTGAAAGTGGCTGCGGTTAAAGCACCTGGCTTCGGCGATCGTCGTAAAGCGATGCTGCAGGATATCGCTACCCTGACCGGCGGTACCGTCATCTCTGAAGAGATCGGTATGGAGCTGGAAAAAGCGACCCTGGAAGACCTGGGCCAGGCAAAACGCGTTGTGATCAACAAAGACACCACCACCATCATCGATGGCGTGGGTGAAGAAGCCGCTATTCAGGGCCGCGTTGGTCAGATCCGTAAGCAGATCGAAGAAGCGACTTCCGATTACGACCGTGAAAAACTGCAGGAGCGCGTAGCGAAACTGGCAGGCGGCGTTGCGGTAATCAAAGTCGGTGCTGCGACCGAAGTTGAAATGAAAGAGAAAAAAGCGCGCGTTGACGATGCCCTGCACGCGACCCGTGCTGCGGTAGAAGAAGGCGTGGTTGCGGGTGGTGGCGTTGCGCTGGTGCGCGTTGCCGCTAAACTGGCTGGCCTGACCGCTCAGAACGAAGACCAGAACGTGGGTATCAAAGTTGCGCTGCGCGCAATGGAAGCGCCTCTGCGTCAGATCGTGTCTAACGCCGGTGAAGAGCCATCTGTGGTGGCGAACAAGGTGAAAGCGGGCGAAGGTAACTACGGTTACAACGCGGCAACTGAAGAATACGGCAACATGATCGACTTCGGTATCCTGGACCCAACTAAAGTGACCCGTTCTGCTCTGCAGTACGCGGCCTCTGTTGCTGGTCTGATGATCACCACCGAGTGCATGGTGACCGACCTGCCTAAAGGCGATGCGCCTGACTTAGGTGCTGCTGGCATGGGCGGCATGGGTGGAATGGGCGGCATGATGTAATCATGTTGTTCTGAACCTCTCAGAACGAACCCCGGGCAGAAATGCCCGGGGTTTTTTATTGGGTGCTATTCGAAAGTGCCTTTGACGCACACGGCACCTTCACGCACCATCTGGCGGCCTTTGGCCCAGACCTCGCGAATCTTCAGATCGTCCGTCAGTACCAGGAAATCCGCATCGCATCCGGGCGCGAGCCGTCCCTTATGCTCCAGCCCGAGAAACGCCGCCACGTTTCGCGTAAAGGGAAGAAGCGCCTCTTCCAGCGGCAGCTGATGCCGGCTGACCAGCTGCTGCAGCGTTTCGAGCAGGGATTCGAACCCCGCCACGCCCATACCCACCAGATTGCCGCTCTCATCAAATTTCGGCTGGCTGCCGTTGCCGTCCGAACTGAGCGTAAGCCGGTTAAACGGCACCTGCGCCTCGCGGGCCATCACGATGGCGCTGGCGGCGTCAATCGGTTCACTGATGCTGGTCGTGATGTCGATAAAGCCGCCTTCGCGGGCATAGCTCAGCGCGGCAAGGAACAGCGCCCGGGCGCGGTTAACGTGGGTTGGCAGCAGTTTTACGCGGGGAACGTCGGCGTTATTCAGGATGCTAAATAGCGGCTCCAGCAGCTTTGGGCTGTTGCCGAGGTGAAACACGGAAATACCCGCTTTGGCACCCAACAGCCCGCCTACGCGTGACTGGGCAGCCATACTGGCGAGCTGGTCCTCGGCTGGCGCGGAAGAACGATGGTCAGAGATCGCGCATTTCACGCCAATGATTTTATCAATCAGCGCCACGTCTTTTTCGACACTGCCGGTGATGGTCGGCGAAGGCAGCCCGTACGCCCCCGTCAGCATCCATGCGCTGATCCCTTCATGCTCAAGCGCCCGCGTTTTTGCCAGCAGCGATTCAGGATGCCGGGTCACGCCGTCGGTGCCCAGCAGGCCAACAACCGAGGTGATGCCTGCGGCAACGAGTGCAGACAGGCGAACCTCTGGCGTGCGGGTGTGAGGGCCCGCCTCACCGCCGCCACCGATCAAATGCACATGCTGGTCAATAAACCCCGGGCAAACCACCGCCCCAGCCAGATCGCTTTCCGGGCAGTCTGGCCTCGTTGTTCCGTGGTTCGCTTTTTCGATCGCCACGATTTTTCCCGCAGCGATCAGCAGATCGCAATGTCCCTTATCCTCCGGGGCGTAGAGATGTGCGTTGCGGAAAAGGTGAGGGTTCAGCACTGAAAAATTCATTTTTATCTCCTCAGAAGAGTAGCTGCATCACCCACATTGAGAGCAGGGCATTAATGACACAAAGAGTAATAATATGCGGATAATATTTCGGGTTTACGCCGGCGGTACCCAGGCAGCGGCCGGTGTTTTGCACCGGATTGCCCATCAGATAGATGGCGGGCAGCAGGATGGTGGCATCGTGGCCGTTGAGCGTGCCGGCGGCGACCAGGCTGGCGCAGACGCCCACGCCGCCGCCCATACTCATCACCGAGGCCAAAAGAACCGTTGCCGCCGCACCCGGAAGGCCCCACAGCGCCATAATTGGCTCGCATATCTTGCCGACAATATCCAGCAGGCCGGTGACCTTGAGCGCCTGAATGATGACAAACGCCATGACGACGTTTGGCAAGAGGCTGGTGGTGGCGATGGTAAAGCCGCGCCGGGCGCCATCAATAAACATATCCATGATATTTTTACGCGGCTGGGCGATCATGTTCTTCCTCCTGAAGACGACGATTTTCCATGTGGGCGATCCACAGGCGCAGGACGTTCGCACCAACGAATTTAAACACCAGAATAACGGCCAGCGGCGTAATCACCGGGATGGTGATAACGGTGAAGAGCGCGGCACCGGAAGAAAAATAGTTGGTAATGATGGCGCTACCGCTGGTCTGGAAGGTGGCGAAAATAGCGCGCTCCTGATCCGTAATCGCGCCTTCATCGGTTAACTCTTTGGTCATCCCTGCCGCCGCATCGGTGTTTTGCAGGTTGGCTATCAGCGCCAGGGAGCAAACGCCCGGCACACCCAGCAGCGGACGTAAAATGGGGGTCATAAGCTGCTGTGCGGCACGTAACCCGCCCAGACCTTCGGTGACGGCAATGATACCGAGCGATAAAATGACCGAGGGAGCCAGCTCAAGGGCAAAGAGGAAACCGTCTTTCGCCCCCGTTCCGCCCGTTCCGCGAAACGTCAGAACGCCGTTGACCGGGCCAAAGCTGCCGTTTAAGACGGTAAAATCCAGCACGCGCCACCATTCGGTGCTTTTGGCGAAAAAGCCCGAGAAAAAAACGATGGTAAGTACAAACGCCACATAACCCACCCATGTCACTTTTTCCTCTCCTGAGGATGATGCACTCATAAAACCTCCTTTTTTAGTCGCGTACAAAAGTTGTACGTTGCATCACTAAAAACGATCGGGGGCTAAAACACGATATCCCAAAGGTTATTATCAGAATTCATTTAAGATGTCGGAGGAGTGCCTCGCGGAATCTGGCTCGCAGAAATGCGCGGGGGTTTTTCTTTTAGTCATCTTTTAGGTATAAGATTTACACACGGACAATTACTGTCCAGCTTATTGAAAACGAGGAATAACATGCGCGTAAAAGTCTGTGCAGGGATTGTAGGGGCAGCACTGCTGCTGGCGGGTTGTAGCTCCAGCAATGAGCTGTCGGCAGCGGGCCAGGGCGTTCGCTTTGTGGAAGATAAGCCTGGCAGTGAATGCCAGCTGTTAGGCACGGCAACCGGTGAACAAAGTAACTGGATGTCGGGTCAGCACGGTGAGGAAGGCGGTTCTATGCGCGGAGCGGCGAATGCCCTGCGTAATCAGGCTGCGGCAATGGGCGGCAACGTGATTTACGGCGTAAGTAGCCCAACGCAGAGTATGCTGTCCAGCTTCGTGCCGACCGCCAGCCAGATGACGGGCCAGGTCTATAAGTGCCCGAACTGATGTAATGTGCTAATGGCGCTGCGCCCAGCCCTGTAGGGCGGGTAAGCGTAGCGCCACCTGCCTTTTTAGTGCTGCCGCAGCTGCAAATCGAGCGGCGTCTTGCTCGGCTCTCCGCCAATCTCACGTGCCAGCTTCGGCACCATATAGCCTGAAACCAGCGTTAACAGTTCGCGCATAATCTGCCGGGCTTCTTCATCCGTCACCATGAAATGCGCCGCGCCCTGAACGCGATCCAGCACGTGCAGGTAATACGGCATCACGCCCGCATCAAACAGAGCATTGCTCAGATCGGCCAGCACGCGGGCGCTATCATTCACGCCACGCAGCAGCACGCTCTGGTTCAGCAGCGTCACGCCCGCTTTACGCAGTCGCGCCATCGCCGCGCGAAACGCATCGTCAATTTCGTTCGCGTGATTAATATGATTCACCAGCAGCACCTGCAGGCGGGATTGCTCCAGGCGTGCCACAAGGCCGTCGGTGATACGTGCCGGAATAACAATCGGTAAGCGGCTATGAATGCGCAGGCGCTTAATGTGCGGGATGGCTTCAAGCTGAGTCAGCAGCCAGTCCAGCTCATGATCTTTCGCCATCAACGGGTCACCGCCGGAAAATATAATCTCATCCAGCTCCGGATGGGCGGCGATATAGTCCAGCGCGACCTGCCAGTTGCGTTTATTGCCCTGGTTTTCGGCATAGGGGAAGTGCCGACGGAAGCAATAACGACAATTTACCGCACACCCGCCTTTTACCAGCAGCAGGGCGCGGTTGAGATATTTGTGCAGTAAACCCGGCACCACGCTGTTCTGCTCTTCCAGCGGATCGGTGCTGTATCCCGGCGCAGTAATAAATTCATCCTGCGAAGTAAGCGTTTGTTTTAATAGCGGATCGTCGGGATTACCTTTCTCCATCCGCGCCACAAACGCACGGGGAACGCGCAGGGCGAAAAGGCGCTTTGCCTCGCGGCCTGCAAGCAACTCTGGGTGCTGATCGAGGTCTACAAGACGCAGCAATTCATCAGGACTGGTGATTACATCGGCAAGTTGCGATAACCAATCTTCTCTGGACGGGGTGTTTAGGGTTACAATATGCGCCATTTTGTGGCTTAGCTACCAGTTAACAAATTTAGAGGGCCTTATGGCAACGTACTATAGCAACGATTTTCGTGCTGGTCTTAAAATCATGATGGACGGCGAACCGTACGCGGTTGAAGCCAGCGAATTCGTTAAACCAGGTAAAGGCCAGGCATTCGCACGCGTTAAGCTGCGCCGTCTGCTGACCGGTACCCGTGTTGAGAAAACCTTCAAGTCTACTGACTCTGCTGAAGGCGCTGATGTTGTTGATATGAACCTGACCTATCTGTACAACGATGGCGAGTTCTGGCATTTCATGAACAACTCCACTTTCGAACAGCTGTCTGCTGATGAGAAAGCGGTAGGTGACAGCGCTAAATGGCTGCTGGATCAGGCTGAGTGCATCGTGACCCTGTGGAACGGCCAGCCTATCGCAGTGACCCCACCAAACTTCGTAGAACTGGAAATCGTTGAAACCGATCCAGGTCTGAAGGGTGATACCGCAGGTACCGGCGGTAAGCCAGCCAAACTGTCTACCGGCGCAGTGGTGAAAGTGCCACTGTTCGTACAGACTGGCGAAGTGATCAAAGTGGATACCCGCTCCGGCGAATACGTATCCCGCGTGAAGTAATTTACGTATGATTGAAGGCGCAGCGCCCGCTGCGCCCGATTTTTTTGCAGGCAGGGATGATGAAACGTACCGTTAAAATTCTGCTTCTGTTAGCGCTCTCCAGTGCATTGCTTTCTGGCTGTAACACCACGCGTGGAATGGGACAAGATATCCAGGATCTGGGTCATATCATTTCTCACGCCGCCAGCTAAGTTCGTCTAATTTTCCTAAAAATGCTTCCTCTTCCGTCAACCGGCGGGATTTTGTCTATTCTTAAGTTGCTATACACAAAACAACTTTGGCTATAAAAGGAAGATATTATGGTTAAGAAGACAATTGCAGCGATCTTTTCAGTCTTGGTACTTTCTTCAGTGTTAACGGCCTGTAATACCACGCGTGGCGTCGGTCAGGATATTTCTGAAGGTGGTAGCGCAATCTCTGGTGCGGCAACAAAAGCTCAGCAGTAATGAATAAACGGTACGGGACCAGCCGGGTTTCGTACCGTCAGCTTTCTGATTCCTGCAGGGATAAGAACGGAGAAAAACGCGTATCCATATGTAATTTCATGCGGATATTGCGTTTATAGGTATAAACCGTTTTTCCGTTGATGCTCAGGTGAGCGGCAATTTTTTGATTGCTCGCGCCGTCCATCCATAACGTCAGCACCTTCTCTTCCTGTCGGGTCAGCAAAGGGGCTGCCGCCGTTGGCCTGTCAGCGCTGGCGCGCGAAATTAACGCGTCGTTGATAACCGTTGCCACCTCTTCGAGACTGGCGTTTTTCAACAGCGACGACCAGACCGGAAACTTCCCAAGCCAGTCGGTCATGCCGCTGTCCTCTCCCGACTGCAGCAAAATAAACGGTAATCGTTCACTGGCGTTAAGCAGGGAAGAGAGCTGCTGAAAATGGTGAATATCCTGCCTGAAGCCGTACAGGTCAGCGATAACCAGCGTCGGTTTCCATTGCAGAATGTGTTCTCTGGCAAGAAACAGATTATTCAGCCCGGTCACAACGTAGTGTCCCGGGAACAAACCGGAATGATTGAGCCATGCTTCAAACCCCGCGCGGGTGAAGTGACAACGGTCAATCAAAAGAATTTTGAACATATTTTATTCGCAGTCGGCTAGTGGTTTGGCTTCCTGCCATCAGAAAGCACATCATCATAGAGAAGTCGGATGAGTGCTAAAAGCCGGAACTCCGCGCCATACTGCGGCTATTTCTTGCCTTAACGTGTTCAGCAAAAAAGGATTGAAAAAAAATAGCACGCTAACCACAATAGGTGGCGTAATCTCTGCCTTACGGGACGACCCGTAAGCGTTTCTTTCACCGGGGACGGCCCCAACTTGCATTAAGTTAAGGAGCCTGACATGTCCTGGATCATTCTTTTTATTGCTGGCCTGCTCGAAGTGGTATGGGCGATTGGTCTCAAGTACACCCACGGATTTACCCGCCTGACGCCCAGCGTCATTACCGTTACCGCCATGATAGTCAGTATTGTTCTGCTATCCTGGGCGATGCGCTCTTTGCCTGTGGGAACGGCTTATGCCGTCTGGACGGGTATTGGCGCGGTGGGGGCCGCCATCACCGGCATTCTGCTGCTCGGCGAGTCAGCGAGTCTGGCGCGTATCGCCAGCCTCGCTCTGATTGTGGCCGGGATCGTTGGGCTTAAGCTCAGCACCCACTAATGGGGCTGTTTTACCCAGATAAGTTTTGATACATCAAACCCTTGCCGGGTCGCGACGTCCAGCATCTGCTGCTTCATTTCTGGTGAAATAGTTGGCGTGCGGGAGAGTATCCACAGGTAGTCGCGATCCGGCCCACAGACCAGCGCATGGCGATACGCTTTGTCGAGCGCTATCACGTTATAACCGCCATAAAACGGACCAAAGAAAGAGACCTTAAGCGCGGCCCGTCGCGGGTCGCCAGTGAAGTACGCTTTTCCCACCGACTGCTGCCACATCTCCCGATCGGGATTATAGCCCCGGTTGATCACCTGAATACCGCCATCATCCATCGGACTGTAATTCGCCGTGACCTTCTCTAGACCCTGCTCAAACCGATGGTCGAGGCGCGCGATTTCATACCATGTTCCAAGGAAGCGTTGTGCATCAAAAGGCGTGACGACGGTGACGCCAGGAGGCGGGGTAGGGGAACTGCAGGCAACCACTAAAAACGCGGCTGTCACCGCGGCGATAACAGGCAGAATGCGCATAGGAGTTTCCTTACTGTTTTTTGTTAAGTGTAGATGACAGCAGGAAAAATGCGGAAGATTGTGCGGCGAATTTCGCCGCACACCGTGGTTTTGTAGGCCGGGTAAGGCGAAGCCGCCACCCGGCAATGTTTTACTGCAGCGCGTCGAGGATACGGTATGCCGCCTCAACGCGTGCCGGGTTCGGATAGCTTTTATTCGCCAGCATCACAATGCCGAGCTGCTTTTCAGGAATAAATGCCACGTAGCTGCCAAACCCGCCCGTCGAGCCTGTTTTATGGACCCAGGAGGCTTTGACCGGCGGCGCGGGTGGATTCACTTCTGCCACGGGCAATGGTGCCAGCGCCACCTTGTTATCACTGCCTCCGACGACGGTTTTGGCATCGACCGGCCAGTTGAGCATCTCCCAGCCCAGCCCCTGATACATAGCCCCCACGCGCCAGTAGCGAGACTGCGCCAGAGCAATGCCTTGCTTGAGTGAGGGAGCCTGAAGAGAATCCGGCTTCATGTTGGCTATCAGCCAGCTCGCCATATCCTTCACGTTAGTTTTTACGCCATAGGCTTCCGCGTCCAGCATCCCTGGCGAAACGTGGACCGCTTTACCCTCACGGTATCCCCAGGCGTAATGCGCCTCTTCCGCTTTCGGGACGTTAATCCAGGTATGGTCCAGCTTGAGGGGTTTAAAGACCCGCGTCGTCATGGCCTGCTCATAGCTCATGCCGGAAGGTTTAACCGCCAGCGCACCAAAAAGACCGATGCTGGCGTTAGCGTAAAGACGCGTGGTACCCGGCTTCCACTGCGGCTGCCAGTTTTGATAAAAGCGCAGCAGAGAGGCGGTATCCGTGACCTCATCCGGCACCTGTAACGGCAGACCGCCTGCGGTATAGGTTGCCAGATCCAGCATGCGAATGCCCTGCCACTGCTTGCCCGTGAGCTCAGGCCAGTATTTTGCTACCGGATCGCCCAGCGCTATTTCACCCCGGGCAATGGCATCGCCGCCCAGTACGCCGGTGAAGGTTTTACTTATAGAGCCCAGCTCAAACAGGGTTTGCGGGGTGACGGGTTTGTTCGCCGCAACATCGGCTTTACCGAAGGTAAAGTAGTGTGGCTGACCCTGATAAATTACCGCCACCGCCATACCCGGAATGGCCTGCGCGTTCATCAGCGGCGTAACGGTACGTTCCACCACCTCAGCCAGCTGTTTTTCGGACATCGGTGCGGCGAATGCAGCGCTGGCGACGCTGAGCAGCAGGGCACAGCTTAGGGATTTTGTCATCATCGGTTATCTTCCGTAATAGCAGTTCAAGGGAGTGTCCGGGCCCGTCAGACCGCTGTAGTCTGTTGGATTTGACTGTGGCTGACAAACGGTTAAATTTAGCATTAGCTGTTAATTTTTCTAACGGATGGGACCATGACCCGCAGCTATCTTCCGCTTAATTCGCTTCGCGCCTTCGAAGCTGCCGCAAGGCACCTCAGTTTTACGCATGCCGCTATTGAACTGAATGTCACCCATTCCGCGATTAGCCAGCACGTAAAGGCGCTGGAGCAGCATCTTAACTGCCAGCTGTTCGTCCGCGTTTCGCGTGGGCTGATGTTGACCACGGAAGGCGAGAATTTGCTGCCGGTGCTGAATGACTCGTTCGACCGAATTGCCGGAATGCTGGATCGCTTTGCCAGCCAGCGCGCCCAGGAGAAGCTGAAAATTGGCGTGGTGGGTACCTTTGCTACGGGGGTGTTATTCTCGCAGCTCGCTGACTTTCGTCGCTGCTATCCGCATATCGATCTTCAGCTGTCGACGCACAACAATCGCGTCGATCCGGCGGCCGAGGGGCTTGATTACGCCATTCGTTATGGCGGCGGGGCGTGGCACGGCACGGAAGCGACGTTTCTTTGCCCTGCACCGCTTGCGCCGCTTTGCACGCCTGACATTGCAGCCGCGTTGCACACCCCTGCCGATATCCTGAAGTTTACCCTCCTGCGTTCTTACCGGCGCGACGAGTGGACCGCCTGGATGCAGGCCGCGGGAGAAAACCCGCCTTCACCGACGCACCGGGTAATGGTATTTGATTCGTCCGTGACCATGCTGGAAGCCGCGCAGGCAGGTACGGGCATCGCGATTGCCCCTGTCGATATGTTCACCCATCTGCTGAACAGTGAGCGCATTGTACAACCCTTTGCGACGCAGATTGACCTTGGCAGCTACTGGCTCACGAGGCTGCAGTCACGCGCAGAAACGCCCGCAATGCGCGAGTTTGCTCAATGGCTGGTGGGGAAGATGCAGAAATAAAAGGCCCGCCGGATGGCGGGCCAGAGGCGTCAGATAGTGATCACGGCAATCAGCGTGACCACGGTCAGGATGGTCGCCAGACCGTAGAATACCCATTTCCCGCTCGGTACATGGATTTTCAGGTCATGCATCGCATGGTGAATACGGTGCAGGCCACACCACAGCGGCAGGACGATCATCAGGAAGATGAACACGCGACCAATAAAGCTGCTCGCGAATGCCAGTACGCGTTCGTAGCTCAGCGCATCGCCCGGGAACAGCCCCAGCGGCAGCATAATGCCCACCAGCAAAATGATGACGGGGGCAATGATGGCACTCCACATGCCGCCTGCGCCAAAGAGGCCCCAGAAGACCGGCTCGTCAGAACGTTTTGGATTTGGATTGATCACAGTAGTCTCCTTACCAGAACAGTGCGACAAACAGAATGACCACAGTGACCAGAATCGTCACCGCCCAGAGCCCCTTAATCACCGGTTCTGGCCCCATTTTCTCGCCTTTTACGATGATGTTCGCCGCTTTTGGCGCCAGTTCGAACCAGGTTTTGGTATGCAGCAGCGCGGCCGCAAGCACGATCAGGTTCAGAATGACAATGATCGGGTTTTGCAGGAAACCGACAAAGCTGGCCCAGGTTTCCGGGCCATGCTTGAGGGCAAAAACGCCGTACATCAGCTCAAGGCTGAACCAGACCGCCGGTACCGCTGTGCCTTCACGCAGCATGTAGAAGCGATGAAACGGCAGGTTTTTCCACCAGGTGGACGGCACAGGCCGCACATAGGCTTTGCGTTTAGTCGTCATCATGCACTCCTTAGCGTGGTTTCAGGGTAGCGATAAGAAAGTCTTTCGAGCTTTCCACTTTACCCTGCTGAATGGCGGCGGCCGGGTCGACGTGCTTCGGACAGACTTCGGAGCAATAACCCACAAAGGTACAGGTCCAGACGCCGTTCTGGCTGTTAAGCTGCGCCATACGTTCTTTTTTACCGTGGTCGCGGCTGTCTTCGTTATAGCGGTGCGCCAGCGTAATGGCGGCCGGGCCGATGAACTCGGGGTTCAGGCCAAACTGCGGACAGGCGGCGTAGCAAAGACCGCAGTTGATGCAGCCGGAGAACTGATGGTATTTCGCCATCTGAGCTGGAGTCTGGTTGTTTGGCCCCTGATCCGGCGTGCGCGGGTTGCCAATAATGTAAGGCTTAATGGCTTCCAGGCTTTCGATAAAGTGGGTCATATCGACCACCAGATCGCGCTCGATAGGGAAGTTGCCCAGGGCTTCGACCTTGATGCCTTTGGTGTAGTCACGCAGGAAGGTCTTACAGGCCAGCTTCGGCACCTTGTTGACCATCATGCCACAGGAGCCGCAGATCGCCATGCGGCAGGACCAGCGGTAGCTCAGGTCTGGCGCCAGGTTGTCTTTGATATACCCGAGCGCGTCCAGCAGGGAGGTTTGCTCGTCGTAAGGAACTTCATAGAAAGCGCTGTGCGGTGCGGCATCCACTTCCGGGTTGTAGCGCACCACTTCAACTTTCAGTTTTTGCATCTCAGCCATTCGCCTTCTCCTTCTTCTCGGCGGCTTCTGCTTCAGCACCGTACACGCGTTTAGCCGGCGGCAGCGTGGTGATTTTCACGTCGCTGTAGTCCAGACGTGTGGTGCCATCCGCATCGCGCCAGGCGAGAGTGTGTTTCAGGAAGTTGACGTCGTCACGTTCGGTACAGCCTTCATCAAGACGCTGATGCGCCCCACGCGACTCTTTACGCGCCAGCGCAGAGTGCGCCATACATTCCGCCACGTTCAGGCCGTGGCCCAGCTCGATGGTGTAGAGCAGGTCGGTGTTGAAGACGCTGGAGGTGTCGGTGATGCGCACGCGCTTGAAGCGCTCCTGCAGTTCCGCCAGCTTATCGACGGTTTTTTGCATCAGCTCAGGGGTACGGTAGATACCGCAACCTTCTTCCATCGACAGGCCCATCTCGTCGCGGATCTTAGACCAGTTCTCGTTACCTTCCTGGTTCACCAGATCTTTCAGGCGTTTTTCAACGTCTGCGACCTGCGCATCCAGCGCGGCACCGTTAGCTTCGCCAGCGGTTGCCGCTCGTTCCATCGCGCGCTCGCCCGCCATGCGGCCAAAGACCACCAGCTCGGCCAGCGAGTTTGAGCCGAGACGGTTGGCGCCGTGCAGGCCCACGGAGGAACATTCACCGACGGCGAACAGACCCTTAATACGGGTTTCACACTGCTGGTCGGTTTCGATCCCGCCCATGGTGTAGTGCGCCGTTGGGCGGACTGGAATCGGCTCTTTCACCGGATCGACGCCGACGTAGGCTTTCGCCAGCTCGCAGATGAACGGCAGACGTTCCAGCAGCTTTTTCTCGCCCAGGTGACGCAGGTCGAGGTGAACCACGTCGCCACGCGGTGTGGAGATGGTGTTGCCTTTGCGCCACTCGTGCCAGAAGGCCTGAGAGACTTTGTCGCGCGGGCCGAGCTCCATGTACTTGTTCTTCGGCTCGCCGAGCGGGGTTTCCGGGCCCATGCCGTAATCCTGCAGGTAGCGGTAGCCGTTTTTGTTGACCAGGATACCGCCTTCACCGCGGCAGCCTTCCGTCATCAGAATGCCGGAGCCCGGCAGACCGGTTGGGTGATACTGCACGAACTCCATATCGCGCAGCGGCACGCCGTGGCTGAGCGCCATACCCATACCGTCGCCGGTGACGATGCCGCCGTTGGTGTTATAACGATAAACACGGCCCGCACCGCCCGTCGCCATCACCACCGCATTGGCGCGGATCTGGACGAGCGTGCCTTCCATCATGTTCATCGCCACCAGGCCGCGCGCGTGTCCATCATCCACCAGAATGTCGAGGACGAAATGCTCATCAAAGCGCTGGATTTGTGGGAACTGAAGGGAGGTCTGGAACAGGGTGTGCAGCATGTGGAAGCCGGTCTTATCGGCGGCGAACCAGGTACGTTCGATCTTCATGCCGCCGAAGCGACGAACGTTGACGCTGCCGTCCGGACGGCGGCTCCACGGACATCCCCACTGTTCAAGCTGGGTCATCTCCGTTGGACAATGGTGCACAAAGTAGTCAACGACATCCTGTTCGCAAAGCCAGTCGCCCCCTGCAACCGTGTCGTGGAAATGGTATTCAAAGCTGTCATGATCCTGCGCAACGGCGGCGGATCCTCCTTCTGCGGCCACCGTGTGGCTGCGCATTGGATAGACTTTTGAAATCAATGCGATTTTAGCGTTGGGATTAGCTTGCGCTGCAGCAATCGCAGCACGTAATCCAGCCCCGCCAGCGCCTATTACGGCAAGATCGGCCTGAAAAGTTTGCACGACATTCCTCCAGATTTTTGTTATTTCGCAACGCGACAAACTAAAGGTAGTTCACCCGTCCAAAAGGACGATTGCGAAAGCGTTTCCACTGCTCCTTTATGGGTAAAACAGTATAACCGTGTAGATGTCAGGGAAATTTGACGTGTTCGATTTTTTTGCTGTTCTGTCCGGCGATTTATCATTGAGATTGATGAATTGCATCACGCAATTGTTCACCTAAATGAAATGCGCTTTTTTACTGCGCAAAATTTGTCTCTGTCCCTGCTAACGAGTAGACTTCGTGCCCTTGTCTGAAATCGGAGAACAACTCATGAGCGAAACGGCCACCTGGGAGCCGAGCGCATCCATCCCTAATCTGTTAAAACGCGCTGCAATTATGACGGAGATCCGCCGTTTCTTTGCCGACCGCGGCGTCCTGGAGGTGGAAACCCCGTGCATGAGTCAGGCAACGGTAACGGATATTCATCTGGTCCCGTTTGAAACCCGTTTTGTTGGCCCCGGCCACTCTCAGGGCATGAATTTGTATCTGATGACCAGCCCGGAATACCACATGAAACGCCTGCTGGCGGCGGGATGTGGTCCGGTCTATCAGCTGTGCCGTAGCTTCCGCAACGAAGAGATGGGTCGTCACCACAACCCGGAATTCACCATGCTGGAGTGGTACCGCCCGCATTATGATATGTACCGCCTGATGAATGAGGTGGACGATCTGCTTCAGCAGGTTCTGGATTGCTCAGAAGCGGAAACGCTCTCTTATCAGCAGGCCTTCCAGCGCCATCTGGAAATCGATCCGCTGTCGGCGGACAAAACCCTGCTGCGCGAAGTGGCGGCAAAACTGGATCTGAGCAACGTGGCAGATACCGAAGAGGACCGCGACACGCTGCTGCAGCTGCTGTTCACCTTCGGCGTGGAACCGCAGATTGGCAAAGACCGTCCGACGTTTGTCTATCACTTCCCGGCAAGCCAGGCGTCACTGGCGCAGATCAGCACCGAAGACCACCGTGTGGCAGAGCGTTTTGAGGTCTATTACAAAGGCATTGAGCTGGCGAACGGCTTCCACGAATTGACCGACGCGCGCGAGCAGGCGCAACGTTTCGAGCAGGATAACCGCAAGCGCGCCGCGCGCGGCCTGCCGCAGCAGCCTATTGATGTTAATCTGCTTGAAGCATTAAAAGCAGGTCTGCCGGATTGCTCCGGCGTGGCGCTGGGTGTTGACCGTCTGGTCATGCTGGCCCTGGGCGCAGAGCAGCTTGGCGATGTGATTGCCTTTACGGTCGATCGCGCTTAAAGAATTGCCGGGTGGCGCTGTCGCTTACCCGGCCTACTCGGTCATTTGGCCCTGCCACATTAAAAACTGTCATATTATCAATATACGGGTCTTTTTCTTAATTTGCCCCTTATAGCCACAATATTAGTCTGGTCATCTGCTACCATCCGCGCAGTTTAATTCCTTTTCGGATGGTTCTATGTCCCAGTCACTCAAAAAGATGACCCTTACCGGGCTCATCCTGATGATATTTACCTCAGTCTTTGGCTTTGCCAACAGCCCATCAGCGTTCTATCTGATGGGTTACAGCGCGACGCCGTTTTATATCGTTTCGGCTCTGTTCTTCTTTATCCCGTTTGCGCTGATGATGGCGGAGATGGGCTCGGCTTACCGGAAAGAAGAGGGCGGGATCTACTCCTGGATGAACAACAGCGTCGGCCCGCGTTATGCCTTTATCGGCACGTTTATGTGGTTCTCCTCTTATGTCGTCTGGATGGTCAGCACGGCGGCCAAAGTCTGGGTGCCATTCTCCACGTTTCTTTTCGGTGCCGATAAAACGCAGGTCTGGTCTCTGGCGGGGCTGAGCTCCACGCAGGTCGTCGGGATTCTGGCGGTATGCTGGATGGTGGTGGTCACGCTGGTGGCGTCAAAAGGCATCAACAAAATTGCCCGTATCACTGCCGTTGGCGGTATTTCCGTGATGTGCCTGAACCTGGTGCTGCTGTTGGTGAGTATTGCCATTCTGTGTCTGAACGGTGGTCATTTTGCGCAGGAGGTGAACTTCGTTTCCTCGCCTAATCCAGGTTACCAGTCCGGGCTGGCCATGCTTTCCTTCGTGGTGTTTGCCATCTTCGCCTACGGCGGTATTGAAGCGGTGGGCGGGCTGGTCGACAAGACCGAGAACCCGGAAAAGAACTTTGCCAAAGGGATTATTTTTGCCGCTATCGTGATTTCCATCGGCTATTCACTGGCGATTTTCCTCTGGGGCGTCAGCACCAACTGGCAGCAGGTATTGAGTAACAACACCACCAACCTCGGGAACATTACCTACGTGCTGATGAAAAGCCTGGGGATGACGCTGGGTAACGCCATGCACCTGACGCCGGAAGCATCGGCCACCATGGGGATCTGGTTTGCGCGCATTACCGGCCTGTCGATGTTCCTTGCCTATACCGGCGCATTCTTCACGCTGATCTACTCGCCGCTGAAAGCGATCATCCAGGGTACGCCAAAAGCGCTGTGGCCGGGACGCATGACCCAGCTCAATACCGCAGGCATGCCTGCCAACGCCATGTGGATGCAGTGTCTGCTGGTGTGCGTGTTTATTCTGCTGGTGTCATTTGGCGGTGATACCGCATCGGCGTTCTATAACAAGCTGACCCTGATGGCGAACGTGTCGATGACGCTGCCGTACCTGTTTCTGACCCTGGCATTCCCGTTCTTTAAGGCAAAGCAGGATCTTGAGCGTCCGTTTGTGATCTTCAAAACCCGCGCGGCAACGCTGTTGGCCACCACGGTGGTGCTGCTGGTGGTGGCGTTTGCCAATATTTTCACCATCATTCAGCCGGTGATTGAGGCGAACGACTGGAACAGCGCGCTGTGGATGGTGGGCGGTCCGATCTTCTTCTCGCTGCTGGCGATGGGGATTTATGAGAATTACCGTCGACGCGCGACGGCGTACATCGCAGAAGTGGCGTAGCGGGAATATTCCCCTCCCGAAAGGGAGGGGAGACGCGTTATAAGCTGCCCGCCGGGCGCGTACGCGCCGCTGACGTCAGCGTTCTTCCCGTTTTACGCCCGTCCAGAGTTTCCAGACGCATCTGGAACGGTGGGAACGGCATATCAATACCGTGCTCGCGGAAGCCCGCCAGAATCAGCTGGTGGATCTCATGGCGCAGCGGCATACGGTGGCCCATTTCGGCGGCGTAGATACGCAGCTCGAAAATCTGAATCCCCTGCTGTAAATCCACAAGGAAGACTTCCGGCGCCGGGTTGTCGATGACCAGCGAGCAGCGCTCCGCGGCAGTGTAGAGGATCTGGGTGACCTCTTCGCTGTTCGCGTCCGACGGTGCCGGGACCGTCAGCACCACACGGGTAACGGAGTCTGACAGCGACCAGTTGATGAACTGCTCGGTAATAAACGCCTTGTTTGGCACGATGATCTCTTTCCGATCCCAGTCGCTGATCGTCGTCGCACGGGTGTTGATCTTCGTGATGCTGCCGGTCAGATCGCGGATCGTGACGGTATCGCCAATACGGATCGGTTTCTCGAACAGAATGATCAGGCCCGAGATGAAGTTGGCGAAGATCTCCTGTAAACCAAAACCTAATCCAACGCCGAGCGCTGCGACGAGCCACTGGAGCTTCGACCACTCAATGCCGATCATCGAGAAGCCAACCAGACCGCCAAACAGCATGATCAGATACTTGGTAATGGTCGTGATTGCATAGCCCGTACCCGGCGTTAAATCCAGATGCTGCAGCAGCGCCAGCTCCAGCAGCGCCGGGAAGTTGCGCACCAGCTGGGTGGTGATGATCAGCACCAGAATGGCAATCAGCACCGCCCCTAAGGTGATCGGCTCCAGGCTTTCAACGCCCTGCACCGTAGAGGTCACGTCCCACAGCGAGATGTTCTCCAGGAAGCCAAATGCCGAGTGGATCTCCGACCACAGGAAGATGACCGAAAGGAGGGCAATCAGCATCAGGATGGAGCGAACCAGACGCAGGGACTGGGTACTGATGGCATCCAGATCCAGCTCGACCTCATCCGCCTCCGTCGTACCTTCCGTACTGTTAACGTGGTTTGGCTCTTCCTCACCCCGCGCGCGCTGGGCGAGGATCTCCGCCCGGCGATGTTTGGCACGGTCAAACGCCAGACGGCGGCGCTGGATCAGCATCCAGCGGCGGATAACGTGATACACCACCAGCAGCAGGAACCAGATGGCCACCGAGGTTTCGAGACGTGCCAACAGCGCCTGCGACGTCGCCAGGTAACCCACCGCGGCTGCCAGCATCGCAATCAACGGTGCGCTGAGCAGCAGGTTCCAGAGCAGCCGGTTGAACATATTGTCGCCGCTGCCGGTTTTGTCCAGATAGAGCGGAATACCCGCGCGTTTCAGGCTGAGCGTGACGATGGCCAGCGCTCCGCATATCAGCATAAAGCAGAGGCGGCCCAGCGAGCCTGAAAACTCCCGGTCGTTGAGATTATCGAACATGATCAGCGCCATAATCAGCGGCACAATCAGCCCGATGCTCATCAGATAGTAACGCATGGCGCGCGCCACGCGATGACGCGGCCAGCCAAAGTGGGCGATAAACAGGCCATTGGGTCGCGCAAAGGTGGCGCAAATCATCACCACCCACAGCAGCGGCACCGTGGCGGTGACGCCATCGCCAATCGCTACCGCGAGCGGATAGGGCCAGGCTTCCCGCAGGCCATAGCCCAGCGTCATCCACAGCACCGGCAGCGGGGAGGCGACGAGAATCGACCAGAATACGGTGCGCAACGTCAGCCAGAAGTGATCCTGGGTAACCTTCCCCACTCGGGAGCTGGAACGCTCGAGGAAGCGGGTGAAATGTCTGCGCGAGTAAATGCTGAAGCCCACCAGAATTAACGCCCCCAGCAGCGGGAAAATGGTCTCTTTGCTGGTGAGCATCATCACGCTGGCCTGTCCCAGCTGGCTGAAGGTATCCAGCGAAATCAGACGGCGCAGATCCTGGACAATCTCAATTGGCCACGAGAAGGTCATCGGACGCACGTCGGACGTCCAGAAGAGATAACGGTGCGTCGCCTCGTTCACCTCTTTCAACGCATCTTCCAGCTGGCTGTTGGACACTTTTAGCTTGGTCAGCTCAAGAATCAGCGTATCCCCGCCCTGGAGCAGAGAGTTCAGCAGTTCACGCTGGGTACGCAGCTGGGCTTCCAGAATGCGGCTTTGCTCGCTGGTCAGAGGCTGTCCGTCAGCCTGACGGATCTGGCGGATTTGCGGCTGCTTATTGAGAAGATCTTCAAAATGCAGTCGCTGAACGCGCAACTGGGCCATTTCGGTATCCAGCTGCTGCGGCTTTGGCATCTCCGGCAGGCGCGCGACCTGGGCGCGTAGCGCTTCGCCCAGCAGGTTTGACGATCCGAGCCACTGGGACTGTTCGCGCAGGGTGTTGAGCGCCTGGCGAACCTGAAGGGTTTGATTAGTGGCCTGACGCTGCTGCGAGGCCACCAGATCCATACGCTGCGCCTGTTGATTCAGCGCGGCCGAAAGCTCACGGTTGACCTTAAACTGCTCGACGATGCCAGCAGGCAGGTTATCGCTATTTTCTGCCAGCAGCTCGGTACTTTCCAGCGCGCGCTCCGCTTCACGCTGGCGCTGGCTATTGAGCTGGTTGCGCAAGGCCTGAAGATAGGCGTCCAGCTGCTCGCTCTGCTTTTGAGCGAGTTCTGAGCGCATCCGCGACAGCTCCTGGCGGTTATTGGCGGAAAGCTGCGCCAGCTCGAGCTCATCGACAAGGGCCTTCAGGCGAGCTGATTCTGCCTGCAGGCCCAGATTTTGGGCCTGCGCCTGTGGCGTGTTGCCGTTTTGTGTCCCCACGCGGCGCTCAACTTCATTAAGCTGGCGGCGGGCGTCGGTTTGCTGCTGCGGAAGCTGGCTGAGGGAGTCGGCAATTTCGCGCGCTCGCTCCTGCTCCTGCTGAGCAAGGCGGCTCTTTTCCAGAAGCTGGCTGCTGACCTGCAGGATCTCCTGGTTCAACGCGTCGGAGGTCATCCCTGCCGGCACATCGCGCGGTTCGTCGCGCAAGTTATTGAGCTGCGCGCGCAGCGTCTGCGAGAGTTTGGGGAAGTTGTCGATAACCTGCTGATACTGCTGAGCGCGCTCAAGCGAGCCTTTCCGCTCCTCAAGCGCGTTCAGTGCGGACTGGAGCGACTCGACTGTCTCTGGCTGAGCGGGTTTGGCCGCTTTTGCCTGCTCCAGTTCCTGGGTTATCTGTTTGGCGTCGGGGGCTGTCGCTGCGTACGCCCCCATGCTGAGGCACCAGGCCATCAGTAGAACGATAATCGGGCGCACGTCAGCGATCCTTCTGTTGTTAGCCTTCGTCTTTTTTGTCGTCAACCAGCGGGCTGGCGTCGTGCTCGGCGTGAATCTCTTCTTGTGACAGCGGAGCAGGCTCTGCATCCGGCGTCACGAAGGTTTCGGTAGAGACCGCCAGCGGCTGGCCCAGCTTTGTCACCGACAGGCTTTCAAGCTGTTCAGCCAGCTTCACTTTGCCCGGCGCAAACAGGTTGATCACGGTGGAGCCCAGCTTAAAGCGGCCCATCTCCTGACCTTTGAGCAGGGCCACGGAACCTTCCGCTTCACCGGCAGGCCAGGTCCAGCGTTTGATCACGCCTTCGCGCGGCGGGGTGATGGTGCCTGCCCAGACGGTTTCGATGCTGCCAACGATGGTCGCACCGACCAGAATCTGGGCCATAGGGCCAAATTCAGTATCGAACAGGCAGATGACGCGCTCGTTACGGGCAAACAGGTTTGGCACGTTCTGCGCGGTCAGGTGGTTCACGGAGAACAGATCGCCCGGGACGTAAATCATTTCACGCAGGATGCCGTTACACGGCATGTGCACGCGGTGGTAGTCGCGCGGTGACAGATAGGTGGTGGCAAAGGTACCGTTGCGGAACAGATCCGCCATCAGGTAGTTACCCGCCAGCAGCGCTTCCAGGCTGTAGTTATGGCCCTTCGCCTGCAGAATTTTGTCGTCTTCGATGTTACCCAACTGGCTGATCACGCCGTCTGCCGGCATCACCAGGACGTTAGGGTCGGTGTTCACCGGGCGCACGTCGTCACGCAGCGGGCGCACGAAGAATTCGTTGAAGGTGCGGTAGCTGGCGGTATCCGGCTTCTGCGCCTCTTTCATGTCGACCTTGTAATATTTTACGAAAAGGTCGATGACCAGTTTGGTCAGCCAGCCTGCGCGTTTGCTCGCGCCCCAGCCCGCCAGGCGAGTGAGCCACAGTTTTGGCAGAATGTATTGAAGCGAAAGTTTAAATGCGTTTAACAAGGTAGCCTCCAGGCCATTGTTTTGTCGTTCCTGATCCGGCGTTAAGCCGCCGGAACCTGAAAAAAGGGGACGATTTTAGCGATGCTTAGCTTAGTTGTCAGTTATCAGAATCAGAAAAGTTTTTACGCGTTTTTACCTGATCCATGCTCTCAAGAATGCGGTGATAATTCTCGAAGCGGGTCTCCGCGATTTCGCCTTTCTCAACCGCTTCACGGATAGCGCAGCCTGGATCGTTATCGTGTTTACAGTCGCGGTACTTGCAAGCGCCTAAATAATCATGGAATTCGACAAATCCGTTAAAGATTTGTTCCGGCTCAAGGTGCCATAAACCGAACTCTCGCACGCCCGGGGAGTCGATCACGTCGCCGCCATGTGGGAAGTGATACAGGCGTGACGCGGTGGTGGTGTGCTGGCCCAGGCCCGAGACGTCAGACACATCGTTGGTGAGGATCTCTTGCTGAAGGCCAAGCAGGTTGTTCAGCAGGCTCGATTTACCTACGCCGGACTGGCCCGCAAAGATGCTGATGCGGTCGGTCAGTGCCTCTTCAAGCGGTTTCAGGCCATCTTTGGTGTAGCTGGAGACCATCAGGACGCGGTAGCCAATTTTGCGATAGATATCCATCTGCTCATTGACGAAGGCCATTCCGTCGTCGTCCAGCAGATCGATTTTGTTCAGCACGATGATCGGTTCAACCTGCAGCGTTTCGCAGGCGACGAGGTATCGGTCGATAATATTGAGCGACAGTTCGGGCAAAATCGCCGATACGATAACGATTTGGTTAATGTTGGCGGCAATCGGTTTGACCCCGTCGTAGAAATCGGGACGGGTTAACACGGACGTGCGCTCATGGACCGCTTCAACAATACCTTTTACCGTTACGCCTTCCGCCGCCTCTTTACCCGGTCGCCAGACGACGCGGTCGCCGGTCACCAGAGAACGAATGGTCCGGCGGATGTTGCAGCGGTGAATGGCACCATCGGCGGATTCCACGTCAGCGTGCATACCGAAACGGCTGATGACTACGCCTTCCGTTGGGTCGCCAAACAGGTTGTCGTCGTAATCGACCTTCTCCGCAGTGGTTTTAAGACGGCGCTGGTGATTGGCATTCACGCGGCGCTGCTGCCCTTTGGAGAGTTTATTTTTACTCAATCGCACTGGCTCCTGGTCGCCCGTAGGGGGCAAAACCTCTATGATACACTCTAATTAATACTAGTTAACCTGCTACTGCCGGTTATGCGAGAAGGGTGGAAAATAACATGAGCGCGGATGAAAACAACCTGATTTGGATCGATCTCGAAATGACCGGGCTGGATCCCGAGCGCGATCGCATTATTGAAATTGCGACCCTGGTGACGGACGCCAACCTGAATATCCTGGCGGAAGGGCCTACGATTGCGGTGCATCAGTCTGATGACCAGCTGGCGTTGATGGACGAGTGGAACGTGCGTACCCACACCGGCAGTGGCCTGGTGGAGCGCGTGAAGGCGAGCACCATGGGTGACCGTGAGGCGGAGCTGGCGACGCTTGAGTTCCTGAAACAGTGGGTTCCGGCGGGCAAATCACCTATTTGTGGGAATAGCATCGGCCAGGATCGTCGTTTCCTGTTTAAGTACATGCCGGAGCTGGAGTCTTACTTCCACTACCGCTATCTGGATGTCAGCACGCTGAAAGAGCTGGCGCGTCGCTGGAAGCCTGAAATCCTCGACGGCTTTAAAAAGCAGGGGACGCACCAGGCGATGGACGATATCCGAGAGTCCGTGGCGGAGCTTTCTTACTACCGCGAAAACTTTATTAAGCTGTGATTTTGAGATCCGGCGCCTTGCGTGGCCGGGTTTTTGTCGTTAAATTGTGCAGCTTGCCGATTAAATAAGCATTTGAACTGGATTTCGAAAAAATCGCTTTAAGGGGGGTTGCAGCTAAAAGGATTTCTCGTATAATGCGCCTCCCGTAACGACAGAGAATTACACGTTACGACAGCAACAAAAGCAGTGCAGATTTGCGGGAATAGCTCAGTTGGTAGAGCACGACCTTGCCAAGGTCGGGGTCGCGAGTTCGAGTCTCGTTTCCCGCTCCAAAATTTGAAAGTGCTTTCACAGCACAGACTGCCCAAGCGGGAATAGCTCAGTTGGTAGAGCACGACCTTGCCAAGGTCGGGGTCGCGAGTTCGAGTCTCGTTTCCCGCTCCAAAATTTGAAAGTGCTTCCACAGCACGCACCACCCAAGCGGGAATAGCTCAGTTGGTAGAGCACGACCTTGCCAAGGTCGGGGTCGCGAGTTCGAGTCTCGTTTCCCGCTCCAAATTCTTCTTCATCTCTAAAATATCCACAGCGAAAAGAATCGCTGGGGACGTTTTCTGTTTTCTCTGAAATACTCTTGTGAACAGAGTTATCCACAGAAACTGCGCTTAACCGAAACAGGGCTAAAACTTAGCAGGGTGAATAATATCTTCATAAGATACTGTATTTACTTCATAAAATTTGATTTCAAAATGTTATTGAGATCACTTGAACTCTTCTCCAGCCCTGATGGCGCTTGAGTTTGTAATTTTATTCACAGGCTGTGAATAGTTCAGGCATCCCGCGGAAGCCCTTTTTCAATCACCCTCACCAGACGCTGTTTCTTCGGTAGCTGCACCTCGACCACACAGGCATTACGTTTCTCAACTTGCTGCGCAATCGCCCATTCTATGTGTTCATCAAGAAGTGGGTGCTCACCTCTACGGCTTTCAAGCGCCCGAATATTCGCTTCATCCCACGGGGCATTCCCCAGCGCGACGGCCACATTTCGCAGCCAGCGCAGATGGCCGATACGGCGAATGGCCGAACCCTCCGTCACTTTCAGGAACCAGGCTTCGGTCCAGGCGAACAGTTCAGCGAGCGGCGGGGCATGGAGCGCCTTGCGCGGGCTGAAATCCTCTTCGTCGGTGAGCTGTGAATAGCGGTTCCACGGGCAGATGAGCTGGCAATCGTCGCAGCCGTAGATGCGGTTGCCGATAAGCGGTCGGAACTCCTCCGGAATGGCGCCTTCCAGTTCGATCGTGAGGTAGGAGATACAGCGGCGCGCATCAACGGTGTAAGGCTCAACGATGGCGCCGGTGGGGCAGATGGTCATACAGGCCACGCAGCGGCCACAGCCTTCCTCTACCGGGCCGTCTACCGGCAGCGGTAAATCAATCAGCAGTTCACCGAGGAAGAAGAACGATCCGGCGTCGCGGCTAAGAATAAGTGAGTGCTTACCTGTCCAGCCAAGCCCGGCTTTTTCGGCGATCGGACGCTCAAGAATAGGCGCGGAATCGACAAAGGGTCTAAAATTCAGCGAAACACAGTGCTGCTGAATAGTTTCCCCGAGTTTTTTTAAACGGTTACGCAGAAGCTTATGGTAATCACGACCGAGGGCGTACCGGCTAACGTAACCCAGCGAGGGGTCTTTGAGCGTGCGCGCAAAGGCCGCGTTGGCGGGCAGGTAGTTCATGCGCACGCTGATGACGCGTAATGTGCCCGGCAAAAGCTCGTGTGGACGGGCGCGCATCATGCCATGACGTGCCATCCACTCCATTTCGCCGTGGTATTGTTTGTCCAGCCAGGCCTGCAGTTTGGGCTCGCTGGCGGAGAGGTCGGTATCGGTAATGCCTACCTTCTGGAAGCCAAGCTCAGCACCCCACTGTTTGATTTTTTGCGCTAATTCATTGAGATCGAGGGGCTGTGACATGACGGACCATACGGTGAAGAAAAACCCCGCAAGTATACCACATTCCATCTGGCATGCGGATGACCTCCGGCGCGCCGAAAAAGAGGCTGCAGACAGCCTCGGGATTACCCTGTATGAACTGATGCTCCGCGCGGGTGAGGCAGCGTTTGACGTTGCCCGTAGCGCCTGGCCGCAGGCCGCCCACTGGCTGATTCTGTGCGGGCACGGCAACAATGGCGGTGACGGCTACGTCGTCGCCCGTCTCGCGGTCGCTGCGGGTATCCGCGTGACCTTGCTGGCTCTCGAAAGTGATAAACCGCTGCCGGAAGAGGCCAGCGCGGCGCGGGAGGCATGGCTGAACGCCGGCGGTGTGATTCATGCGCCTGATATCGTCTGGCCAGAGGATGTTGATCTGATTGTTGACGGGCTGCTGGGCACCGGGCTGCGCAGCGCGCCGCGCGAAAACGTTGCCGCGCTTATTGAACGCGCTAACAGACATTCCGCGCCGGTAGTCGCCCTGGATATTCCCTCTGGCCTGATTGCACAAACCGGTGCGACGCCGGGGGCGGTGATTCAGGCGGCACATACGGTGACCTTTATTGCCCTCAAGCCGGGGCTACTGACCGGCAAAGCGCGGGATGTCGTTGGCGTGTTGCACCACAGTGCGCTGGGGCTGGAGAGCTGGCTGGCCGGGCAGGAAACGCACCTCATGCGTTATGATGCGTCGCAGCTTGCAGCGTGGCTCCCGCCGCGACGACCAGCGTCACATAAGGGCGATCACGGCAGGCTGGTGATTGTGGGCGGTGACCACGGTACGGCGGGTGCGATTCGCATGACCGGTGAAGCGGCTCTGCGCAGCGGCGCCGGATTAGTGCGAGTGCTCACTCGCATTGAGAATATTGCGCCGATCGTCACGGCCCGACCGGAGCTGATGGTCCATGAGCTTACGCTCCAGACGCTGGAGGAAAGCCTCGAATGGGCGGATGTGGTGGTGATCGGTCCCGGGCTTGGGCAGCAGGCGTGGGGTAAACAGGCCCTGCAAAAGGTCGAGAATTTTCGCAAACCGATGCTGTGGGATGCCGACGCGCTTAACCTTCTGGCAATAAACCCGGATAAGCGTCACAATCGCATTCTGACGCCACACCCCGGCGAAGCCGCGCGGCTGCTTAACTGCAGCGTGGCAGAAATTGAAAGCGATCGCTTACTTTCTGCTCAGCGTCTGGTAAAACGTTACGGAGGTGTTGCCGTTTTAAAAGGGGCGGGAACCGTTGTCGCCTGTGACGAGACGCAGGGCATTATTGATGCCGGAAATGCGGGCATGGCGAGCGGCGGCATGGGCGATGTGCTTTCCGGTATTATTGGCGCATTGCTTGGACAGAAACTTCCCCTTTATGATGCAGCCTGTGCGGGCTGCGTGGCCCACGGCGTTGCGGCAGATAAACTGGCTGCGCGTTACGGTACGCGCGGTATGCTGGCCACCGATCTCTTTTGCACGCTGCGGCGTGTAGTTAACCCGGATGTGATTGACGTAGAAAATGACTAATCGAGCGATTCCTTTACCTGATGAACAAGCCACTTTAGAACTCGGCAAGCGCGTGGCGCAGGCCTGTCAGGGGGCAACCGTCATTTATCTGTATGGTGATTTAGGGGCGGGTAAAACCACCTTCAGCCGGGGTTTTTTGCAGGCGTTAGGGCATAACGGGAATGTGAAAAGCCCAACCTACACGCTGGTAGAACCGTACACCCTTGAAAATCTCATGGTGTACCACTTCGATTTATACCGCCTTGCGGATCCTGAGGAGCTGGAATTTATGGGGATCCGTGATTATTTTGCCAACGACGCCATTTGCCTGGTGGAGTGGCCGCAACAAGGTGCGGGTGTGCTGCCTGACCCGGATGTCGAAATTCACTTAGATTACCAGGCTCAAGGGCGTGAGGCACGCATCAGTGCTGTTTCCTCATCAGGCAGTTCCTTACTGGCGCGTCTGGCCGGTTAAGCGTAGGGATGACGGGATGATAAATCGCGTTAAAGGTTGGTTGTTGGCTGCCACCGTGCTGCTGTGCGCGCAGGCCGGGGCGGCAAATCTTTCAGATATTCAGGTATCGAACGGCGAAAGCCAGGCCCGGATCACGTTCAGCTTTATGGGCGATCCTGAGTATGCGTTTTCACAGCCAGACAGCCACAGCGTGGCGCTGGATATCAAACAGACAGGCGTGATCCAGGGATTACCGCTGCAGTTCAGCGGCAACAACCTGGTGAAAAGTATCCGTTCGGGTACGCCGCAGGATAGCCAGTCGTTACGCCTGGTGGTCGATCTGACCGAAAAGGGCAAAACGAAGGCGGTGAAGCAGCAAAACGGGGCGAACTATACGGTGGTCTTTACCATCAGTGCCGATGTCCCGCCGCCGCCTCCACCGCCGCCTGTCGTTGCCAAACGCGTGGAAGAACCGGTGTATACGCCGCGTCCTGCTGAACCTGCGCGTAATCCGTTTAAATCGCAGAACGATCGCATCACTGCGGCAACCAGCAGCAATACAGTGACCCGTCCGGCGGTGAGTACGCGCCGTGCTGCGACCAGCGG
Source organism: Enterobacter cloacae complex sp. 2024EL-00227 (assembly GCF_043945315.1). Lineage (NCBI taxonomy): Bacteria > Pseudomonadati > Pseudomonadota > Gammaproteobacteria > Enterobacterales > Enterobacteriaceae > Enterobacter > Enterobacter cloacae complex sp. 2024EL-00227. The sequence continues at coordinate 36,365 of NZ_JBIMQP010000012.1, forward strand.
TGACAAAGTGATTATCGCCATTGATGCAGGTCATGGTGGACAGGACCCGGGGGCGATTGGCCCGGGTGGGACGCAAGAGAAAAATGTCACCATCGCCATTGCCCGCAAATTGCGTGCACTGCTCAACGACGACCCTACGTTCAAAGGCGTGTTGACCCGCGACGGGGATTACTTCATTTCGGTAATGGGGCGTTCGGACGTCGCGCGCAAGCAGAATGCGAACTTCCTGGTCTCCATCCACGCGGATGCTGCGCCAAACCGTAACGCGACCGGCGCCTCGGTATGGGTACTCTCGAACCGTCGCGCCAACAGCGAAATGGCCAACTGGCTGGAAGAGCATGAGAAGCAGTCTGAACTGCTAGGCGGCGCGGGCGATGTGCTGGCAAACAGCCAGTCAGACCCGTATCTCAGCCAGGCGGTGCTGGATTTACAATTCGGTCATTCTCAGCGCGTCGGGTATGATGTGGCCACTAACGTATTGAACCAGCTGCAAAGCATTGGTGTGCTGCATAAGCGTCGTCCTGAACATGCCAGCCTCGGCGTTCTGCGCTCGCCGGATATCCCGTCCATCCTTGTAGAGACGGGCTTTATCAGTAACAACGGTGAAGAGCGTCTGCTGGGAAGCGACAGCTATCAGCAGCAAATTGCTGAAGCGATTTATAACGGTCTGCGTAAATACTTTGATGCCCATCCGCTGCAGTCTGCGCCACAGAGCGGCGCTGCCCAGACGGCCAGCGCAGCGCTACCGGGTGAGATGACCGCGACCAACTAAGGAGAATTCATGCCGATTCAGGTTCTGCCGCCGCAGCTTGCGAACCAAATCGCCGCCGGTGAGGTGGTGGAACGCCCTGCGTCGGTTGTGAAGGAGCTGGTGGAAAACAGCCTCGATGCGGGCGCGACCCGCATCGATATTGATATCGAGCGCGGTGGCGCGAAGCTTATCCGCATTCGCGACAACGGCTGCGGTATTAAAAAAGAGGAGCTGGCGCTGGCGCTGGCCCGTCACGCCACCAGTAAAATTGCTTCTCTGGATGACCTGGAAGCGATTATTAGCCTCGGCTTTCGCGGTGAAGCGCTGGCCAGTATCAGCTCGGTTTCGCGCTTAACGCTGACCTCCCGTACCGCCGAACAGCAGGAAGCCTGGCAGGCTTACGCCGAAGGGCGCGATATGGATGTGACGGTCAAACCCGCGGCGCACCCTGTCGGCACGACGCTTGAAGTATTAGATCTCTTCTACAACACCCCCGCCCGACGCAAGTTCATGCGTACCGAGAAGACCGAATTCGGACACATCGACGAGATCATCCGCCGTATCGCGCTGGCGCGTTTCGATGTCACCATCAACCTCAGCCACAACGGCAAGGTGATGCGCCAGTATCGCGCAGTGGCGGAAGGTGGACAGAAAGAGCGTCGGCTGGGCGCCATTTGCGGGACCCCGTTTCTGGAACAGGCGCTGGCCATTGAGTGGCAGCACGGCGATCTGGCGCTGCGCGGCTGGGTAGCCGATCCGAACGCGAGCAGCGCTGCGTTTGCGGAGATCCAGTATTGCTACGTCAACGGCCGCATGATGCGCGACCGTCTCATCAATCACGCCATTCGCCAGGCCTGCGAAGACAAGCTCGGGGCCGATCAGCAGCCTGCTTTCGTGCTTTATCTGGACATCGACCCGCATCAGGTGGATGTGAACGTCCATCCTGCCAAGCATGAAGTGCGGTTCCACCAGTCGCGACTGGTGCATGATTTTATCTATCAGGGCGTGCTGAGCGTGCTGCAGCAGCAGGGTGAAACGCCGTTGCCGCTGGAGCACGCAGAACCTGCGCCACGCCCAATTCCTGAAAACCGTGTCGCTGCAGGCCGCAACCATTTTGCGGAGCCCGCCGTTGCGCGTGAACCGGAAGCGCCGCGCTTTTCCTCCGCAGGGGCCGCACCGCGTCCAACGGGTGCCAACTACCCGAATGCCCAGCCTGGCTATCAAAAGCAGCAGGGCGCGTTGTACCGCAAACTGCTGGAGACGCCAGTCGTAGAGCGTAAAGAACCTATTCCGGCACCTCAGCCTTCTCTGGACGGCCATAGCCAGAGTTTTGGCCGGGTGCTGACGATTATCGCGCCGGATATGGCACTGCTGGAACGTGACGGCAAATTGATGCTTCTGGCACTGCCGGTTGCCGAACGCTGGCTTAAACAGGTGCAGCTCACGCCGGGCGAAAATGCCGCCTGTGCGCAGCCGCTGTTAATTCCGGTTCGCCTGAAAATATCCCCTGATGAAACAAGGATATTGCAGCGTGCCGAAGCACAGCTGGCGCAAATGGGTATTGAAATTGTGCTCGAACCACAACATGTGACAATTCGTGCAGTGCCTTTACCCTTACGCCAACAAAATTTACAAAACTTGATTCCTGAACTGATAGGCTACCTGGCGCAGCAAACATCGTTTGATGCCGCTAACACCGCGCAGTGGATCGCCCGCCATCTGGCCAGCGAACACGCGCCGTGGAGCATGGCACAGGCCATCAGCGTGCTGGCGGAGGTTGAACGCCTCTGTCCGCATCTGGTGAAAGCGCCGCCGGGTGGGTTATTACAACCTGTTGATTTAAAAACGGCGATGAACGCCCTGAAACATGATTGACGTAAGTAAGGCGAGCCTGCCTAAGGCAATTTTTTTAATGGGCCCAACGGCCTCCGGCAAAACGGCGCTCGCCATTGAGTTGCGTAAAGTTTTGCCGGTAGAGTTGATTAGCGTCGACTCCGCCCTCATCTACCGAGGGATGGACATCGGCACGGCGAAGCCTGACGCAGAAGAACTGCGCGCGGCACCGCACCGTTTGCTGGATATCCTCGACCCGGCTCAGGTTTACTCCGCAGCGGATTTTCGCCGGGATGCCTTAGCCGAGATGGCCGAGATAACGGCGGCGGGGCGTATACCGCTGTTGGTTGGCGGAACCATGCTCTACTTCAAGGCGCTGCTGGAGGGGTTATCACCTCTGCCATCCGCAGACCCGGAAGTAAGAGCGAAAATTGAGCAGCAGGCGGCAGAGCAGGGGTGGGACGTTTTGCATCAGCAACTGGCGGAGATTGACCCGGTTGCCGCAGCGCGGATCCATCCAAATGATCCGCAAAGGCTTTCCCGGGCACTGGAAGTTTTTTTCATTTCGGGTAAAACTTTAACGGAACTGACGCAAACGTCAGGAGACGCTCTGCCGTATCAGGTGCATCAGTTCGCCATCGCCCCGGCGAGCCGTGAACTGCTCCATCAGCGAATTGAGCAGCGTTTTCATCAGATGTTAGCTTCAGATTTTGAAGCAGAAGTGCGGGCGCTATTTGCCCGTGGAGATTTGCATACGGACATGCCTTCCATTCGTTGTGTGGGATACCGCCAGATGTGGTCGTACCTTGAAGGTGAGATTTCATACGATGAAATGGTTTATCGAGGTGTTTGCGCCACGAGACAGTTAGCGAAGCGCCAGATCACCTGGTTGCGCGGTTGGGAAGGGGTTCACTGGTTAGACAGTGAAAAACCACAACAGGCGTTAAGCGACGTGATTGAGGTTGTTGGTGATATCGCTCACTGAATGTGTACAATTGAGGCGTATCGTGCGCAATTTTTCAGAATCGCAAGGTTCTAAGTACAAAACAAGCATATAAGGAAAAGATAGAATGGCTAAGGGGCAATCTTTACAAGATCCGTTCCTGAACGCATTGCGTCGGGAACGTGTTCCAGTTTCTATTTATTTGGTGAATGGTATTAAGCTGCAAGGTCAGATTGAGTCTTTCGATCAGTTCGTGATTCTGTTGAAAAACACGGTCAGTCAGATGGTCTATAAGCACGCTATTTCTACTGTTGTTCCGTCCCGTCCGGTATCTCATCACAGCAATAACGCTGGCGGCGGCACAGGTAGTAACTACCATCATGGCAGCAACGCGCAGGGTTCTTCAACGCCAGCGCAGGACAGCGACGAGACCGAATAAGGTTTCGCACTGTTATCCACACGGGGAGCCAGGGATCCTGCGTTCCCCGCTGATCTTTTTAGAGAGGTTTACGCTTGTTTGACCGTTATGATGCCGGTGAGCAGGCGGTGCTGGTACACATCTATTTTTCGCAAGACAAAGATATGGAAGACCTCCAGGAGTTTGAATCTCTGGTCTCTTCCGCCGGTGTCGAAGCAATGCAGGTGATTACCGGTAGCCGTAAAGCGCCGCACCCAAAGTATTTTGTTGGTGAAGGTAAAGCAGTCGAAATTGCGGATGCCGTAAAAGCAACCGGCGCGTCAGTCGTGTTGTTTGATCATGCGCTGTCTCCAGCCCAGGAGCGCAACCTGGAAGCTCTCTGCGAATGCCGTGTTATCGATCGCACGGGATTGATTTTAGACATTTTTGCTCAGCGTGCACGTACCCACGAAGGGAAACTGCAGGTTGAGCTGGCGCAGCTGCGTCATCTGGCAACGCGTCTGGTGCGTGGCTGGACCCACCTTGAAAGACAAAAAGGCGGGATTGGTTTGCGCGGCCCGGGTGAAACCCAGCTCGAAACCGACCGTCGTTTGCTGCGTGGCCGAATTACCCAGATCCTCTCACGTCTGGAAAGGGTCGAGAAACAGCGTGAGCAGGGGCGTCGGGCACGAACCAAAGCCGACATCCCGACGGTGTCGCTGGTGGGGTATACCAACGCCGGTAAATCCACCCTGTTTAACCAGATAACCGAGGCCCAGGTTTACGCCGCAGACCAGCTGTTTGCGACCCTGGACCCGACGCTGCGCCGTATTGACGTTGCAGACGTCGGTGAAACGGTGCTGGCGGATACCGTAGGGTTTATCCGTCACCTGCCGCATGACCTGGTGGCGGCGTTCAAGGCCACCTTGCAGGAGACGCGACAGGCGACCCTGCTGCTGCACGTGATTGATGCGGCAGACGTGCGCGTGCAGGAGAACATCGACGCGGTGAACGTGGTGCTCGAAGAGATCGACGCCCACGAAATCCCAACGCTGTTGGTGATGAACAAGATCGATATGCTGGACGATTTCGAACCGCGTATCGACAGAGATGAAGAGAACAAACCGATTCGGGTCTGGCTTTCTGCCCAGACCGGTCTTGGTGTGCCACTGCTTTTCCAGGCTTTGACAGAACGTCTTTCCGGTGAGGTAGCTCAGCACACGCTGCGACTGCCGCCACAGGAAGGCAGGCTGCGCAGCCGGTTTTATCAGCTTCAGGCGATAGAAAAAGAGTGGATGGAGGATGACGGCAGCGTGGGGATGCAGGTGCGTATGCCGATCGTTGACTGGCGTCGCCTCTGTAAACAAGAACCTGCGCTGGTCGACTATATCGTCTGATCAGAAAGGGGATGCCTGAATAATTCGCCCTTGCATAACAAATATGGAGCATATACATGGCGTGGAATCAGCCCGGTAATAACGGACAGGACCGCGACCCGTGGGGAAGCAGCAATAATCAAGGCGGCAACTCTGGGGGAAATGGCAACAAAGGTGGTCGCGAGCAGGGGCCACCGGATCTGGATGATATCTTCCGCAAGCTGAGCAAGAAGCTTGGTGGTCTTGGCGGAGGTAAAGGTTCTGGCTCAGGTGGAAATTCCACCCAGGGGCCGCGCCCGCAAATGGGTGGCCGCGTAGTCGGTATTGTTGCCGCTGCAGTGGTAATCATCTGGGCTGCTACCGGGTTCTACACCATTAAAGAAGCGGAACGCGGTGTCGTTACGCGTTTTGGCAAGTTCAGCCATCTGGTTGAGCCGGGCCTGAACTGGAAACCGACCTTCATTGACGACGTGACCGCGGTCAACGTGGAATCGGTCCGTGAACTGGCAGCGTCTGGTGTGATGCTGACGTCTGATGAAAACGTGGTGCGCGTTGAGATGAACGTGCAGTACCGCGTGACCGATCCTGAGCGTTATCTGTTTAGCGTGACCAGCGCTGATGACAGTCTGCGCCAGGCGACCGACAGCGCCCTGCGCGGGGTGATCGGTAAATACACCATGGACCGTATCCTGACCGAAGGTCGTACCGTTATCCGTAGCGATACCCAGCGTGAGCTGGAAGAGACCATTCGTCCATACAACATGGGGATTACCCTGCTGGACGTCAACTTCCAGGCCGCTCGTCCGCCGGAAGAGGTGAAAGCGGCCTTTGACGATGCGATTGCTGCACGTGAAAACGAACAGCAGTACATCCGTGAAGCAGAAGCCTACACCAACGAAGTTCAGCCACGTGCTAACGGTCAGGCGCAGCGTATTCTGGAAGAAGCGCGTGCGTATAAGACGCAGACCATCCTGGAAGCACAGGGTGAGGTCGCTCGCTTCGCGAAGATCCTGCCGGAATATAAAGCGGCGCCGGAAATTACCCGTGAGCGTCTCTATATCGAGACCATGGAAAAAGTGCTGAGCCACACCCGCAAAGTGTTGGTTAACGACAGTAAAGGCGGAAACCTGATGGTGCTGCCGCTGGATCAGATGCTGAAAGGCAGTTCTGCATCGGCAGCAAAAGACAACAGCGGTGCGAACAACCTGCTGCGTCTGCCACCTGCGTCATCCGGTAGCACAAGCGCAACAACCACGTCTTCTTCGAGCGATGGTGACATTATGGACCAACGCCGTGCTAACGCGCAGCGTAACGACTACCAGCGTCAGGGGGAATAAGGATGCGTAAGTCAGTTATTGCGATCATCGTCATCGTACTGGTCGTGCTTTATACCTCGATCTTTGTGGTGAAAGAGGGCGAGCGTGGGATCAAGTTCCAGTTCAGCAGCGTCGTGCGTGATGGCGACAAACGCCCGGTGATCTACGAGCCGGGTCTGCACTTCAAGGTGCCGTTCATTCAGTCAGTGAAAACGCTTGATGCGCGTATCCAGACCATGGATAACCAGGCCGACCGTTTCGTGACTAAAGAGAAGAAAGACCTGATCGTTGATTCCTATATCAAATGGCGCATCAGCGATTTCAGCCGTTACTTCCTGGCAACGGGCGGCGGTGACGTTTCTCAGGCAGAAGTGCTGCTGAAACGTAAGTTCTCTGACCGTCTGCGTTCTGAGATTGGTCGTCTGGATGTGAAAGACATCGTGACCGACTCCCGTGGCCGTCTGACCCTGGAAGTTCGCGATGCGCTGAACTCCGGCACAGCGGGCACGGAAGATGAAGTTTCAACGCCGGCAGCAGATGATGCGATTGCCAAAGCGGCTGAACGCGTTCAGGCTGAAACCAACGGTAAAGTGCCGGTGATCAACCCGAACAGTATGGCTGCGCTGGGTATTGAAGTGGTGGACGTGCGTATCAAGCAGATCAACCTGCCGGTGGAAGTGTCCGAGGCGATTTACAACCGTATGCGCGCCGAGCGTGAAGCGGTCGCCCGTCGTCACCGTTCACAGGGCCAGGAAGAGGCGGAGAAGCTGCGCGCTGCTGCGGACTACGAAGTGGCCAAAACGCTGGCGGAATCTGAGCGTCAGGGCCGCATTCTGCGCGGTGAAGGTGATGCCGAAGCGGCGAAGCTGTTTGCCGATGCCTTCAGTCAGGATCCTGACTTCTATGCCTTTATCCGTAGCCTGCGTGCTTACGAGAATAGCTTCCAGAGCAACCAGGATGTGATGGTGCTCAGCCCGGACAGCGATTTCTTCCGTTATATGAAGACGCCGACTAACGCAACGCGATAAACTCAGGCTCGTTTGAGTATTCAAACCACCGCTCCCCACGGAGCGGTGGTTTTCTTTTATAAGGAACAAAAATGAATTCAACGATCTGGCTCGCGCTAGCCCTGGTCCTGGTGCTGGAAGGTCTGGGACCGATGCTCTATCCACGCGCCTGGCGTCGAATGATCGTCACCATGAGCCAACTGCCGGATAATATTTTACGTCGTTTTGGCGGCGGTCTTGTGGTTGCGGGCATCGTGATCTACTACATGTTGAGGAAAACGATTGGCTGATCAAAAAGTGGTCGGATTTGGGATATTCTGAGGTCAAAAAGTGCTGTATATCTGAAAAAGCGATGGTAGAATCCATTTTTAAGCAAACGGTGATTTTGAAAAAAATGGGTAACAACGTCGTCGTACTGGGCACCCAATGGGGTGACGAAGGTAAAGGGAAGATTGTTGATCTTCTGACTGAACGGGCTAAATATGTTGTGCGCTACCAGGGCGGTCACAACGCAGGCCATACTCTCGTAATCAACGGTGAAAAAACCGTCCTCCATCTTATTCCATCAGGCATTCTTCGCGAAAACGTCACCAGCATCATCGGTAACGGCGTTGTGCTGTCTCCAGCTGCGCTGATGAAAGAGATGAAAGGTCTGGAAGACCGTGGTATCCCTGTTCGTGAGCGTCTGCTGCTCTCCGAAGCCTGCCCGCTGATCCTGGATTATCACGTGGCGCTGGACGTTGCGCGTGAAAAAGCGCGTGGTGCGAAAGCGATCGGCACCACCGGTCGTGGTATCGGCCCGGCTTACGAAGATAAAGTTGCACGTCGCGGTCTGCGCGTGGGTGACCTCTTCGACAAAGCAACCTTCGCTGAAAAACTGAAAGAAGTGATGGAATATCACAACTTCCAGCTGGTGAACTTCTACAAAGCTGACGCTGTTGACTACCAGAAAGTGCTGGATGACGTCATGGCGATTGCAGACATTCTGACCGGTATGGTTGTTGATGTGTCCGATCTGCTGGACCAGGCGCGCAAGCGTGGCGATTTCGTCATGTTCGAAGGTGCGCAGGGTACGCTGCTGGACATCGACCACGGTACCTATCCGTACGTAACCTCTTCCAACACCACCGCGGGTGGCGTGGCGACCGGCTCTGGCCTGGGTCCACGTTATGTGGATTACGTTCTGGGCATCATCAAAGCGTACTCCACTCGCGTGGGTGCAGGTCCATTCCCGACCGAACTGTTTGATGAAACCGGCGAGTTCCTGTGCAAGCAGGGTAACGAGTTTGGCGCGACCACCGGTCGTCGTCGTCGTACCGGCTGGCTGGATGCGGTTGCCGTGCGTCGTGCAGTGCAGATCAACTCCCTGTCTGGCTTCTGCCTGACCAAGCTGGACGTACTGGACGGCCTGAAAGAAGTGAAAATCTGCGTAGGCTACCGTATGCCTGATGGCCGCGAAGTGACCACCACGCCGCTGGCTGCTGACGACTGGGAAGGCATTGAGCCAATCTACGAAACCATGCCGGGCTGGTCTGAGACCACTTTCGGTGTGAAAGAGCGTAGCGGCCTGCCGCAGGCGGCGCTGGATTACATCAAGCGTATTGAAGAACTGACCGAAGTGCCGATCGATATTATTTCTACCGGCCCGGATCGTACTGAAACGATGATCCTGCGCGACCCGTTCGACGCATAATCTTCGTGACTGCTGGCCTGCGGGGAGACCCGTAGGCCGGATAAGCGTAGCGCCATCCGGCGACCGCTCCTGGATCTCCGCTTTTTCGCCCCGTCTGTCAAATAAATTAGCCGCTAACTATCTGGCTGGTTTATCATCATTAATGAATATCTCTGCGGTTTGTCCGCGATTTCCCTTTTTCCTGAGGTTGATGTGCAGTTAACAAGTTTCACCGATTACGGCTTACGCGCGCTGATCTACATGGCGTCGTTACCCGATGGGAAAATGACCAGTATCTCTGAAGTCACTGAGGTCTACGGCGTATCCCGTAATCATATGGTCAAAATAATCAATCAACTTAGTCGTGCCGGATACGTTGCTGCCATCCGCGGGAAGAATGGTGGGATCCGTCTCGGTAAACCGGCACAGAGTATTCGTGTTGGCGATGTGGTACGTGAACTGGAGCCGCTGTCTCTGGTGAACTGCAGCAGCGAGTTCTGCCACATCACGCCCGCTTGCCGCCTGAAAAAGGCGCTTTCTAAGGCCGTGCAAAGTTTTCTCAAGGAGCTGGATAACTACACGCTGGCCGATTTGGTTGAAGAGAATCAACCGCTTTATAAATTATTGCTGGTGGAATGAAGAAAATTTCCACCGGAGCTGACAACGGAGGAACCGACATGTCACACGATCCTTTCCAGGAACGCGAAGCCGAAAAATACGCGAATCCTATCCCCAGCCGCGAGTTCATCATTGAACACTTAACAAAACGCGAAAAACCCGCCAATCGTGAAGAACTTGCTGTTGAATTAAACATTGAAGGTGAAGAGCAAATTGAAGCCCTTCGCCGCCGCCTGCGCGCGATGGAGCGTGACGGGCAGCTGGTCTTTACCCGCCGCCAGTGCTACGCGCTGCCAGAACGCCTCGATCTGCTGAAAGGGACCGTCATTGGTCACCGCGATGGCTTCGGCTTCCTGCGCGTGGAAGGCCGTAAAGACGATCTGTATCTCTCATCTGAACAGATGAAAATGTGCATCCACGGTGACCAAATTCTGGCGCAGCCGCTGGGCGCTGACCGTAAAGGTCGCCGAGAAGCGCGCGTCGTGCGCGTCCTGGTGCCAAAAACCAGCCAGATTGTTGGCCGCTACTTTACCGACGCGGGCGTGGGCTTCGTGGTGCCGGACGACAGCCGTCTGAGCTTCGACATTCTGATCCCACCTGAAGAGGTGATGGGCGCCCGCATGGGCTTTGTGGTGGTGGTGGAACTCACCCAGCGCCCAACCCGTCGCACCAAAGCGGTAGGTAAAATCGTCGAAGTGCTTGGCGATAATATGGGCACCGGCATGGCCGTTGATATGGCGCTGCGCACCCACGAAATTCCATACATCTGGCCGAAAGCGGTTGAAGAGCAGATCGAAAGCCTGCGTGAAGAAGTGCCGGAAGAATCCAAAGTGGGCCGCGTGGATCTCCGCTCCCTGCCGCTGGTTACGATCGACGGTGAAGACGCCCGTGACTTCGATGACGCCGTCTACTGCGAGAAAAAACGCGGCGGCGGCTGGCGTCTGTGGGTAGCGATTGCAGACGTAAGCTACTATGTTCGTCCGCATACCCCGCTGGATAACGAAGCGCGCAGCCGTGGTACTTCGGTCTACTTCCCGTCGCAGGTTGTACCGATGCTGCCGGAAGTGCTGTCTAACGGCCTGTGTTCCCTGAACCCGCAGGTTGACCGCCTCTGTATGGTTTGCGAGATGACCATCTCCAACAAAGGGCGCTTAACCGGCTACAAGTTCTACGAAGCGGTGATGAGCTCGCATGCGCGTCTGACCTACACCAAGGTCTGGCATATGCTGCAGGGTGACCAGGATCTGCGCGAACAGTACGCGCCGCTGGTCAAACACATCGAAGAGCTGCATAACCTCTACAAAACGCTGGATCAGGCGCGCGAAGAGCGCGGCGGGATCTCCTTTGAGAGCGAAGAGGCGAAATTTATCTTCAACGCCGAGCGCCGCATTGAGCGCATCGAGCAGACTCAGCGTAACGATGCGCACAAGCTGATTGAAGAGTGTATGATCCTGGCGAACATCTCGGCGGCACGCTTCGTTGAGAAAGCCAAAGAGCCTGCGCTGTTTCGTATTCACGATAAACCGTCGACGGAAGCCATCACCGCGTTCCGCTCCGTACTGGCCGAGCTCGGTCTGGAGCTGCCGGGCGGCAATAAGCCAGAGCCGCGCGATTACGCCGAGCTGCTGGAATCCATTAGCGATCGTCCTGATGCAGAAATGCTGCAGACAATGCTGCTGCGCTCGATGAAGCAGGCGATTTACGATCCGGAAAACCGCGGTCACTTTGGCCTGGCGCTGCAGTCTTACGCCCACTTTACGTCGCCGATCCGTCGTTACCCTGACCTTTCGCTGCACCGTGCGATCAAGTATCTGCTGGCGCAGGAGCAGGGCCATAAAGGGAACACCACCGAAACCGGTGGCTACCACTATTCGATGGAAGAGATGCTGCAGCTGGGTCAGCACTGCTCCATGACCGAACGCCGTGCCGATGAGGCCACCCGCGACGTGGCGGACTGGCTGAAGTGTGACTTTATGCTGGACCAGGTGGGTAACGTCTTCAAAGGCGTGATTGCCAGCGTGACCGGCTTTGGCTTCTTCGTACGTCTGGACGAGCTGTTTATCGACGGTCTGGTGCATGTCTCCAGCCTGGATAACGACTACTATCGCTTCGACCAGGTCGGCCAGCGTCTGATCGGCGAATCTGGCGGCCAGACCTATCGTCTGGGCGACCGTGTGGAAGTGAAGGTTGAGGCCGTGAATATGGACGACCGTAAAATCGACTTCAGCCTGATCTCCAGCGAGCGCGCGCCGCGTAACGTCGGTAAAACCGAGCGCGAAAGAGCGAAAAAAGGCGGAAACGGCAAAACGAGCGGCAAGCGCCGTCAGGCCGGTAAGAAGGTGAACTTCGAGCCGGACAGCGCGTTCCGCGGTGAGAAGAAGCAGAAGCCGAAGGCGGCAAAGAAAGAAGCCCGTGCCGCGAAGAAACCTTCCGCGAAGACACAGAAAATAGCGGCCGCCACCAAAGCGAAGCGCGCGGCTAAGAAAAAGCAGGCGGAGTAAATTCTCCCCTCACCCTGACCCTCTCCCCAACCGGGAGAGGGGAAATACTTATTACGAGAACCATCAATGAGTGAAATGATTTACGGCATCCACGCGGTGCAGGCCCTTCTCGAGCGCGCACCGGAGCGTTTTCAGGAAGTGTTTATTCTGAAAGGGCGTGAAGACAAACGTCTGATGCCGCTTATCCACGCCCTGGAAGCGCAGGGCGTGGTGATCCAGCTGGCTAACCGCCAGTTCCTGGATGAAAAAAGTGACGGGGCGGTGCACCAGGGCATTATTGCCCGCGTGAAGCCGGGCCGTCAGTATCAGGAAAACGATCTGCCGGATCTGATCGCCGAGCTCGAGAATCCGTTCTTCCTGATCCTCGATGGCGTTACCGATCCGCACAACCTCGGCGCGTGTCTGCGCAGCGCGGATGCGGCGGGCGTGCATGCGGTGATCGTGCCGAAAGATCGCTCCGCGCAGCTGAACGCGACGGCGAAGAAAGTGGCCTGCGGCGCGGCGGAAAACGTTCCGCTGATCCGCGTGACCAACCTGGCGCGCACCATGCGTATGCTGCAGGAAGAGAACATCTGGATCGTCGGTACTGCCGGTGAAGCGGATCATACCCTGTATCAGAGCAAAATGACCGGCCGTCTGGCGCTGGTGATGGGGGCGGAAGGTGAAGGTATGCGTCGCCTGACGCGCGAGCACTGCGACGAGCTGATCAGCATCCCGATGGCGGGCAGCGTGTCCTCCCTGAACGTGTCTGTTGCGACGGGCATCTGCCTGTTTGAAGCGGTGCGTCAGCGCGGGTAGCCTGTTATGCCGGGTGGCGGCTTCGCCTTACCCGGCCTACAAAGGCACGGTACCGTAGGCCCGGTAAGCGTAGCGCCACCGGGCATTAACCTCATTCCTCCAGTGACCGCAGATGGTCATCCTTCCTCAGCGTCATCAGCGCGAAAATACTCATTACTGCCGTCGCCATCACGTAGTACGCCGGAATATCCAGATTGCCCGTCTGCTTAATCAGCCCGGTTATGATTAACCCTGCGCATCCCGAGAAAATCGCGTTCGATAACGAATAGGCCAGCCCCAGCCCCGTATAGCGCACGCGGGTCGGGAACATCTCAGAGAGCATCGCCGGGCCCGGCCCCGCCAGCATGCCCACCAGACCGCCCGCAATCAATACTACTATCGCTTTCACCGCCAGCGTGCTGGACTCCGCCTGCAGAAGTTTCAGCAGCGGCAGGGCGAGGATCAGCAGCAGCGCGGTGGCGATAATCATCACCGTGCGACGCCCGATCCGATCGCTCAGGATCCCCGACGGAATGATCGTCAGCGCAAACCCAACGTTCGAAATCACTGCGATCAACAGCGCCTGATTAAACCCGGTGTGCAGCGCCGACTGCAGATAGGTCGGCATAATGACCAGGTAGGTGTACCCCGCCGCAGACCAGACCATCACGCGGCCAATCCCCATCACGATGGCCCGGAGCGTGGCGGCAATGTCCGCCTGAGCGACGGCCGGTTTGTCCTGCTGCTGCACAAAGCTGGGTGTCTCCTCCATGCTGACGCGAAGCCACAGCGCAACAGCGCCCATGGGCAGCGCCAGGAAGAAAGGAATGCGCCAGCCCCAGTCGTGCAGGGCTTCAGGCGTGAGGAGTGCGGAGAGCAGCGCCACGATGCCGGCGCCCGCTAACAGCCCCAGCGCCACGGTAAAGGACTGCCAGGCACCATAGAGCCCGCGCTTGCCTCGCGGGGCGAACTCCGTCATCAGCGAGACTGCACCGCCGTACTCGCCGCCCGCGAACAGCCCCTGCAGGATCCGAAGCAGCGTAACGATCAGCGGTGCGGCAATCCCGATGCTGGCGTAGACCGGCACAATGCCGATGGCGGCGGTGGCCAGCGTCATCAGCACCAGCACAATAATAAGCGTCGGCTTACGGCCAATTCGGTCACCGATGCGGCCAAACACCACCGCGCCCAGCGGACGGAAGAAGAAGGCGATGGCAAATGAGGCGTAGGTGAGGATCAGGCTGGTAAGCCCCGCTTCCCCTTCAAGCTGAAAGAAGTTCTTCGCAATGACGGTCGCCAGAAAACCGTAGACCGCAAACTCATACCACTCGATAAAGTTACCAATGGAGCCGGCAATTAATGCTCGCTTGTGCGCATCCGGTTGCATAACTTTCCTCACTGAAAGGGGGAGAGAATAAATTATTCAACAAAAGCGAAGTCATGAAATAGTTTATTCTTATGTTCTGTGAGCTATTTCACGAATGATATCAGCGGGATCGTGAACGTGTGACTCCCCTCCCATGCAGCGTGTGCGCGGTCTGTCCATACTTATCGTCATTGCCACTGAAGGAGGGAGACAGTATGCACTGGCAGACTCATACCGTTTTCAATCAACCTGCACCACTCTCTAACAGCAACCTTTTCCTCTCGGACTGCGCGCTGCGTGACGCAGTCTCGCGTGAGGGTGCCGAGTGGGATATCGAACTGCTCGCCAGCATCGGGCAGCAGTTAGGCACCGCAGAGTCGCTGGAGCTGGGCAGGCTGGCGAACGTGAATCCGCCGGAGTTGCTTCGCTATGACGCCACCGGAGAGCGACTGGATGACGTTCGCTTTCACCCGGCATGGCACCTGCTGATGCAGGGGCTGTGTGCCAATCGGGTACATAACCTGGCATGGGAAGAGGAGGCGCGTAAGGGGGCGTTTGTCGCCCGGGCCGCACGCTTTGTGCTTCATGCTCAGGTTGAGGCAGGCACGCTTTGTCCCGTCACCATGACGTTTGCCGCGACACCGCTCCTGCAGCAGGCGCTCCCTAAACTATTTCACGACTGGCTGACGCCGCTGCTCAGCGATCGCTACGATCCTCATCTGGCGCCTGGCGCGCAAAAACGTGGCCTGCTGATCGGTATGGGGATGACGGAAAAACAGGGCGGCTCGGACGTGCTGAGCAACACCACCAAAGCGGAAAAATGCAGCGACGGCAGCTACCGGCTGGTGGGCCATAAATGGTTTTTCTCCGTCCCGCAAAGCGATGCGCATCTGGTGCTGGCACAGGCGAAGGGCGGGTTGTCCTGCTTTTTTGTGCCGCGCTTTTTACCTGACGGACAGCGCAACGCCGTCCGGCTGGAGCGCCTTAAGGACAAGCTCGGGAACCGCTCCAACGCCAGCAGCGAGGTAGAGTTTCTTGATGCCTCCGGCTGGCTGCTGGGGGAAGAGGGCGAAGGGGTACGGCAGATCCTCAAAATGGGCGGCCTGACGCGCTTTGACTGCGCGCTGGGCAGCCACGGACTGATGCGTCGTGCGCTGTCCGTGGCGCTATACCACGCGCATCAGCGTCAGACCTTCGGCAAAAATCTTATCGATCAGCCGCTCATGCGTGAGGTGTTAAGTCGGATGGCGCTGGTGCTGGAGGGGCAAACGGCGCTGCTGTTTCGCCTGGCCCGGGCGTGGGATAAACGCGCGGATCCCCAGGAAGCGGCATGGGCGCGGCTGTTTACCCCGGCCGCGAAATTTAGCGTGTGCAAAGCGGGCATCCCGTTTGTGGCGGAAGCGATGGAGGTGCTGGGCGGAGTCGGGTACTGCGAGGAGAGCGAACTTCCCCGCCTGTATCGCGAGATGCCGGTGAACAGCATCTGGGAAGGGTCCGGCAATATCATGTGCCTGGACGTGCTGCGCGTGCTGGCGAAGCAGCCGGGTATTCACGATCTGCTTGCCGATGAGTTTGCACAGGTAAAAGGGCAGGACAGACACTTCGACCGCAGCTGGCGACAGCTTCAGCAAAAACTGCGTAAACCGCAGGAGGCGCAGGGGCGGGAAATTGCGCAGCAGCTTTTCCTGCTGGGGGCCGGAAGCGAAATGCTGCGGCACGCATCGCCCCCGGTGGCGCAGGCGTGGTGCCGCATGATGCTGGATACCCGTGGCGGTACGCTGATGAGCGAGCAGGTGCAAAATGACCTGCTGCTGCGTGCGACGGGCAGAGTCGGTTAGTCTTTTAGCTGGAACAGACTCACCAGTTGAGCCAGATGTGACCCCTTCTCGCGCAGCGTTTGAGCGGTTTGTTCGCTGCGTGAGATACGATCCGCATTAATATGCGACGCTTCGCCAATGTGGGTCATGGCGAGATTCACCTGGCCAATCCCTGCGGACTGCTCGCGTGAGGCATGGTTAATCTCGGTGACCAGCTGGCTGATGTTATCGATATGAATGATGATGTCATCCATCGCCAGGCGCGTCTGTTCAGACAGCGCATGGCCTTCGCTCACTTTCCTGAGCGTATCGCCAATCAGCTGTTCAATCTCCTTCACCGCGTTGGCGCTGCGTCCGGCCAGGGCGCGAACTTCCTGCGCAACCACCGCAAACCCTTTCCCATGCTCACCCGCGCGGGCCGCTTCCACTGCCGCATTCAGCGCCAGGATATTGGTCTGGAAAGCGATGGACTCAATCACACGCGTGATGTCTTCGATGCGTTTTGACGCCTCGCGAATGTCGTCCATGGTCGACACGGCGTGGGTGACCGTCTCACCGCCCTGATGGACCGCGAGGGAGGTTTCACCCACCAGCTGCTGCGTTTGCTCCATGTTGGCGGCATTTTGCTGTACGGTGGCGGCCAACTGCTCCATGCTGGCGGAGGTCTCTTCCACGCTGCTGGCCTGCTTGTTGATCTGCTCAGAAATCTCGCCGGTATCGGAAGCCAGCGCGTTAGTGCCCAAATGGATCTCGCCTGCGGCCTCGCGAACCTGCAGAACAATTTTTTGCAGGCCGCCGCCGATGCCGTTAATGGCGTCGATCAGCTGGCCGACCTCGTCCTGACGCGTCACGGGCAGGCTGGAACGGAGATCCCCTGCAGCATATTGCCGGGCAAGATGGATCACATTGCTCAGCGGTCGGGTCAGCACACGGCGAATAAGGACCACGAACAGACCAGCAAACAGGATAGATAAGACCACGCCGGCCAGCAGGAAGCGATCGCGCATGGCGTTAACGCTTGAGAGCAGCACCGATTTATCCACTTCGCCCACGATAGTCCAGTTCCAGCCTGGCAGCGGGGTATACGCCATTTTAAGCGTACGGCCGTCGTCGCTTACGCGTTCCAGGGTGCCGGGCTTGTCACCCAGAAGCTGCTGCTGCGTCGCGTCGTCCCACTTCGGCAACTGCCCCTCTTCACCGGCATGGAACAGATATTGCCCGCGCGTTTTGCCGTTGCTGCGATCCAGCACAAAGAAGTGACCGCTCTCGCCCAGGCGGCGGGTGAGGATTTTCTCGCGCATGACGTTCCAGGAGTGCGTAATGTCCACGCCAACAAAGACGATCGCAATGACCTGTCCTTCGGCGTTTTTAACCGGCTGATACTGGGTGATATAGCGTTTGCCAAACAGCAGCGCCAGTCCGCGGTAGACTTCCCCTCTGTTGACGGCGGCAAAGGCCGGGCTGGCGGTATCCAGCACGGTGCCCATCGCCCGCTCGCCATTCTCTTTGCGCAGGGAGGTGGCTACGCGAACAAAGTCATTACCGCTGCGTACAAACAGCGTCGAAATGGCTCCCGTACGGTTCAGGAACTCGTCAGACAGGGTGTTGTTTTGATGCAGTCCGGTGTCACCGCCTTTCAGAAGCGGGACGCTGAGTCCGTTAATCGTCTGAGCCTGGGAAGTATCAATATTCAGTGGCTGCGGTAAAAAGGTGGTAAACAGCCGGGTATAACTCTCAACCTCTTCACTCAGGCTGGTGTTAAACATCTGCACCATGTCGACCATGCCGGTGGACTGATTGTGCAGGTCTTCTACCGCAAGGGCTTCAAGCTGCTGGCTGGCTTTTTGACTGAGCAGAAAAGTGAAAAGCAGAAACAGCGTGGCGACACTGACGCCCGTCAGCAGCGACAGCTTCGCCCCCAGGCCTGCACGGCGAAAAACGTTGATCATAAATTGCTCATCATTGAATAGGTATGGTTCTTCAACGGCAGAGCGGAGATTACGTTTACTGAATTGATGTAACAAAATGTTATTTTGTTGTTATTGATTGGTTTTTAATAAGATAAAAAATTTGCAAAAGCGAAAAGCCACTAAAAATAAGTGGCTTTTATCAGGAGGGAGTTTACACGTAGAGAATGGCCTGTACCCGCCAGTGGTCGATATGGTTATCTTCCTGCATCTGGATGATGCGATACCAGGAAGCACCCTGCTCATCGGCCTTTAATGCCACGACGCGTTCAACGTCTTGCGGGCTCCCCGAGATATTATTCACGGAGATCTGGCCAATTTCATTCAGGCCAGTTACACAGTCAGCACTGGCGAATTCTGCTGACTGCGCGGTGGTGCTCACCAGGCCTGCGGAGAGCAACAGAGAGGTCAAAGCAAGAGTTCGTTTCATCGTCAGCTCCATTTCACATATTTCCGGTATCCGCCGGGCAATCCTTCGCGAATAAACTCCCATCCCTTGTCGCTGGCATGGAGTTTATTGTGGACAGGAAAATGTCTATGGACGCAAAGCAGTGTAAATGTCGTTCAAAGGTAAACCATTATTTTCGGTACAAAATGGCCTGTGAATACCACTGCCCCGTTATGATGGTTTCGTCGATCATGATAATGACGTAATAATCTGCTTTGGCGGCGACGGCTTGTGCCTTTATTGCCTCTTCTGCGTCATCCGGCGAACCGCGAACCAGCGCGGAGACGGTGCCCATTCGTTGTAATCCTTCCGTCTGATTACGACGAATCTCCTGCGGATGATCGGCAACCGGGGGAGCGGGTTGCGGTGTTCCCTGCAGTGCGCTACAGCCGCTAAGCAGAAACACCAGCAATAAAGCAGCAAACCTGTGCATAACCATATCTCGTTTCCTGATAGCCATAGTGTAGTTGTCTGTGAATTTAGTTTTGGGGGAATGTTCCCGAAGTGTTAGCTGGGACGTAATTTTCGAATGAAAATAGCCTGAAACCGTAATCCAGTTCTCAACATTATGAATCATCCATTCGTGCAGGGTCGACAATGATTGAAATTGAAATACGCCATCTCGGCGACCATGAAATTTTACACGCTATGCCAGCGGGTAAACGTGATAAACCGCTGCCTGTTGTGGTTTTTTATCATGGATTTACCTCATCGAAGCTGGTTTACAGTTACTTTGCGGTCGCGCTGGCGCAGGCAGGTTTTCGCGTGGTGATGCCGGATGCGCCTGACCACGGCGCACGATTTATGGGTAATGAGCAGGCGCGCCTTGGGCAGTTCTGGCACATACTGCACGGGAGTCTGACCGAGTTTGCCGGATTGCGCGATGCGCTTTACGAGGCAGGGCTGGTGGCCGAGCATCGTCTGGCCGTGGCCGGGGCGTCGATGGGCGGTATGTCAGCCCTGGGGATCATGACGCACCATCCAGAAGTGAAGTCGGTCGCCTGTCTGATGGGCTCGGGTTATTTTACCTCGCTGGCGAAGACCCTTTTTCCCCCTCAGGATTTAGCGGAAATCACTGCGAGGCTGGAAGAGTGGGAAGTAACCCGGGCATTGCCGCGCCTCGCAGATCGCCCGCTTTTGCTGTGGCACGGTGATGCGGATGATGTGGTGCCACCTGACGGTACCTTCCGCCTGCAGCAGGCGTTAAAGAAGGAAGGGCTGGACGGTAATCTGACCTGTTTGTGGGAATCAGGCGTTCGCCACCGCATTACGCCAACGGCGCTGGATGCCACGGTAGCGTTTTTCCGCCAGCACCTTTAAACGCGCAGCACTTTTACTCCCTGGTCTTCCAGCTTCTGGAGGATCTCGGGGTTAGCCCCTTTGCCGGTGATCACCAGGTCGATCTGTTCTGCGCGGCTGAACAGCATGCCTGCGCGTTCACCGACTTTACTGCTGTCGACCAGCACCACGAGTTTGCCTACCACGTTGAGCATGTTTTGTTCCGCCATCGCGGTCAGCATATCGGTTTTATACAAACCTTCAGCGGTCAGGCCTTTGCCGCTGGTAAACATCCAGTGTCCGGCGTAGAGACTGTTTTCGCTGTCCTGTGGGCTAAGCGTAATCGACTGACTTTTATTGTACTGACCACCCATGATCACCACGCTCTCATGCTCCTGATCGATGAGATAGTTGGCGAGCGGTAAGTAGTTCGTGATGATTTGCACCGGCTTGCCGCACATCTCGCGGCCCAGCAAAAACGCCGTAGAGCCGCAGTTGATAACGACGCTCTCACCGGGATTCACCAGCTGCGACGCGGCTCTGGCGATCCGTACTTTTTCATCGTGATTCTGCGCCTGATGAATGTTCATCGGCGTCCAGCGGGGGCGCTGCTGGCTAATGGCTTCCGCACCGTTGCGAACTTTTTTCAGCTTGCCGCTTTCATCCAGCTTGTTAATGTCTCGCCGCGCGGTGGCAGGGGAAATCCCTAAACGTTCGATCACTTTCTCGACGGTGATAAACCCTGTTTGCGCCAGGAGTTCCAGTAAAATTTGATGCCGTTGCGCTTCCGTCATGAGCTATTCCGATAAGAATTGATTTGAAAAGATGATATTTGAAATAGCGTGAAATTACTAAAATAAATATGAAATCGCCAGACACAAGTCTGGCGATGTGGCCTCGGAATCAGAGGAAGGACTTAAACGGCAGGTCAGGCTCAATGGTGAAGCAATCATCGAAACCACGCGGGTAGTGGTACTCAAGATTGTCTTTGTCCAGCGGCCAGGTGAACTTGCCGCCTACCTGCCAGATAAATGGCTTGAAGCCGTACTTCAGGCGGTCTTTTTTCATCTCCCACAACACGCGGATTTCCTGCGGATCGGCCTGGAAGTTTGACCAGATATCGTGGTGGAACGGAATAACGACTTTGGTGTTCAGCGCTTCCGCCATGCGCAGCATGTCGGCGCTGGTCATTTTATCCGTAATACCTCGCGGGTTCTCGCCGTAGGAGCCCAGGGCCACGTCAATCTGATGCTCGTTACCGTGCTTAGCGTAGTAGTTGGAGTAGTGGGAGTCACCGCTGTGATACAGGGAGCCGCCCGGCGTTTTGAACAGGTAGTTCACCGCGCGCTCGTCCATGCCGTCTGGCAGTACACCTGCCGCTTTTTGATCGGCCGGCAGCGTAATCAGAGCGGTACGGTCAAAGGCATCAAGAGCATGGATTTCAATGTCTTTGATTTTCACCACGTCGCCCGGTTTCATCACGATGCAGCGCTCTTTCGGCACACCCCAGCCAATCCAGAGATCCACGCAGGTCTGCGGCCCGATAAACGGCACATCGTCCGCGCAGTTTTGCATCACCGCAGCCGCCACGTTTACATCAATATGGTCGTTGTGATCGTGGGTAGAGAGCACGGCATCGATCTGACGAATGGCAAAAGGATCAAGCACAAACGGTGTAGTACGCAGGTTCGGCTGGAGTTTTTCAACGCCGGCCATACGCTGCATCTGGTGGCCTTTTTTCATCAGCGGGTTACCGTGGCTCTGTTTGCCGGTGCCGCACCAGAAATCGACGCAGATATTGGCGCCACCTTCTGATTTCAGCCAGATCCCGGTGCAGCCCAGCCACCACATTGCAAACGTGCCAGGAGCAACCTGTTCCTGCTCGATTTCTTCGTTCAGCCAGCTACCCCACTCCGGAAAGGTGCTCAGAATCCATGATTCACGGGTGATGGTGTTCACTTTACTCATCGTTTTGACTCCTGGTTTTAATCAAAAGTAATCACATTGTGATTCGTTGTGATTAATGCTGGCACCATTTTACGCGCTTTGCAATAGCGAAAATGCGGAATTTTATCTGCTCAACGTCACAGACTCTCTGCTTGTTACTTGTTAGATTATCGCGTAATAAACATTAATTTCATGAATTATAAGGACTAATTTATTTCTTTTGTGCGGTAGTGAAAATCATTACTAACTGAAGGGAAATAAATTGCGTGATGCGTCACAAATAATCAAATTCAATCTTGTGGTGATTATTTGTGATTAATAGAGTGATGGCACCAACCGCACAGGGATTGCCCCTCGTGTTCTCATTTCTGGAGAGAGTTATGGAGATCCTCTACAACGTCTTTACCGTTTTCTTTAATCAGGTAATGACCAACGCCCCGCTGTTGCTGGGTATCGTGACGTGCCTGGGATATATCCTGCTGCGTAAAAGCGTCAGCGTGATTATTAAAGGCACCATCAAAACCATTATCGGTTTCATGCTGTTGCAGGCGGGGTCGGGCATACTGACCAGCAC
This sequence comes from Enterobacter cloacae complex sp. 2024EL-00227, assembly GCF_043945315.1. Taxonomy (NCBI): domain Bacteria; kingdom Pseudomonadati; phylum Pseudomonadota; class Gammaproteobacteria; order Enterobacterales; family Enterobacteriaceae; genus Enterobacter; species Enterobacter cloacae complex sp. 2024EL-00227. The sequence continues at coordinate 58,953 of NZ_JBIMQP010000012.1, forward strand.
GTTTAAGCCAGTCGTTGCCAAAATGTCGGAAGTGTATGGCATTAATGGGGCTATCTCTGATACCTACGCCTCAATGATGGCGACCATCGATCGTATGGGCGATGCCTATAGCTGGGTAGGTTACGCCGTTCTGCTCGCGCTGGCGCTGAACATTATCTATGTTCTGCTGCGCCGCATTACCGGTATTCGCACCATCATGCTCACCGGGCACATTATGTTCCAGCAGGCGGGGCTGATTGCGGTTTCTCTCTATATCTTCGGTTACCCAATGTGGACCACGATTATCTGCACCGCGGTGCTGGTCTCGCTCTACTGGGGTATCACCTCCAACATGATGTACAAGCCAACCCAGATAGTGACCGACGGTTGCGGTTTTTCCATCGGTCACCAGCAACAGTTTGCTGCCTGGATTGCTTACAAAGTTGCGCCGTACCTGGGTAAAAAAGAAGAGAGTGTTGAAGACCTTAAGCTGCCTGGCTGGCTGAATATCTTCCATGACAACATCGTGTCGACCGCGATTGTGATGACCCTCTTCTTCGGCGCCATTCTGCTCTCCTTCGGTATTGATGTGGTGCAGGCGATGGCGGGGAAAACCCACTGGACGGTTTACATCCTGCAGACCGGTTTCTCTTTCGCCGTGGCTATTTTCATCATTACTCAGGGCGTGCGTATGTTCGTCGCCGAACTGTCTGAAGCTTTCAACGGTATCTCTCAGCGCCTGATTCCTGGCGCGGTACTGGCCATCGACTGTGCCGCTATCTATAGCTTCGCGCCAAACGCGGTGGTCTGGGGCTTTATGTGGGGCACCATCGGCCAGCTGATTGCGGTGGGCATCCTGGTCGGCTGCGGCTCCTCAATCCTGATTATTCCGGGCTTTATCCCGATGTTCTTCTCCAACGCCACCATCGGCGTATTCGCTAACCACTTCGGCGGCTGGCGCGCGGCGCTCAAGATCTGCCTGGTAATGGGCATGGTTGAAATCTTTGGCTGCGTGTGGGCGGTCAAGCTCACCGGTATGAGCGCCTGGATGGGCATGGCGGACTGGTCAATTCTGGCACCGCCGATGATGCAGGGTTTTGCCTCCATCGGACTGATCTTTATGGCCATCATCATCCTGATTGCTCTGGCTTATATGTTCTTCGCTGGCCGTTCGCTGCGAGCTGAAGAAGATGCGGAAAAACAAACAGCAGAAGTGTCTGCTCATTAAGGAGTTTCGATTATGACCGTACGTATCCTGGCTGTGTGTGGTAATGGGCAAGGCAGCTCCATGATCATGAAGATGAAAGTGGACCAGTTTTTAACCCAGTCCAACATCGACCACACGGTGAACAGCTGCGCAGTGGGTGAATACAAAAGTGAGCTGAACGGCGCGGACATCATCATCGCCTCTACTCATATCGCCGGCGAAATTAGTGTGTCGGGTAATAAATATGTGGTGGGCGTACGCAACATGCTGTCGCCTGCGGATTTCGGACCAAAACTGCTGGAAGTGATCAAAGAACACTTCCCACAAGACGTGAAGTAAGGACGCCATATGAAACTACGTGATTCGCTGGCAGAGAATAACTCCATCCTTTTACAGGCCGAAGCCAGTACCTGGCAGGAAGCGGTGAAGCTGAGTGTGGATCTGCTGGTTAAGGCTGACGTTGTCGAGCCTCGTTACTACCAGGCGATTCTGGATGGCGTAGCGCAGCATGGCCCTTACTTTGTGATTGCGCCAGGCCTGGCGATGCCGCATGGCCGCCCGGAAGAGGGCGTCAAGAAAACCGGCTTCGCGCTGGTGACGCTGAAAACGCCGCTGGTGTTTAACCACGAAGATAACGACCCGGTCGACATCCTTATCACTATGGCGGCTGTCGATGCCAATACCCACCAGGAGGTGGGCATCATGCAGATCGTCAATCTGTTTGATGACGAAGCCAATTTTGACCGTTTACGCGCCTGCCGCACCGCGCAGGACGTGCTGGATTTAATTGATAACGCCACTGCGGCGGCCGTTTAAGAGGAATTGAATATGTCATTACCCATGTTGCAAGTTGCGCTGGATAACCAAACGCTGTCTCACGCTTACGAAACCACCCGCCTGATTGCGGAAGAAGTGGACATCATTGAAGTGGGCACCATTCTGTGCGTGGGCGAAGGCGTTCGTGCGGTTCGCGACCTGAAAGCGCTCTATCCGCATAAAATCGTGCTGGCGGATGCCAAAATCGCCGACGCAGGCAAAATCCTCTCCCGCATGTGCTTCGAAGCCAACGCCGACTGGGTCACCGTGATCTGCTGTGCGGATATCAACACCGCCAAAGGCGCGCTGGACGTGGCAAAAGAGTTTAACGGCGACGTGCAGATTGAGCTGACCGGCTTCTGGACCTGGGAGCAGGCCCAGGAGTGGCGCGACGCGGGCATTCAGCAGGTGGTGTATCACCGCAGCCGTGATGCGCAGGCCGCAGGTGTGGCGTGGGGCGAGGCGGATATCAGCGCCATCAAACGTCTGGCCGATATGGGTTTCAAAGTGACCGTCACTGGCGGTCTGGCGCTGGAAGATCTGCCGCTGTTCAAGGGCATTCCGATTCACGTCTTTATTGCCGGTCGCAGCATTCGTGATGCGGCGTCCCCGGTGGAAGCGGCGCGTCAGTTCAAACGCTCAATCGCTCAGCTTTGGGGCTAAGGAGCGGGTATGTTGTCAAAACAGGTCCCGCTTGGCATCTATGAAAAGGCACTCCCTGCGGGGGAGTGCTGGCTGGAGCGGTTACAGCTCGCAAAACAGCTGGGCTTCGATTTTGTCGAAATGTCGGTGGATGAGACGGACGAGCGTCTTGCTCGCCTCGACTGGAGCCGCGAACAGCGCCTGGCACTGGTAAGCGCCATCGCGGAAACGGGCGTGCGCGTGCCGTCCATGTGCCTGAGCGCTCATCGTCGTTTTCCGCTCGGCAGCGAAGATGATGCCGTGCGCGCGCAGGGGCTGGAGATCATGCGTAAAGCCATCCGCTTTGCGCAGGACGTGGGTATCCGCGTGATCCAGCTGGCGGGTTATGACGTTTACTATCAGGAAGCCAACGATGAAACGCGCCGTCGTTTCCGTGATGGCCTGAAAGAGAGCGTTGAGATGGCAAGCCGTGCGCAGGTCACGCTGGCAATGGAGATCATGGATTACCCGCTGATGAACTCCATCAGTAAGGCGCTGGGCTACGCGCACTATCTGAACAACCCGTGGTTCCAGCTTTATCCCGATATCGGCAACCTGTCGGCATGGGATAACGACGTGCAGATGGAGCTGCAGGCAGGCATAGGGCATATCGTGGCGGTGCACGTCAAAGATACCCGTCCAGGCGTGTTTAAAAACGTACCGTTCGGCACCGGGGTGGTGGATTTCGAACGGTGCTTCGAGACGCTCAAGCAGACAGGTTATTGCGGGCCTTACCTGATTGAGATGTGGAGCGAAACGTCGGACAACCCTGCTGCGGAAGTAGCAAAGGCGCGGGACTGGGTGCGCGAGCGTATGGCGCGCGCGGGATTACTGGAGGCTGAACATGCTTAAGCTTAAACAGCAGGTCTTTGAAGCCAACATGGATCTGCCCCGCTATGGCCTGGTCACCTTCACCTGGGGTAACGTCAGCGCTATCGATCGCGAGCAGGGGCTGATCGTGATTAAGCCGAGCGGTGTGGCGTATGACACCATGAAAGCTGACGATATGGTGGTGGTCGATCTTGAAGGAAACGTTGTTGACGGTAAATGGCGTCCTTCTTCGGACACGGCGACCCATCTGGCGCTGTATCGGCGTTATCCGTCCCTTGGCGGTGTGGTGCATACTCACTCCACGCACGCGACCGCCTGGGCACAGGCGGGGCTGGCGATTCCGGCGCTGGGCACGACACATGCGGACTACTTCTTTGGCGACATCCCCTGCACGCGCGCATTAACGCAGGATGAAGTGGAAGGAGAGTACGAACTCAACACCGGAAAGGTGATTATCGACACGCTGGGAGAATGCGAGCCGCTGCATACGCCGGGGATTGTGGTGTATCAGCACGGCCCGTTCGCCTGGGGAAAAGATGCCCACGACGCCGTCCATAATGCGGTCGTCATGGAGGAAGTGGCACGTATGGCGTGGATTGCCCGCGGCATTAACCCACAGCTTCAGGGCATTGATGATTACCTGATGAACAAGCATTTCATGCGCAAGCATGGCCCGAATGCCTATTACGGGCAGAAGTGAATAAGTGCTCTGGAATACCGAAAACAGTTGTAACCGGTGGTATTCCGGAGCCATTCATAAAAAAAGCCCCCGGGCAGGGGCAACGTCAACTATGGCTATGTTCTCGTTGTTGGCTTTCCTGGTGCTAGCGTTAAGGCGTTATCGGTAAATATCTGCACTGGCGTGCATATTGCCGTTGCTGCCGGGCTCACGGATTAACATCACGTGGTAATAAGTTGCGCCCTGGGCGTCGGTCTCTTCATTTAGTGCCTGATCTGCTTCGCTTTCGGTGGCGAAATTATGATTAATATAGATTACGCCTAAGCTGTGCACATCATCCATGTTTCTGGCCTGTCGGCTGTCTATCTTGATGGCTGCCATCGCGTTTGCACTGAGCAAAAGCGCCGCCATTATGGCTAATGCGATTTTTTTCATGATATGCGCTCCACGACTGCGTGCTGTGAGAGGGGGGATGCTCCTTCTTCTGTTTCGGTTATCTCTGATTAAAGTGTAATCATTCCTCCGGCGGGGATGCGTGACCATTTCTGATGCAGTTGTTCAAAAAAACACCGCTTACGGATGTGAGTAATTTTAAATCACCCACTTAGACCCGCTTCGCGCTTTGTGCGAATTATTTGTGCAATCAGCTTGAGTTTCCAGGGGCGCGCAAGTATTATGACGCGTCAATTTTTCAGCCGACCTTTAACACGTTCCTTGCCTCCCCGGGCCTCGGCTGACCCAGACAGGAGGCTGAATAATCCGTAAGGAGCAATTCGATGCGTCATTACGAAATCGTTTTTATGGTCCATCCTGACCAGAGCGAACAGGTTCCGGGTATGATCGAGCGCTACACTGGTGCAATCACTGCAGCAGCGGGCACGATCCACCGTCTGGAAGACTGGGGCCGCCGTCAGCTGGCTTATCCGATCAACAAACTGCACAAAGCACACTACGTTCTGATGAACGTTGAAGCGCCGCAGGAAGTGATCGATGAGCTGGAAACTAACTTCCGCTTCAACGATGCCGTTATCCGCAGCATGGTTATGCGTACCAAAAACGCAGTGACCGAAGCATCTCCGATGGTTAAAGCGAAAGACGAGCGCCGTGAGCGTCGCGATGATTTCGCAAACGAAACCGCAGATGATTCTGATGCTGGGGATTCTGAAGAGTAATTTCTGATGACCAACCGTCTGGCGTTGTCCGGCATCGTATGCAGGGCTCCCCTTCGAAAGGTCAGTCCATCAGGAATTCCGCATTGCCAGTTCGTGCTTGAGCATCGTTCTGTGCAAGAGGAAGCCGGGTTTCACCGGCAGGCGTGGTGCCAAATGCCCGTTATTATTAGCGGACACGAAAACCAGGCCATTACTCACAGTTTAACGGTCGGTAGTGCAGTAATCGTTCAGGGGTTCATCTCTTGCCACAAGGCAAAGAACGGTCTGAGCAAAATGGTTCTGCATGCCGAGCAGATTGATTTGATAGATTCTGGAGACTAGCCATATGGCACGTTATTTCCGTCGTCGCAAGTTCTGCCGTTTCACCGCGGAAGGCGTTCAAGAGATCGACTATAAAGATATCGCAACGCTGAAAAACTACATCACCGAAAGCGGTAAGATTGTCCCAAGCCGTATCACCGGTACTCGTGCAAAATATCAGCGTCAGCTGGCTCGCGCTATCAAACGCGCTCGCTACCTGTCCCTGCTGCCGTACACTGATCGTCATCAGTAATCGGGCACGGTCCATTAATACGACTTTAAGAGGATAAGGTAATGCAAGTTATTCTGCTTGATAAAGTAGCAAACCTGGGCAGCCTGGGTGATCAGGTAAACGTTAAAGCGGGTTACGCTCGTAACTTCCTGGTTCCACAGGGTAAAGCTGTTCCAGCTACCAAGAAAAACGTAGAGTTTTTCGAAGCACGTCGCGCTGAACTGGAAGCCAAACTGGCTGACGTTCTGGCGGCTGCTAACGCTCGCGCTGAAGCAATCAACGCACTGGGCACCGTTACCATCGCGTCCAAAGCTGGCGACGAAGGTAAACTGTTCGGTTCCATCGGTACCCGCGATATCGCTGATGCAGTTTCTGCAGCAGGCGTTAAAGTGGCTAAGAGCGAAGTTCGTCTGCCGAACGGCGTTCTGCGTACCACTGGTGAGCACGAAGTTGACTTCCAGGTTCACAGCGAAGTGTTCGCTAAACTGGTTGTTAACGTTGTAGCTGAGTAATTTTTTACTCTGCTCACGTTGAAACGCCGGTCTTGTGCCGGCGTTTTGCTTTTTACAGAACCCTGCCCTTAACGTACCCTGATAAAGCTGCCGTCTGTCTGGCGGGTAAACAGCACCCGTTGTCCATTTCCGGTATCAATCGTTAACCCTGTCACCACCCCGCTGGCATTCTGGCGAATTTGCACCATCTGGCCATTCTGCAGGTTACTGAGCGGTTTACCCGCGCCTTCCACCTTCGCCATGGCATACACGTCTGTCGGCGGCAGGTTGTGGTCACGGAACAGCTGCGCCAGCGTTTTCCCCGGCTCTACGCGATAGGAACGCCACTGTTGCTCAATGCCGGTGGGCTGTTGGGTCTGAGGCTGAGACGGGGCGGCGGCCTGTTCCTGTGGCTGTTCGTCCTGAATCGGCTCTGGCTCAACCGGCGCGACCTGACCCGGATCGTTAGACGGGGTAACGAGCTGCGTCTGCATCGGCTGTGCGTCAGGCTGCGGTCGCGTTTGCGACTGAAGGTCCAGCTGAGCATTGCGGGTGACGGGGGCAGTATCAACATCATCGCCACCGGAAGGAAGCAGGAAGCCCACAATCACCATCAGCGCACCAATGATGATCCCTCTGCGATGCAGAGGAGGCAGCGGATCCATGATGCGAAAATTGTCCGGCGCCTGCCAGATTTTCGCCAGGGTAGGTTTCAGTTCAAATCGCCCGGGCATGGCACTCCTCCTGCTCCGCGTATTTTTTATCCTGTGCCCCGAAGTATAGTTTGCTAACTGCCTGAACGGCGTAGTAAACCCGACATCCGTGACATCAGTTCGGGATTAATCCTGGTTCTCTCTATTGTTTCTGTTTCGTCGCGGTTTGTCACCTTAACTTCAGACAAAGTTTTACCCATAAGGGCATGGCTGATATGCTGCCCGCTACTTTAAATGTGATGGAAGGAAAACCCATGACCACCCCGACTTTTGACACTATCGAAGCGCAGGCAAGTTACGGTATCGGCTTGCAGGTAGGACAGCAGCTGAGCGAATCCGGCCTGGAAGGTCTGTTACCTGAAGCGCTGGTGGCGGGTATCGCTGACGCTCTGGAAGGTAAACAGCCTGCCGTTCCGGTTGACGTTGTGCACCGTGCGCTGCGTGAAATCCACGAGCGTGCTGACGCCGTGCGTCGCGCGCGCTTTGAAGAGATGGCCGCCGAAGGTGTGAAATATCTGGAAGAGAACCGTGAGCGTGAAGGCGTGAACAGCACCGAGTCTGGTCTGCAGTTCCGCGTGATCAATCAGGGCGATGGCGCAATCCCGGCGCGTACCGACCACGTTCGCGTACACTACACCGGTAAGCTGATCGACGGTACCGTCTTCGACAGCTCCGTCGCGCGCGGCGAACCGGCTGAGTTCCCGGTGAATGGCGTTATCGCGGGCTGGATCGAAGCGCTGACCCTGATGCCAGTCGGTTCCAAATGGGAACTGACTATCCCGCATAACCTGGCTTACGGCGAGCGTGGCGCTGGCGCGTCCATCCCGCCATTCAGCACTCTGGTCTTTGAAGTCGAGCTGCTGGAAATTCTGTAATCGACTTTTCTTATTTCCTCTCTCCGGTTGGGGAGGGGAAAATAGCGTGAAAACCTATAGTTAAGTCGGAATCAATATTTTATCTTGCAAACGAAACTGTTGCGTGTATTTTTGTGAGCTGTTTCGCGCTGCATGAGTGATATGACACTCACTTTCAACATATTATTAACATAATATCTAAATCATAGTATTCATCCCGCCGATTCTTACCTAATATCGATTAGCCCTAACAAGGGAACGTCATTTTTTTGACGTATTTAAAGGCCAGAAGAGCCTTAACAACACAGACAGGCATAAACAGGAAAATATCACATGGTAGATCAGGTCAAAGTCGTCGCCGACGAAGAGGCGTCGTCTGAACAGTCGCTACGGCGCAATCTCACAAACCGTCATATTCAGCTCATTGCTATTGGGGGTGCCATCGGTACCGGGCTGTTTATGGGGTCAGGCAAAACCATCAGTCTCGCCGGACCGTCAATCATATTCGTTTATATGATTATCGGTTTTATGCTGTTCTTCGTGATGCGTGCAATGGGTGAGCTGCTGCTCTCGAACCTCGAATACAAATCCTTCAGCGACTTCGCTTCAGACCTGCTCGGGCCATGGGCGGGCTATTTCACCGGCTGGACCTACTGGTTCTGCTGGGTCGTGACCGGTATGGCGGACGTCGTGGCGATAACCGCCTATGCGCAGTTCTGGTTCCCCGGGCTGTCGGACTGGGTGGCCTCGCTGGCGGTTATTGTTCTGCTGCTGAGCCTGAACCTCGCCACCGTTAAAATGTTCGGTGAGATGGAGTTCTGGTTCGCGATGATCAAAATCGTGGCCATTGTCGGGCTCATCGTGGTGGGCCTGGTGATGGTGCTCACCCACTTCCAGTCACCAACCGGCGTTCAGGCGTCGTTTACCCATCTGTGGAATGATGGAGGCTGGTTCCCGAAAGGCATTAGCGGCTTCTTTGCTGGCTTCCAGATTGCGGTGTTCGCGTTTGTAGGGATTGAGCTTGTCGGAACGACCGCTGCGGAAACCAAAGATCCGGAGAAGTCTCTCCCGCGCGCCATCAATTCCATTCCGGTGCGTATCATCATGTTCTACGTCTTCGCGCTGATCATCATTATGTCCGTGACGCCGTGGAGCTCGGTGGTGCCAAGCAAGAGCCCGTTCGTTGAGCTGTTCGTGCTGGTGGGGCTGCCTGCGGCGGCGAGCCTGATTAACTTCGTGGTGCTGACCTCAGCGGCGTCTTCCGCGAACAGCGGCGTGTTCTCAACCAGCCGTATGCTGTTTGGTCTGGCGCAGGAAGGCGTGGCGCCGAGCGCGTTCGCCAAGCTGTCTAAGCGTGCGGTACCTGCGAAAGGGCTGACCTTCTCCTGCATGTGCCTGCTGGGCGGCGTGGTGATGCTCTACGTAAACCCAAGCGTGATTGGCGCGTTCACCATGATTACCACGGTCTCAGCGATCCTGTTTATGTTCGTCTGGACCATCATCCTCTGTTCCTATCTGGTGTACCGCAAACAGCGCCCACACCTGCATGAAAAATCGATCTACAAGATGCCGCTGGGCAAGCTGATGTGCTGGGTGTGCATGGCGTTCTTCGTCTTCGTGCTGGTTCTGCTGACGCTGGAAGATGATACCCGCCAGGCGCTGATCGTCACGCCGCTGTGGTTTATCGCGCTGGGGCTGGGCTGGATGTTTATCGGTAAGAAACGGATGGCTGGCATGCGTTAAGCATGTTGCCGGGTGGCGCTGACGCTTACCCGGCCTACGTTCGAGGACCTTGCAGGCCCGGTAAGCGCTAGCGCCACCGGGCTTTTTTATTCCCCCGCTAGTGCCCGCGGGAACAGAACGTTGTTCTCAAGGCTGATGTGTTCCATCAGGTTGTCAATCATCTCGTTAATGCCGTTGTACATCGCTTTCCACGTTGTGCACGCTTCTGGCGGCGGCGTGACGTTGTGGGTGGTGTGTTTGATCACTTCCAGCAGTTCGCCCGCGTCATCATGCTCGCTTTCCATCACGCTGATGGGCCCCATCGCCTGGCTTCCCATTCCCTGTTTAATCATCGGGAAGAGGATCTGCTCTTCTTTCATCATGTGGCTGGAAAGCTCTTCGTGCAGCAGGGTCAGGTATTTCGCCAGACCGCGCGGTACGGAAGGTTTGTCGGCATGCACGCGCTCGACTTTGGTCGCCTGCAGGATCAACTCCGGCAGCTGTTCACGGTGACGGTCATGGTAACGCACGATGATGTGGTCGATGATTTCCGCGAGCGGAGCGGTTCGCCAGTCTTTGTCGACGGGCTGTTCGGCCAGCTTCGTCAGCTCGGCTTCAATCACCTCAACGTTCAGCTCTTTGCGTAGGGCCGCCCGTGCCAGGGTTTGCTTACCGCCGCAGCAGTAGTCCATATCGTATTTGCGAAACAGCGCAGAAGCGCGAGGAATGGAGAGCGCCAGCTCGCCCAGGGGTTGGTCGCGAAAGGCCATAGCAGTTACCTCATCATCAATAATATAAAGTGCATATTAAATACATCTTTTAAGCGACGCTATAACCCTTTAGAGGAACGGGTAAAAGTGAGATGCAGATCACAAAAAAATATCCGATTTAACCCTCTGAATGGGTTCAGGAAAGTGGTTTCGAAACTTTTTAAAGGTGGAGAAACAGTAAACAACCCGCTGCACCTGCCGATATATCCACGTCAGACAAACCTGCATATAACAAAGGCAACGCATGTTTAAACGTATAAAAGTCATTACCCTTCTGATTTCGGTGCTGCTTGTGCTCGGCATCATGCAAGTGATTTCCGCCGGTATCTTTATCAACGCCCTGAATAACGATAAAGACAACTTTACCGTGTCGCAGCTCTCCAGCAAGAACGTGGCGGAGTTTACCGATGCGTGGATCAGTCTGAACCAGGCGCGCGTCACCCTGAACCGCGGGATGCTGCGCCTGCAAAGCAGCATGGCCTCGCAAATTAACGGCGGTCAGCTGAATGAGCTGGTGACCACGGCGAAAAATCTGCTGACTGAAGCCCAGGTTCATTACGATAAATACTATGCCTTGCCGAATACGCCAGGCCTGGATGAGAACCTGACCAACCAACTCGAAGAGCAGTACCGCATTTACTCTGCAACGCTGACGCAAATGAATGTTCTGCTGAGCCAGGGCAATCTGGAAGATATGTTCAAGCAGAATGCCGAACAAAAACAGAATGCGATGCAGACGGTTTATCGTGAATGGCGTGAAGCGCAGGCCGCGCTCACGGATAAAGGCATTCAGGATAACGAAAGTGATTACAAGCGCATCCTGTGGATCCTCTCTGCGGTCATGCTGCTGGTGATTGTGGTGATTATCTCCAGCTGGATTGCGATGCGCCGCGTGCTGCTGCTGCCGCTGGAAGAGGTGATTAACCATATTCGCGCCATTGCGGCAGGCGATCTCACCCAGCCGATTCAGGCCGACGGTAAAAATGAAATGGCCATCCTGGCGCGCAACGTGCAGGAGATGCAAACTTCGCTGGCGAACACCGTGGGCGTAGTGCGTGAAGGCGCAGATACCATTTACACCGGTGCAGGCGAAATCTCTGCAGGCAGTAACGATCTCTCTTCCCGCACCGAGCAGCAGGCCGCGTCTCTGGAAGAGACGGCAGCCAGCATGGAGCAGCTGACGGCAACCGTGAAGCAGAACGCCGATAACGCGCGTCAGGCTTCCCGTCTGGCGCTGGATGCCTCCTCCACGGCGAAGAAGGGCGGTAACGTGGTGGAAGGCGTCGTGCGGACGATGGACGAAATCGCCACCAGCTCCAGCAAAATTGCGCAAATTACTAACGTGATCGACGGCATTGCTTTCCAGACGAATATCCTGGCGCTGAACGCGGCGGTGGAAGCCGCGCGTGCGGGCGAGCAGGGCCGTGGTTTTGCGGTGGTGGCAGGGGAAGTGCGTACCCTTGCCCAGCGCAGCGCTCAGGCGGCGAAAGAGATCAAAGCGCTGATCGATGACTCCGGCGAACGCGTGAACGCGGGCTCGCAGTTGGTTAACGAAGCCGGGGCCACGATGGCTGAGATCGTCAATGCGGTTACCCGCGTCACCGACATTATGGGCGAAATTGCTTCGGCCTCTGACGAGCAGAGCCGCGGTATCGACCAGGTGGGCCAGGCGGTAGCCGAGATGGACCGCGTGACCCAGCAGAACGCCTCACTGGTGGAGGAGTCTGCGGCCGCGGCGGCGGCGCTGGAAGATCAGGCTGCACGCCTGAACGACGCGGTGGCGGTGTTCAAAATTACCCGCAACCAGGCGGTCAAAGCGGCGCCGGTAAAAACCTATGTGCCAAAAGCGCAGCCTGTCGCGGCGGCGTCTGAAGCAAACTGGGAAACGTTTTAACATCATGCCGGGTGGCGCTGGCGCTTACCCGGCCTACGAAACGGCTCCTTGTAGGCCGGGTAAGGCGGAGCCGCCACCCGGCAAATATCACACCTCCGACGCCGGAACAACCCTCGGTTTTTCCGGCTTCGCTCTCACCGCCATCACTACCCCCACAACCAGCAGCACGATCCCGCAGGCCGTGAACAACGGCGGCACGCTCTGGCGCATCAGGAAGGTATAAAGCAGTCCGGCCAGGGTTTCGAAGACAATCAGCGGCCCTAAGATCACCGTCGGCAGCTTCTGGCTGGCAATGTTCCAGCATAGCGCGCCCACCCATGAGCACAGCACCGCGATCGCAACCATCAGGCCAATGAACACCCACGGTCTTGGCCCGAAGGGCTGGGCGAAGTCCGGCTGCTGATGGCCCAGCCAGAGGCATGCGCCGAGATACCCCACGACGGATACGGGCAGAGTGACCAGCGCCTGCGCCGTCGCCCACATCATCGGGTGCTTGTCCGGGTTCTCACGCAGCCAGCGCGCGTTGCGCAGGGCATACCATGCCCAGCACGCCACGGAAATGAACGCCAGCAGAATGCCAGAACCGTACCGCCACAGGTCAACATCGCCCTGCCCATGGCGCAGCTCGGCAATATTGACGCATATCAGCCCCAGGGCGGTGCAGACCAGCGCCGGGGCCATTTTTGACCACGCCAGTTTGCCATCGCGCTGGCTGTAGAGCAGGTTAGCAAAGACGGGGATGACGACCGGCAGCGTGCCGATAATCATGGTCGATACCGGCGCACCGGTACGCTGAATGGCACTCGCGAGGCAAACGTAATAGATAAGATTGCCCATCATGGTCAGCGCCAGCGCGGTCCCCCAGTCCTGACGGCTGAGCTGGCGCAAGCGCGCGCGTCCCAGCCACGCCAGGGGCAGGGCAATCAGCCCCAGCGCCAGATAACGTCCGGTCGACTGTAATATTGCCGGATACTCGGGCACGATCAGCGGGCCGACAAAAATCAGTCCCCACATCATCCCGGCCAGCAGGGCATACAACACTCCACTAATCATTTTTCCATCCACAGGTATTTACGCTGTAGTCAGTGTAGGAGGGGCGAATGCGCGCGTATTGTATGAGATTGCGCATTAGCGCCGTGTAACCTGCTTCTGGTAGCGCACGGGCGTAATGCCGTAGCGGTGGGTAAACGCGCGGGTCAGATGTGACTGATCGGTCAGCCCGGTTGCGGCGGCAACCTCTGCGGCGGGCATGCCGTGGGTGAGAAACGCTTTGGCGCGCCAGAGTCGAATGGCCATCAGCATCTGATGCGGCGTCACGTGAAAATGGGCTTTGAACTGGCGCTGGAAATGGTACGGGCTGAGCGAGACGACGCTGGCCAACTCGTCCAGCGTCAGAGCGCGCATATAGTTGTCGTGCAGGTACTCGCGTACCCGTTCGAAGCGGTGCGCGCCTTCCTGAACCCGTGGCGCGTGGTGGGCAAACGGCTGGAAGGTATCAATTAGATCCAGCAGTAAACCTTTTTGCGCAAGCGGATCGTCCGTGTGCCACAAGCCGTAAATAAGCCTGCCGATTTGCTGTGAGCGTAACGGATCATGACGGGTCACGTCGCTGAACCACCAGTGTCGGAGGCCGGTCACCTCTTCCAGCAGATCGGGTTCGATATAGACCATCCGGTAGCGCCAGCCGCCCTCGGTGGCGGATTCGCCGGTGTGGATCTCGTCCGGGTTCATGGTAACGACGGATTTCTCCGCCGCGAGATGCTGGCTGCCGCGATAGCGAAAGCGTTCGGCACCGGTTTCAATCGTGCCGATGCCGAAGGCTTCATGGGTGTGAGGCTCAAAGGCGTAGTCAGAAATATGCGCGTGATACAGCTCCAGGCCCGGCAGCTGCGCCAGATGGCGAAAGCGCGCGCTGTCTCTTTCATCATTAAACTGTTCCGGTACGCCTTGCACGGTGAGCCTCCTCGTGGGTCATCTTTTCATTATCAAAGATGACCCGAGGGGATGCCACAAAAAATAACCAGCCCGTAACAATTACAGAATGGCTTTGATGCTCTGCGCCAGCGTAGTGGTCGGACGGCCGATCAGTTTGCTCAGGGTGCGGCTGTCGTCGAAAAGGCCGCCTTTCGAGGCGCCCACGTCGGAGTCCGCCAGCATATCGGCCAGCCCGGCAGGCAGGCCGACGCTCTTCAGCGCGGCGGCAAACTCCGCTTCGCTGAGATTCTGGTAGGTGACCGGCTTTCCGCTCTGTTTGCTCAGTTCAGCCGCCAGTTCGCTCAGCGTCCAGCCGTGGTCGCCCGCCAGTTCATACACCTTGCCCGCATGGCCCTCTTCAGCAATCACTTTCGCTGCCGCCGCGGCATAGTCTGCGCGGGTGGCAGAGGCAATTTTGCCTTCGCCTGCCGCACCAATAAACACGCCGTGTTCCAGCGCAGGCGGCGCGCTCGCCAGATAGTTTTCGGTATACCAGCCGTTGCGCAGCAGGGCATAAGGAATGCCTGACGCCGCCAGCGCTTTTTCAGTGGCAACGTGTTCAACGTGCAGACCGAGCGGCGAGGTATCCGCATGCAGCAGGCTGGTATAGGCGATAAATTTCACCCCTGCCGCTTTGGCGGCGTTAATCACGTTCTGGTGCTGGATCGCGCGCTGGCCGACTTCGCTGGACGAGATCAGCAGCAGCTTATCCACGCCGTTCAGCGCGGCGGTGAATGCGGCTTCATCCGTGTAGTCCGCCTGACGCACCACAATTCCCTGCTGGCTTAAGGCTTCAGCTTTTGCCGGGTTACGTACGATAGCCACAATCTGGTTAGCCGGTACGCTTTTCAACAGCTGTTCGATAACGAGATGGCCAAGCTGGCCGGTGGCGCCGGTAATCGCGATCATGATGAATCTCCTTCGTGTTTGTCTGGTGTTGTGGCACACTAGCACCATAACTAACTTTTAGTAAGTACGTACAAAAAGGTAAGTATGAAAACAACGATACCGACGCTCAGCGAACAATTGCGCGATGGCAATCTCTTCGCGGAACAGTGCCCTTCACGAGAGGTGCTCAAACACGTTACCAGCCGCTGGGGGGTACTGATTCTGCTGGCGCTGCGCCAGGGAACGCATCGCTTTAGCGATCTGCGCCGTAAAATGGGCGGGGTAAGCGAAAAGATGCTGTCCCAGTCGCTTCAGGCGCTGGAGCAGGACGGGTTTGTCGATCGCGTATCGTACCCGGTTGTGCCACCGCACGTAGAGTATAGCCTGACCCCGATGGGGATCGAGGTCAGCGAGAAAGTCGCCGCGCTGGCGGACTGGATTGAGGTGAATACGCCGAAGGTGATGGCGAA
Source organism: Enterobacter cloacae complex sp. 2024EL-00227 (assembly GCF_043945315.1). Classification (NCBI taxonomy): domain Bacteria; kingdom Pseudomonadati; phylum Pseudomonadota; class Gammaproteobacteria; order Enterobacterales; family Enterobacteriaceae; genus Enterobacter; species Enterobacter cloacae complex sp. 2024EL-00227. The sequence continues at coordinate 74,626 of NZ_JBIMQP010000012.1, forward strand.
TCGGGACGATCGCGCGGCGTAAAAGCCGGGTGGCGCTTCGCTTACCCGGCCTACCCATAATCTTCCATCCCGTAGGCCGGGTAAGCGAAGCGCCACCCGGCACAATCGCCGCTACTTACTTAAATCCAGGTGATAAATCGCGAACCCAATATCATCCGTCGCCACCTGTTTCATCGGATACTGCGCCTTCTCCTTAATAAACGCGGCTGCCTTCTCGGACGGTGACGTTTCAAAGCGGATATCCAGCGGCGTATCGCTGTGGATCGGCGCCAGACGCCAGTTGTTATCCACCGCCGGATGAATTTCGCTGGCCTTTTTCGACTCGGCGCTGATCCACGCCGCCAGCACAGAGCGGTTCTCGTCCGGCGAGGCAAAGGCGATGTGGCCATCTCCCGTACCGGCAAACTTACCGCCGTAGGCACGGTAGTTATTGGTCACCACCAGGAAAGTGGCATTCGGGTCGATCGCCTTGCCGTTGAAGGTCAGGTTTTTAATGCGCTCCGCCTGCGGGTTGATCGCCTGACACTCGCCGTCATATTTCGCCGGCTGGGTGACGTCAATCTGGTAGTTCACGCCGTCGATCACGTCGAAGTTGTAGGTGCGGAAGCCGTCCCAGTTAATCAGCGACTGCGGCTTGCTGCTGTGTGGGTCAATCTGGTTAAACTGTCCGGCAGAACACTCCAGCCACTCTTTTACCTCTTTCCCGGTGGCTTTAACCACCACCAGCGTATTCGGGTAGAGATAGAGATCGGCGGCATTACGGAAGGTGAGCTGGCCCTTTTCGACCTCCACATAGCTTGCCGGGTCATTCTTACGCCCGCCCACTTTGAATGGCGCTGCGGCGGAGAGCACCGGCAGTTTCGCCAGATCCGGATCGCCCTGCACAAAGTGTTCGGCATAGGCTTTCTGCGCCATGTTAACCACCTGGACGGTCGGATCGTCCTGCACCAGCGCCAGGAAGCTGTACATGTTGTCGGCGGATTTGCCGATCGGCTTGCTGACGAATTCGCGCGTGGCGTCGTGATCGTGCTTCAGCACGTCGACCAGTTTTTTATCTTCCGCCGCCAGCGATTTTTTCGCCGCAGCGTCGTAAATTGGGCGCGCTTCGGCTTTTGACTGCGTGACCTTCCAGCGGCCGCCGTCGTTATTCAGCACCAGATCCACCACGCCAAGATGGTCGCCCCACATGCCCGGCATCACCGACGGCACGCCGTTAAGCGTCCCTTTCTCTATATCGGCCCCTTTGATGCTGGCAAAGTCTTTGCCCGGGAAGACCGCGTGGGCGTGGCCGAACAGGATCGCATCGACGCCCGGGACCTCACTCAGGTAGTAAACGGAGTTTTCTGCCATGGCCTGGTACGGATCGGCGGAGAGGCCGGAATGGGCGACAACGACCACCAGATCGGCGCCTTTCTCACGCATTTCCGGCACGTATTTGCGCGCGGTTTCGGTGATGTCGTTAACGGTCACCTTACCGTCGAGGTTGGCCTTATCCCACGTCATGATCTGCGGCGGGACAAAACCGATGTAGCCGATTTTCAGCGTCTGTTTTTTCCCGTCCTGATCGACAACCTCAGTCTCTTTAATCAGGTAAGGCGTAAAAAGCGGCTTTTGGGTCTTAACGTCGATGATATTGGCGTTAACGTACGGGAATTTTGCGCCTGCCAGGGCATCATGCAGGTATGTCAGACCGTAGTTGAATTCATGGTTGCCGAGGTTACCGACGGTATAGTCCAGGGTGTTCATCGCTTTATAAACAGGATGGATCTCGCCTTTTTTCAGCCCCCTGGTCGCCATGTAGTCCCCGAGCGGACTGCCCTGAATGAGATCGCCGTTATCGACCAGCACGCTATTTTTCACTTCGCCACGCGCCGCATTGATCAAACTCGCCGTGCGTACCAGTCCGAATTTTTCCGTCGGGGTATCTTTGTAGTAATCGAAATCCATCATGTTGCTGTGCAGATCGGTCGTTTCCAGAATACGTAAATCGACCGTCGCTGCCTGCACGCTCGCCGCAATCAGCGTCGCCAGGAGCGTTGCGCTAAACTTAATCATCAGAAGAGTCCTTTTTTCGATCCAGGCCACAAAAGAGTATGTATCTATAACGTGTTGCTTACATAAATGTGAATCCTGACAGAAAAAAGCAACCTGAAACCGGAATTGCTTCACAGATAGCGGAATTGTTCACATTACGATATAACTAAAACAAAGAGTTAACCTCACTGCGTTAACAAAGAGGTGGAAAATGCTAGATAAAATTTGTCAGCTCGCACGGGATGCGGGGGATGCCATCATGCAGGTGTATGACGGTAGTAAACCCATGGAGGTTGTCAGCAAAGCGGACGACTCTCCGGTCACGGCGGCAGATATCGCGGCGCATAAGGTGATCCTGAAAGGGTTACAGGCCTTAACGCCGGACATCCCCGTCCTGTCAGAAGAAGCGCCGCAAAGCTGGGAAGAGCGCCAGCACTGGCAGCGCTACTGGCTGGTGGACCCCCTGGACGGGACAAAAGAGTTCATCAAGCGCAACGGTGAATTCACCGTCAATATCGCCCTGATTGAGAAGGGTAAAGCGGTGCTGGGCGTGGTCTACGCGCCGGTCATGAAGGTGATGTACAGCGCTGCAGAAGGGAAGGCGTGGAAGGAAGAGTGCGGCGTGCGCAAGCAGATCCAGGTGCGCGACGCGCGTCCGCCGCTGGTGGTGATTAGCCGCTCGCACAGCGACAGCGAGCTGCAGGAGTATCTGCAGCAGCTGGGTGAACACCAGACCACCTCGATTGGCTCATCGCTGAAATTCTGCCTGGTGGCGGAAGGACAGGCGCAGCTCTATCCCCGCTTTGGGCCGACGAACGTCTGGGATACTGCGGCTGGTCACGCCGTGGCTGCGGCCGCCGGGGCGCACGTTCATGACTGGCAGGGCAAGCCGCTGGACTACACCCCGCGCGAATCCTTCCTCAACCCCGGCTTCCGCGTCTCTCTTTATTGAGCCAGCAGCTTATGCAGCAGGTCGACAACCTGCTGCACTTCTTCCTGGGTTAGCGCCCCGTCTTTCACCCACTGTACGCGGCCGTTCTTATCCAGCACGACAATCGCAGAGCTCTCTTCCTCCAGCTGCCAGGCCTTACGGGTGACGCCGTTGCTGTCGACGATAAACTGCGACCACGGATAGAGCTTTTTATTGCTCTCAAGGCTTGAACGCACAAACATCCCGGAGCCCGGAATGGCGTCATCGGTATTCACGATCGTGGTGGTCTGGTAACGATCGTGTGGGAATTTTGCCGCCTTGATCGCCTCCACCAGGTTGGCATTTTTCTCTTTTGCAGATGTACGACCGGCAATATGTTGTACAACTCTCACTTTGCCCGCGAGCTGCGCGCTATTCCAGGCTTTGTAGCTAAACTTATCATTGTCGAGAATCAATTCTCCCCGGTCAGCAATGCCGACTGGCGGTACACGTTGTCCTTTTTCAATGTTGTGAGCACAAGCCCACAGGGGCAGCAGCAGGCAGGCTGCTGCAAGGATAGTACGTAGGGTCATGGCGTTTCCTTATTGTTTGCAGGTGATCCGACCACTTGGTCATGCATTTTTAATGATAAGTGCGATCAATGTGGTTTTCCCGCAATCCCGATGCCAGTTTGCGGGCGAACGCACATATCCATGAAAAAACGACGGCTTATACTGCTCTCTATCACGCTTTGCAAAGATTATTCTGAATAATTGTAATCAAACGGTAAATAAACTTATGCACACTGGGTAACACCGTAGTTCTGGTCTATAGTCATTGGGCATTAAAATTTGCGCTCAGGACAGTCGGGCCGATTGTGGCACCGCAAGAGCGTATGATTCGCAGGAGATACAAGAATGAAAATTTTCCAACGCTACAACCCGCTTCAGGTGGCGAAGTACGTGAAGATCCTGTTCCGTGGACGGTTGTATATCAAGGATGTTGGCGCTTTTGAGTTTGATAAGGGCAAAATCCTTGTCCCAAAAGTGAAGGACAAACAGCACCTGTCTGTGATGTCCGAAGTCAACCGTCAGGTTATGCGTCTGCAAACTGAGATGGCTTAACCAACGTGCTATGCAGTAGTTAAAAAAACGGCTCCCGATGGGAGCCGTTGATGTTTGTGGGGACCGACGTTATGCCGATACCTTCTCTTCCGCATCCGGCAGCTTCGGCACCAGTATGGTCGGTTTGTTGTCGATGCGCGTCACCAGCAGCTGGTCGATGCGGTAGTTATCAATATCCACCACCTCAAACTTGTAGCCGGAGAACTTCACCGAGTCGGTACGTTTCGGGATCTTACGCAGCATAAACATCATAAAGCCGCCGATGGTCTCGTAGTTTCCGGACTGCGGAAACTCGTCGATATCCAGCACGCGCATCACGTCTTCAATTGGCGTGCCGCCATCAATCAGCCATGAATTATCGTCACGCTGAACAATCTGCTCTTCCAGCCCCTGGCCTACCAGGTCGCCCATCAGCGTGGTCATGACGTCGTTGAGGGTGATAATACCCACCACCAGCGCGTATTCGTTCATGATCACCGCGAAGTCTTCCCCGGCGGTTTTGAAGCTTTCCAGCGCTTCGGAGAGCGTCAGGGTGTCCGGCACAATCAGGGTATTGCGGATTTGCACGCCGCTGTTCAGCGCCAGGCTCTGGTTCGCCAGTACGCGGTTCAGCAGGTCTTTGGAGTCGACGTAACCGATGATGTGGTCAATATCTTCATTACAGACCAGGAACTTGGAGTGCGGATGCTGCGCCACTTTGTTCTTCAGGCTCTGCTCATCTTCGTGTAAATCGAACCAGATAATGCTTTCACGGCCCGTCATGGAAGAGGGCACGGTACGGGATTCCAGTTCGAATACGTTCTCAATCAGCTCGTGTTCCTGCTTGCGCAGCACCCCGGCCAGCGCGCCGGCTTCCACGACCGCATAAATGTCGTCAGAGGTGATGTCGTCTTTACGCACCATCGGCAGCTTAAAGATGCGGAAAATGACGTTTGCCAGGCCGTTGAAGAACCACACCAGCGGGCGGAACACAAACAGGCAGAAGCGCATCGGGTTGATGATACGCAAAGCCACGGCTTCTGGCGCAATCATACCGATGCGTTTCGGGGTCAGGTCGGCGAAGAGGATGAACAGCCCGGTCACCAGCGAGAAGGAGAGGATAAAGCTCAGCTGTTCGGCCAGTTCGGCGGACATGTACTGCGCAAAGAGGCTATAAAACGCCGGGGAAAATGCCGCATCGCCCACGATACCGCCCAGGATAGCCACCGCGTTCAGACCAATTTGCACCACGGTAAAGAACGTACCGGGGTTTTCCTGCATTTTGAGAATGCGAGAGGCGTTGATGTTGCCCTCGTCGGCGAGCAGCTTCAGTTTGATTTTACGGGACGCGGCCAGCGAGATCTCGGATATCGAGAAAAATGCACTGACGGCAATCAGACAAAGTATTACTAAAATACTGTTTAACATAGTTTATCCGGCTTCTCGCCAGATCCTCAGAAGGGGAGTTGATACCATTTGTGTGGAAACACATTGAACATCAGCTCGTAGCGTTGAGCCGATTATTTCAGCGGCTAGTATAGCGTAAAGAGATGTAAATCTGCCAGAGGTCACATTTTTACATAAAACAGACCGGACAGCGGGTGCTGTCCGGTACGGGCGACGATCTAACGGCTGATAATCAGGCCAGCTGTGGCGGCAGGCAGACGCCGATACCTCCGATTCCGCAGTAGCCGTACGGGTTTTTATGCAGATACTGCTGGTGATCGTCCTCGGCGTAGTAGAACGGTTTCGCGGTGGTGATTTCCGTCGTCACCTCGCGCGTATCGCCCGCTTCACGCATGGCCTGCTGGAAACGCTCAAGGCTGGCGCGCGCGGCGGCATCCTGCTCAGGGGTGAGCGGATAGATAGCCGAGCGGTACTGCGTGCCGTGGTCGTTGCCCTGACGCATGCCCTGCGCCGGGTCGTGGTTTTCCCAGAAGACCTGCAGGAGCTGTTCGTAGCTGATTACCGTCGGGTCGTACACTACGCGTACCGCTTCCGCATGGCCGGTTTCGCCGGAGCAGACTTCGCGGTAGGTTGGATTCGGCGTGTAACCGCCCGTGTAGCCGGCTGCCGTGCTGTAAACGCCAGGCAGCTGCCAGAAGAGGCGCTCAACGCCCCAGAAGCAGCCCATAGCGAACAGGGCGATTTCCATGCCATCAGGAACGTTAGTCATGGAATGGCCATTGACGGCGTGTAAAGTCGCCACAGGCATAGGGGTGTTGCGTCCCGGTAATGCATCAGCTTGTGAAACCAGATGCTTTTTGTCGAATAAACTCACGGTGGGGCCTCCCGGGGTGCGATGTTTCGGTTAAGGTTGTCACGGCGCGTTTAATTGAACACAATAAATGCGCTGAATGAGTCTAGATTTAATCATAAGAAATATTTGGGTGTTACACCCATTTTCAACCCGAGATTCGGGTTTTTGGCCAACAGGCCGTATTTTGCCGCGGAGCGGCACTTCATTTGCTTCCAGGGTGGAAACAGGGATATTCAGGAGAAAACGTGACAAAAATCCGCCAGTTATGTTTAGTCAGTCTGTTGCTGACAAGCGGGATTGCCAGCGCGGCGAATGTCCGTTTGCAGGTTGAGGGGTTATCCGGGGCGCTACAAAAAAACGTGCGTGCGCAGCTATCGACCATCCAGAGTGATGAGGTGACGCCGGACCGGCGTTTCCGCGCGCGCGTCGATGATGCCATCCGTGAAGGACTAAAAGCGCTAGGGTATTACGAACCCACCATTGATTTCGATCTCCGCCCGCCCCCAAAGAAGGGGCGCCAGGTGCTTATTGCCCGCGTTTCGCCGGGCGAGCCGGTGCTGATTGGCGGCACCAACGTCATCCTGCGCGGCGGGGCGCGTACCGACCGGGATTACCTGGACCTGCTCAGCACGCGGCCGAAAATCGGCACCGTGCTCAACCACGGTGACTACGACCACTTCAAAAAAGAGCTGACCAGCGTTTCCCTGCGTAAGGGCTACTTTGACAGCCAGTTCAATAAAAGCCAGCTGGGCATTGCGCTGGCGCGACGTCAGGCCTTCTGGGATATCGACTACGACAGCGGAGAACGCTACCGCTTTGGCGACGTGACGTTCGAAGGGTCGCAAATTCGTGAAGAGTACCTGCAAAACCTCGTGCCCTTTAAAAAAGGGGATTACTACCAGTCGAGCGACCTGGGAGAGCTGAACCGACGGCTCTCAGCCACCGGCTGGTTTAACTCCGTGGTTGTCGCCCCTGAATTTGATAAGTCTAGAAAAACCAAGGTGTTGCCGCTGCACGGCGTTGTTTCGCCGCGCACCGAGAACACCATTGAAACCGGTGTGGGCTATTCGACGGACGTTGGCCCGCGCGTGAAGGCCACCTGGAAAAAGCCGTGGATGAACTCCTACGGCCATAGCCTGACCACCAGCGCCAGCATTTCCGCCCCGGAACAGCAGCTCGATTTCAGCTATAAAATGCCGCTGCTGAAAAATCCGCTTGAGCAATATTACCTGGTTCAGGGGGGCTTTAAGCGCACCGACCTGAACGATACCGAGTCCGATTCCACCACGCTTGCCGTGTCGCGTTACTGGGATCTCTCCAGCGGCTGGCAGCGCGCCATCAACCTGCGCTGGAGCCTGGATCACTTTACCCAGGCCAACGTCACCAACACCACCATGCTGCTCTATCCTGGGGTGATGATCAGCCGCACCCGCTCGCGCGGCGGCCTGATGCCGACCTGGGGCGATTCCCAGCGTTACTCTATCGATTACTCCAACACCATGTGGGGTTCCGACGTGGATTTCTCGGTGATTCAGGCGCAGAACGTCTGGATCCGCACGCTGTATGACAAACACCGCTTTGTGGTGCGCGGCAACCTCGGCTGGATTGAAACCGGCGACTTCGACAAGGTCCCGCCGGACCTGCGCTTCTTCGCCGGGGGCGATCGCAGCATCCGTGGCTATAAATACAAATCCATCGCGCCTAAGGACGATGACGGCAAGCTGATCGGTGCCTCTAAGCTGGCTACCGGCTCGCTGGAGTACCAGTACAACGTCAGCGGAAAATGGTGGGGCGCCATGTTCGTCGACGGCGGCGAAGCGGTGAGCGATATCCGCCGCAGCGATTTTAAAACCGGCGCGGGCGTCGGCGTACGCTGGCAGTCACCCGTCGGGCCCATTAAGCTCGATTTCGCCGTGCCGGTGGGCGACAAAGAAGAACACGGATTACAGTTTTACATCGGTCTGGGGCCTGAATTATGAGTTTATGGAAGAAGATAAGCCTCGGGGTGCTGATTTTTATCGTGCTGCTGCTCGGTACGGTGGCGTTTCTGGTAGGAACGACAACCGGGCTGCATCTGCTGTTTAACGCCGCGAACCGCTGGGTGCCGGGGCTGGAGATTGGCCAGGTGACGGGCGGCTGGCGCGACCTGCGCCTGAAGAACATCCGCTATGAGCAGCCGGGCGTGGCGGTGAACGCCGGGGAGTTTCACCTGGCGGTGAAGCTGGGCTGTCTGCGTGACAGCAAGCTCTGCGTCAACGACTTGTCGCTAAAAGACGTCAACGTGGCGATAGATTCGAAGAAAATACCGAAGTCTGCGCCGGTAGAGGAAGAGGACAGCGGTCCGCTGAATCTCTCCACGCCGTATCCGATCGCGCTTTATCGGGTGGCGCTTGATAACGTCAATATCAAAATCGACGACACCACCGTGTCCGTGATGGATTTCAGCTCCGGCCTGCGCTGGCAGGAGAAAAACCTCACCCTGACGCCAACCTCCCTGCAGGGCTTGCTGATCGCGCTGCCGAAAGTGGCCGACGTGGCGCAGGAAGAGATCGTCGAGCCGAAGATCCAGAACCCGCAGCCGGAAGAGAAGCCGCTGGGCGAAACGCTGAAAGACCTCTTCTCGAAGCCTGTCCTGCCGGAAATGACCGATGTGCATCTGCCGCTGAACCTCAATATTGAAGAGTTCAAAGGCGAGCAGCTGCGCCTGACCGGCGATACCGACCTGACGGTCTATAACATGCTGCTGAAAGTCAGCAGCATTGACGGCAATATGAAGCTCGACGCGCTGGATATCGACACCAATCAGGGCTCGGTGAACGCGTCAGGCAACGCCCTGCTGCGCGACAACTGGCCGGTGGATATCACGCTGAATAGCGCCCTGAACATTGACCCGCTCAAAGGCGAGAAGGTGAAGGTCAAAGTGGGCGGGGCGCTGCGCGAGAAGCTGGATGTCGGGGTCAATCTCTCCGGCCCGGTAGACATGGTCCTGCGTGCGCAAACCCAGCTGGCGGAAGCCGGGCTGCCGCTCAATCTTGAGGTGGTCAGCAAGCAGCTTTACTGGCCATTCACCGGCGAAAAACAGTACCAGGCCGATGACCTGAAGCTGAAGCTGAGCGGTAAGATGACCGACTATACGCTCTCGTTCCGCACCGCAGTGAAGGGGCAGGGCGTGCCGCCCGCGAACATCACCCTGGATGCGAAGGGCAATGAACAGCAGGTTAACCTCGACAAGCTGACCGTCGCGGCGCTGGAAGGCAAAACCGAGTTGACCGCGCTGCTCGACTGGCAGCAGGCGATCAGCTGGCGCGGCGAGCTGAAGCTGACGGGCATTAACACCGCCAAAGAGGTGCCGGACTGGCCGTCGAAGCTGGATGGCCTGATCAAAACCCGCGGCAGCCTGTACGGCGGCACGTGGCAGATGGACGTGCCGGAAATCAAGCTCACCGGGAACGTGAAGCAGAACAAGGTAAACGTTGAAGGCTCGGTGAAAGGCAACAGCTACCTGCAGTGGGTTATCCCGGGTCTGCACGTGGCGCTGGGCCGCAACACGGCGGATATCAAAGGCGAGCTGGGGGTGAAAGATCTCAATCTGGACGCCACCATCGACGCGCCGAATCTGGATAACGCCCTGCCGGGCCTGGGCGGTACGGCGAAGGGGCTCCTGAAGGTGCGCGGCACGGTAGACGCGCCGCAGCTGCTGGCGGACATTACCGCCAATAACCTGCGCTGGCAGGCGCTGAGCGTTGCCCGCGTTCGTGTGGAAGGGGATGTGAAATCCACTGACCAGATCGGCGGAAACCTGAACCTGCGCGTGGAGCGCATTTCTCAGCCGGACGTCAACATCAGCCTGGTGACCCTGGACGCCAAAGGGAACGAGAAGCAGCACGATCTCCAGCTGCGCGTGCAGGGCGAGCCGGTCTCCGGCCAGCTTCACCTGACCGGCAGCTTCGACCGCAAAGAGGAGCGCTGGAAAGGGACGCTGGATAACACCCGCTTCAACACGCCGGTCGGGCCGCTGGCGCTGTCGCGCGCCATCGCGCTGGACTACCGCAACGCCGAGCAGAAGATCAGCATTGGGCCGCACTGCTGGACCAACCCGAATGCGGAACTGTGCGTGCCGCAGACCATCGATGCGGGCGCGGAAGGACGCGCGCAGATCAACCTCAACCGCTTCGATCTGGCGATGCTGAAACCGTTTATGCCGGATACTACCCAGGCCAGCGGCGTCTTCAGCGGAAAAGCCGATGTCGCCTGGGACACCACCAAAGAGGGGCTGCCGCAGGGCAGCGTCACGCTGTCCGGGCGTAACGTGAAGGTGACGCAGGAGGTGAATGACGCGCCGCTGCCGGTGGCCTTCGACACCCTGAACCTGAGCGCGGACCTGCATAACAACCGTGCGGAGCTGGGCTGGCTGATTCGTCTCACCAATAACGGTCAGTTTGACGGCAAGGTTCAAATTACCGACCCACAGGGACGACGAAATCTGGGCGGCAACGTCACTATCCGCAACTTCAACCTGGCGATGGTGAACCCGATTTTCGCGCGCGGGGAAAAAGCCGAGGGCATGGTGAACGCCAACCTGCGCCTGGCGGGCAATGCGCAAAGCCCTCAGCTGTTCGGCCAGCTGCGCCTCAGCGGCGTGGATATTGACGGCAACTTTATGCCGTTTGACATGCAGCCCAGCCAGATCGCGATGAACTTCAACGGCATGAGCTCGACGCTGAGCGGATCGGTACTGACGCAGCAGGGGCAAATCAATCTGAGCGGCGACGCGGACTGGAGCCAGCTCGACAACTGGCGCGCCCGTATTGCCGCGAAGGGCAGTAAGGTGCGCATCACCGTACCGCCGATGGTGCGCCTGGACGTCTCGCCTGATGTGGTCTTTGAAGCTACGCCAAGCCTCTTCACGCTTGACGGTCGCGTTGACGTGCCGTGGGCGCGCATCGTGGTTCACGACGTGCCGGAAAGTGCGGTCGGCGTCTCAAGTGATGAAGTTATGCTCAATGAAAATCTGAAACCGGTCGAACAGAAGAGCGCGGGCATACCGATTAATAGTAACCTTATCGTGCACGTGGGGAATAACGTGCGGTTGGATGCGTTTGGGCTGAAGGCGAGGCTTACGGGCGACCTGAAGGTGGCGCAGGATAAACAAGGGCTTGGCCTGAACGGGCAGATCAATATCCCTGAAGGGCGATTCCACGCCTATGGTCAGGATCTGATTGTCCGTAAAGGCGAGCTGCTGTTCTCCGGTCCACCGGATCAACCCTTGCTGAACATCGAAGCGGTTCGTAATCCGGAAGCGACGGAAAACGACGTCATTGCCGGGGTACGCGTCACCGGTTCCGCCGACGAACCGAAGGCGGAGATCTTCTCTGACCCGGCGATGTCCCAGCAGGAAGCCCTCTCTTACCTGCTGCGTGGTCAAGGTCTCGACAGCGGTCAGAGCGACAGCGCGGCGATGACTTCGATGTTAGTGGGGCTGGGGGTTGCACAAAGTGGGCAGGTTGTGGGTAAAATCGGCGAGACGTTCGGCGTAAGCAATCTGGCGCTGGACACCCAGGGCGTGGGTGACTCCTCGCAGGTGGTGGTCAGCGGCTATGTACTGCCGGGTCTGCAGGTAAAATATGGTGTGGGGATCTTTGACTCACTGGCAACACTCACGTTACGCTATCGCCTGATGCCTAAGCTATATCTGGAAGCAGTGTCCGGCGTAGACCAGGCACTTGATCTGCTCTATCAGTTTGAGTTTTAGCAATGCGAATATTTGTCTACGGCAGTTTACGAACCAGGCAAGGCAACAGTCACTGGATGACCAATGCCCAGCTACTGGGGAATTACAATATCGAGAACTACCAGTTGTACAGCCTGGGCCACTATCCAGGCGCGGTTCCGGGCGAAGGAACAGTACAGGGTGAAGTTTATCGTATTGATAACGCGACGCTTGCCGAACTTGATGCCTTGCGCACCAGGGGCGGTGAATACGCACGCCAGTTGATCCAGACGCCGTACGGAAGCGCGTGGATGTATGTATACCAGCGTCCAGTCGACGGGTTAACGCGGATCGTAAGCGGTAACTGGTTAGACAGAGACCAGTACTGAAAAACGACAACGCCACCGTAAGGTGGCGTTGTTTTTTTATTCCTTCAACTCTCTTCTGTATCCCGGCGTCGGGTTAAAAACAGAGGAACGAACAGCATGATGTACGGCGCAATAAGCCATAAAAAACACAAGGCGCGTGAACGGCCATAGTAGTTTATGCACCGCGTATTGCTTGAAATGACGGGCAGGAAACACAGTAAAAACAGCAGAATCACATAATCGCTTCGATAAGGGATCCATAAGTAAAACAAAAACCAGGCAAGCTGGAATGTCATGATGCAGAGATACTGCCATTTACTGTCTTTACCGTAACAGTCAAACGCCTTTATGTAGCCCATCTTTATGCTTTGAAGAAAGAAACTTAGCATGTATAACGCTCACGATCGCGACGGTCAGGAGTGTGCTCATCAGCAACGCCCCTAAAAAATAGCTGTGGGTGATATCAGTAGCACCCGAGCCTAAAGTATGCAATTTACTATAACCTCTATCTACTGCAACAAAAAGTGTATATAGCCCTATGTTAATAAAGAATTGCAGAAGACAAGAAAACAAGATATTTCTTGGAATTGTTTTTAATAGAGTGAGTAACGCATAAATAATGCTTGATGATAGCGCGAAGTAAAGTCCGTTAAGTAAACCAGATAGTAATGCGCTATTTATTTGACTGAATATTAAATGTTCGCTTCCATAGTACCATGACAGATATTCAACATAAGTACTTCTGCCAAAGACAAAGGAGGCAATAATAAGGACGAATAGGCTCATGACATGGCTTTTCTTACTCATAATTTTGCTCCCTTAGATAGCAGCTCCTTCATCGTTTTACTGGCTTCTAGCTGATCTTTGATTATGGCAAGGTCACGAGTATTGTGGTTATATTTTGCAATAGCGGTTGGCGTACCCTTACCACCATTGTCCATAAAGAAGACTATATCCTTACGACCATAAAGAAGGACTTGTGGGATGGGATCACGCCCATAACTCACCGCCTGTGGAAGGGAGTGGATAGACTCTGTCGTGAGGAAGCGAGGAATATTTTCATGCTCAATATTACCTAAAGGCGTGGTGGCAACAAGGGAGCCGATAAAATCGGTCGTATACACTAACGCATCTGTATCCTTGGTCGTTACTTTTGAACCTGTAATATATTTTATCTGTTGCCAAAGGGTAATATCTTAGGGGTAACCTTAACACCATCCATAAACATATCCTGCTTGCGTTTTAGCTGAATGACAGTACGGTGTACCTGTGTCAAAGAGGGGCTGATTTCCCCAATAGAAGGCATAAAACCATCGCGGGAATACAACCGTTCAATGATAAAATAAATCCCAGTTGGGCGGGCAGCATCAATGTTAATGGATTACATATGAATCCTGTAATGAATGGGGATTAATGATCATCATGACAGTATGTTGTGAACAGCCAGGCTATTCAACCACTCCCACTATAAATGATAGGGTGTCTTTTTTGGTTTTAATGTCAAAAACATAAAGAATGGAATTATTCTTAAAAATTCAGTTTGTACTACTTTAAACCAGGGAAATAAAAAAGCCCCGACTCGCGGGGCCTTCATTAACAGCAGTAAGAATTACTTCTTAGCAGCGCGTTCGAAAGAGGCGATGATTTCCGCTTTCGCTGCTTCTGCGTTGTCCCAGCCGTCAACTTTAACCCACTTGCCTTTTTCGAGGTCTTTGTAGTGCTCGAAGAAGTGAGTGATCTGCGCTTTCAGCAGCTCTGGCAGGTCGTTCACATCTTTGATGTGATCGTATTCTTTGCTCAGCTTGGTGTGCGGTACCGCAACCAGCTTCGCATCTTCACCGGATTCGTCGGTCATTTTCAGCACGCCAACTGGACGGCAGCGAATCACTGCGCCTGGCTGCAGTGGGTATGGCGTTGGGACCAGCACGTCAACCGGGTCACCGTCCAGAGACAGGGTGTGGTTGATGTAACCGTAGTTGCACGGATAGAACATCGCGGTAGACATGAAGCGGTCTACGAACAGGGCGCCGCTCTCTTTGTCCACTTCGTATTTGATCGGATCTGCGTTAGCCGGGATTTCGATAACTACGTAGATGTCTTCTGGCAGTTCTTTACCCGCTGGGACGTTGAGTAAGCTCATGTCGGTGTCCTTTAAAATGGATGGTAAACAAGTGGCAGGTATTATAGCCAACTCGCGCTGAATGTCTCCGCCTGTTTTCGCCTTCTCTCCACGTTCTTCCCACTTTTCAGACCGATTCCATGACAGAAAAATCCATAAACTCAGCCGCATTTTTCATGGAGAAATGAAAGCGATTACAAACTTGTGATTAACGTTTTATTCACTTTTCTGAAGTGTGATGTAACGCAATTCGTTACATATTTCATGGGCTATAGTCATTCCGCAGAACATCTTTTAACCAACAATAACTCACCCTACGAGGACGTTCATATGTGGAAGCGCTTACTCCTTGTCACAGCAGTTTCGGCAGCCATGTCGTCTATGGCGATGGCCGCTCCCTTAACCGTAGGTTTTTCGCAGGTCGGCTCTGAATCTGGCTGGCGAGCGGCAGAAACCAACGTGGCGAAAAGCGAAGCTCAGAAACGCGGCATTACCCTGAAAATCGCCGATGGTCAGCAAAAACAAGAGAATCAGATCAAAGCCGTGCGCTCCTTTATCGCCCAGGGCGTGGATGCCATCTTTATTGCACCCGTCGTGGCGACCGGCTGGGAACCCGTCCTGAAGGAAGCGAAAGACGCTGAAATCCCGGTCTTCCTGCTCGATCGTTCCATCGACGTCAAAGACAAATCTCTCTATATGACCACCGTGACGGCCAACAACGTGCTGGAAGGGCAGCTAATTGGCGACTGGCTGATAAAACAGGTCGACGGCAAGCCGTGTAACGTTGTTGAACTGCAGGGCACCGTCGGGGCGAGCGTGGCCATCGACCGTAAAAAAGGCTTTGCTGAAGCCATCGCGAAAGCGCCAAACATCAAGATTATCCGCTCTCAGTCCGGCGACTTTACCCGCAGCAAAGGTAAAGAGGTGATGGAGAGCTTCATTAAGGCTGAAAACAACGGCAAGAACATCTGCATGGTTTACGCCCACAACGATGACATGGCGATCGGCGCGATTCAGGCAATTAAAGAAGCGGGCCTGAAGCCGGGCAAAGATATCCTCACCGGCTCTATCGACGGCGTGCCTGATATCTACAAAGCGATGATCGACGGCGAAGCCAACGCCAGCGTGGAGCTGACGCCAAACATGGCCGGCCCGGCATTCGACGCGCTGGAGAAATTCAAGAAAGACGGCACGATGCCGGAGAAAGTGACGGTCACCAAATCCACGCTCTACCTGCCTGACACGGCGAAAGAAGAGTTAGAGAAGAAGAAAAATATGGGCTACTAAGCCTGTCTGAACATGCCGGGTGACGCTGCGCTTACCCGGCCTACGATACGCTCTTTTGTAGGCCGGATAAGCGTAGCGCCATCCGGCTTGATGCAGGGGGAAACCATGACCACTGAACAACACCAGGAAATCCTCCGCACAGAGGGCTTGAGTAAATTCTTCCCCGGCGTAAAGGCGCTGGATAACGTTGATTTCAGCCTGCGGCGCGGGGAGATCATGGCGCTGCTGGGGGAAAACGGCGCGGGAAAATCGACGCTGATTAAATCTCTGACCGGCGTTTATCACGCCGACCGCGGCACCATCTGGCTGGAAGGTAACGCCATTTCGCCCAAAAACACCGCCCATGCCCAGCAGTTGGGGATCGGGACGGTATACCAGGAAGTGAACCTGCTGCCGAATATGTCGGTGGCGGATAACCTGTTTATTGGCCGTGAGCCACGACGCTTTGGCCTGCTGCGCCGTAAAGAGATGGAGGCGCGGGCGACAAAGCTGATGGAATCCTACGGCTTCTCTCTCGACGTCCGCGAGCCGCTGAACCGCTTTTCCGTGGCGATGCAGCAGATCGTCGCCATTTGCCGCGCGATCGATCTCTCGGCAAAGGTGCTGATCCTCGACGAACCCACCGCCAGCCTCGATACCCAGGAGGTGGAAATGCTCTTTACCCTGATGCGCCAGCTGCGCGATCAGGGCGTCAGCCTGATCTTCGTTACCCACTTCCTCGATCAGGTGTACGAGGTGAGCGACCGCATTACGGTGCTGCGCAACGGCAGCTTTGTCGGCTGCCGCGAAACCCGCGAGCTGCCGCAGATCGAGCTGGTCAAAATGATGCTGGGCCGCGAGCTGGAGACCAACGCCCTTCAGCGCGCGGGCCGCACGCTGCTGAGCGAGAAGCCGGTCGCCGCGTTCAGCGATTACGGCAAAAAAGGGGTCATCTCGCCGTTTAATCTTGAGGTGCGGCCGGGCGAAATTGTCGGGCTGGCGGGCCTGCTGGGCTCGGGGCGTACCGAGACAGCCGAGGTGATCTTCGGGATCAAGCCCGCCGACAGCGGCAGCGCGCTGATCAAGGGCAAACCGCAAACCCTGCGATCGCCGCATCAGGCCTCCTGTCTGGGTGTGGGTTTCTGCCCGGAAGACAGGAAAACGGACGGCATTATTGCCGCCGCCTCGGTGCGGGAAAATATCATTCTGGCGCTTCAGGCGCAGCGCGGCTGGCTGCGGCCGATCCCACGCAAAGAGCAGAACGCCATTGCTGAGCGCTTTATCCGCCAGCTCGGCATCCGCACCCCGAGCGCGGAACAGCCCATCGAGTTCCTCTCCGGTGGTAACCAGCAGAAAGTGCTGCTCTCCCGCTGGTTGCTGACCAAACCCCAGTTCCTGATCCTCGACGAACCGACCCGCGGCATTGACGTAGGGGCGCACGCCGAAATTATCCGGCTTATCGAAACCCTGTGCGCAGACGGTCTGGCCCTGCTGGTCATTTCGTCCGAGCTGGAAGAGCTGGTGGGCTATGCCGATCGCGTCATCATCATGCGCGATCGTAAACAGGTGGCAGAGATCCCGCTGGATAAGCTGTCCGTTCCGGCGATCATGAATGCCATCGCGGCATAAGGAGTGAATCGTGATGTCCCGTTCGCTTTCGCAAACCGGTGAGTCAAAGCGCCGCTTCAGCTGGCCGACCGGCACGCCGCAAATCGCGGCGCTGCTGGTGGTTTTACTGGTGGATAGCCTGGTCGCGCCGCATTTCTTCCAGATTATCGTGCAGGATGGCAGCCTGTTTGGCAGCCCGATAGACATTTTAAACCGCGCCGCGCCCGTGGCGCTGCTGGCCATCGGGATGACGCTGGTCATCGCCACCGGCGGGATTGATCTCTCCGTCGGCGCGGTGATGGCTATCGCCGGGGCCACGGCAGCCTCCATGACCGTGGCCGGGCATAGCCTGCCGGTGGTCCTGCTTGCAGCCTTAGGCACTGGCGTGCTGGCCGGATTATGGAACGGCATTCTGGTGGCGGTGCTGAAAATCCAGCCCTTTGTCGCCACGCTCATTTTAATGGTGGCCGGGCGCGGCGTCGCGCAGCTGATTACCTCCGGACAGATCGTCACCTTTAACTCGCCGAGCCTGGCGTGGCTCGGCAGCGGCAACCTTCTGTTCTTCCCGACGCCGGTGATGATTGCCCTGGTGACGCTCGTGGTGTTCTGGCTTTTCACCCGCAAAACGGCGCTGGGCATGTTCATTGAGGCCGTCGGGATCAACATTCGCGCCGCGCGCAACGCCGGGGTTAACACGCGGCTGATGGTGATGCTGACCTACGTGCTGAGCGGTATTTGCGCTGCCATCGCCGGCGTGATCGTCGCGGCGGATATTCGCGGAGCCGATGCCAACAACGCCGGGCTCTGGCTGGAGCTGGATGCGATCCTGGCGGTGGTGATCGGCGGCGGGTCGCTGATGGGCGGGCGCTTTAACCTGCTGCTCTCGGCGATCGGCGCGCTGATCATTCAGGGCATGAACACCGGGATCCTGCTTTCGGGATTCCAGCCGGAACTCAACCAGGTGGTGAAAGCGGTGGTCGTGCTCTGCGTGCTGATCGTCCAGTCGCCGCGCTTTGTCAGCATCATTAAGGGGATCCGTGGCCATGATAAAACGTAATTTACCGTTAATGATCACGCTGGGCGTGTTTGTGCTGGGCTATCTCTACTGCCTGACCCAGTTCCCGGGGTTTGCCTCGACGCGCGTGATCTGCAATATCCTGACCGATAACGCCTTTTTAGGCATCATCGCCGTCGGCATGACCTTTGTGATCCTCTCCGGCGGGATCGACCTCTCCGTCGGGTCGGTGATCGCGTTTACGGGCGTGTTCCTTGCGAAAGCGATCGGCTTCTGGGGCATCTCACCGCTGCTGGCGTTCCCGCTGGTGCTGGCGATGGGCTGCGCGTTTGGCGCCTTTATGGGGCTGCTGATCGACGCGTTAAAAATTCCGGCATTTATCATTACCCTCGCGGGGATGTTCTTCCTGCGCGGGGTGAGCTACCTGGTGTCGGAAGAGTCGATTCCCATTAACCATCCGGTGTACGACACGCTCTCCAGCCTGGCGTGGAAAATCCCCGGCGGCGGCCGCCTGAGCGCGATGGGGCTACTGATGCTGGGCGTGGTAGTGATTGGCATCTTCCTCGCCCACCGCACCCGGTTTGGCAATCAGGTTTACGCCATTGGCGGCAACGCCACGTCGGCCAACCTGATGGGGATCTCGACCCGCAGCACCACCATCCGCATCTATATGCTCTCGACCGGCCTGGCGACGCTGGCGGGGATCGTCTTCTCGGTGTATACCCAGGCGGGCTATGCCCTTGCAGGCGTTGGCGTGGAGCTGGATGCGATTGCTTCTGTGGTCATCGGCGGTACGCTGCTCAGCGGCGGCGTGGGGACGGTGCTGGGGACGCTGTTCGGCGTGGCGATTCAGGGGCTGATCCAGACCTATATCAACTTTGACGGCACGCTCAGCTCCTGGTGGACGAAGATCGCCATCGGCATTCTGCTGTTTATTTTTATTGCCCTGCAGCGCGGCCTGACGGTGCTCTGGGAGAACCGTCAAAGCTCGCCTGTTACCCGCGTGAACACATCGGTAACAGAGCGATAACATGCTGAAAGTCTAAACATTTTCCGGTAGCGGCCGATACTCTTTTTTTATGCCCAGAAATATCTCGCTACCGGAAATAATATCATGCTGAAAACGCTATCGATTCGTACCGGCTTGCTCTCTTTACTGGCCGTTATGACCCTTCTGCTGCTGATTGTCAGCGGCATTGGCATTTATGCCCTCACACAGAGTTCTTCTTCGCTGCAGCGTATTAATCACCTTCAGGGTGAGCAGATGGTGCAGCTTAATTCAGGCTATACGCTGATCCTGCGCGCGCGCAATGAAGCGGGTCAGGCCGTCCGCATGATGGAAATCGGCATGCTGGACGATGCGGCCAGCGCGGTAAAAAACATTAATCAGGAAGTCGCCCTGGCCCAGAAAACGCTGAAGGACGTGATCGACGGCGGCGTGGCTGACGAGCAGGGGCAGCAGCTGCTCGATAAAGTGGCAGCCAGCCTGGCGGCGTATAACCAGCAGGGGATCAACCCGATGCTGAAAACCCTCAACGACCAGAGCGCGGACGGGTATTACGATCTGCTGGAGAAGACGCTGATCCCGCTGGCGTCAGCGTTTGATAACGACATGCAGGCGTTTCAGAAATGGAGCGAAGCGCGAGGTCAGGCGGAAGTGAGTGCCGTGCAGGCGAGTAAAACCCGCGTCCTGATCCTGATTATCGTCGCCGCGCTGCTGACGGCGGGCATTATCGTGCTGGCCTGGCTGGCGCTGCGCCATATGCTGCTCAAGCCGCTCTCGGCGTCGATTGCTCAGCTGGAGAACGTGGCGGCGGGCGATTTAACCCATACGCTGGCCGCGCCCGCGAGCCAGGAGTTTAACCGCCTTAACGCGGTCATTGAGGAGATGCGTCAGTCGCTGATGAACTCGGTTCTGCGGGTACGCGATGCCAGCGCGCAGATTGACACCGGCAGCCGCGAGCTGACGCTGGGGAACCGGGATCTCGCCGAGCGAACGGAATCCACCGCCACGTCGCTGGAGCAGACGGCGGCCAGCATGGAACAGATCACCGCCACGGTGAAGCTCAACGCCGATAACGCCGAGCAGGCGCACCAGCTGGCGAAGTCGGTGTCCGACACGGCCGATCACGGCAGCGAAATGGTCTGCTACGTGATTGAAAAAATGCGCGATATCTCCGGCAGCTCGGCGCGCATCGCCGACATCCTGAGCGTGATCGACGGCATTGCCTTCCAGACCAATATCCTGGCGCTTAACGCCTCCGTAGAGGCGGCGCGCGCGGGCGAGCAGGGGCGCGGGTTTGCCGTCGTCGCGGGCGAGGTGCGAAACCTGGCCAGCCGCAGCGCCGACGCGGCGAAGGAGATTCGTTCTCTTATCAGTGATTCGCAAACCCACGTTAACGAGGGCAGCGAGCTGGCCCAGCAGGCGGGCGAAACGATGGATGAGATCGCAACAGAAGTGCTGCGCATGACCAAACTGATGCGTGAGATTGCGACCGCGTCTCAGGAGCAGAGCCGCGGCATTGAGCAGGTGAATATTGCGGTAAACCAGATGGACGAAACCGCGCAGCAGAATGCGGCGCTGGTGCAGCAATCCTCCGCCGCGACCCGCTCCCTTGAGGAGCAGTCGCGTCAGCTGATGGAAGCTATGTCATCATTCAAAGTGACGACTCAGAACGCGGCATAATATTACCCAGCCCCGGTACGTTCTGTGCCGGGGGTTTATTCCTTCCGGAATTAAGCGCCCCGATATTATCGTGAATTTCGCCCATTAATATTTCCAGCGAGTTGGTTAAGGCTAATGCTTTTTCCGTCGGCTCAAGATATAAGCCTTTGCGGAGAAATAACGGCTCATCAAAGAGTTGATTAAAACGCTTTAATGCCAGACTCACCGCAGGGCGTGACATCTCCAGACGCAAAGAGGCCTTTGCCATGCTGCCGCAGCGGACGATTTCAATAAATACAGGGATAAGATTTAAATCAATGCCGGTATTAGCACGGGAATAATTTTTCATTGCGTTTCTGCTCCACGAAATATCTGTCAAACTGTTATGGAAATAATGCAGGAGCAGTGGCGAATATTAAAGCGTGTTTTTTATAAACACTTATACGGTAAAATATATAAATGAACAGGGGAGCCGGATCGGCTCCCCTGAAGAGAGGGATTACGCGTCCGGGTACTCGCGGATAAAGCGTTCAACGTCTTCAACCATGTGGTTGTTGCCGACGAAGAACGAACGGCGCTGGTGAAGGCTTTCCGGCACGATCTCCAGAATACGCTCTTTACCGTCGCTCGCCTTACCGCCCGCCTGTTCGGCCAGGAACGCCATCGGGTTGCATTCGTACAGCAGACGCAGCTTCCCGTCCGGGTGGCTGGCGGTGCTTGGGTAGAGGTAAATGCCGCCTTTCAGCAGGTTACGGTGGAAATCCGCGACCAGAGAGCCAATATAGCGGGACGTATACGGGCGCTGCGTCGCTTTATCTTCTTCCTGGCAGAATTTGATGTACTTCTTCACGCCGTTCGGGAAGCGGATGTAGTTACCTTCGTTAATGGAGTAGGTATTGCCCTTCTCCGGGAAGCGCATGCGTTCCTGGCTCAGACAGAAAACGCCCAGGGAAGGATCGTACGTAAAGGCGTGTACCCCGCAACCGGTGGTGTAGACCAGCATGGTGGAGGAGCCATAGACGACGTAACCGGCAGCAACCTGATTAATGCCCGGCTGCAGGAAATCTTCTTCGGTCACCGGCGTGCCAACAGGCGTGACGCGGCGGTAGATGGAGAAAATGGTACCGACAGAAACGTTAACATCGATGTTAGAGGAGCCGTCGAGCGGATCCATCAGAACAACGTATTTCGCGTGTTCACACCCTTCGAAAACAACAATTTCATCTTCTTCTTCGGAGGCGATACCCGCAACGATGTCGCGCGCGCGCAGTGCAGCTTTCAGTTTTTCATTTGCGAACAGATCGAGTTTCTGTTGAACCTCGCCCTGAACGTTCTCGGCACCGCTGGCACCCAGGATATCGACCAGACCGGCCTTGTTGATATCACGGTGGATGATCTTAGCGCCCAGCTTTATTGCCGACAGCAAAGCAGTGAGTTCACCGGTAGCATGAGAGAACTCGTGCTGCTTTTCGACAATAAATTCACCTAACGTTTTCATAACACTTTCCCTGCATCTTTGTGAGTAGAGCGATTGTATGTTCACTAAAACGACTAAAGCCCAACAATCTTAACAAATATTCAAATAGTAGCGCAGAGGTGAATCGCGCCAGCAACATACGGATTTACCTGAAATGCGTTTCACAGCCGCTAACATGTGAGTAAAATGTGCGCCACATTAAAGAAGGATAGTGACGTATGCGCATTCATATATTGGGGATTTGTGGCACTTTCATGGGCGGACTGGCAATGCTGGCGCGCTCGCTGGGCCATGAGGTGACAGGTTCGGACGCCAATGTGTATCCGCCAATGAGCACACTTCTGGAGAAACAGGGCATCTCTCTTATTCAGGGCTACGATGCCAGCCAGCTGGATCCCGAGCCGGACCTGGTGATTATTGGCAACGCCATGACCCGCGGCAATCCGTGCGTTGAGGCGGTACTGGAACGCAATATTCCGTTCATGTCCGGCCCGCAGTGGCTGCATGACTTCGTCCTGCGCGACCGCTGGGTGGTTGCCGTTGCCGGTACCCACGGCAAAACGACCACCGCGGGCATGGCGACCTGGATCCTCGAAGCCTGCGGCTACAAGCCGGGCTTCGTCATCGGCGGCGTACCGGGTAATTTCGACGTCTCTGCGCGCCTGGGGGACAGCCCGTTCTTTGTGATCGAAGCCGACGAGTATGACTGCGCGTTCTTCGACAAGCGCTCCAAGTTCGTGCACTACTGCCCGCGCACGCTGATCCTCAACAACCTTGAGTTTGACCACGCGGATATTTTTGACGACCTGAAAGCCATACAGAAACAGTTCCACCACCTGGTGCGCATCGTGCCGGGCCAGGGCCGCATCATCCTGCCGGAAAACGACATCAACCTGAAGCAGACCCTGGCAATGGGCTGCTGGAGCGAGCAGGAGCTGGTGGGCGAGCAGGGCCACTGGCAGGCGAAGAAACTCAACGCCGATGCCTCCGAGTGGGAAGTGCTGCTCGACGGCGAAAAAGTGGGCGAGGTGAAGTGGGGCCTGGTGGGCGAACACAACATGCACAACGGCCTGATGGCGATTGCGGCAGCGCGTCACGTGGGCGTTCAGCCTGCGGATGCGGCGAATGCGCTGGGTTCGTTTATCAATGCCCGCCGCCGTCTGGAGCTGCGCGGTGAAGCCCACGGCGTCACCGTGTATGACGATTTCGCGCACCACCCAACGGCCATTCTGGCGACGCTTGCCGCCCTGCGTGGCAAAGTTGGCGGTACCGCGCGCATTCTGGCGGTGCTGGAACCGCGCTCGAACACCATGAAGATGGGCATCTGCAAAGACGATCTCGCGCCGTCGTTAGGACGTGCCGATGAAGTCTTCCTGCTGCAGCCGCAGCATATTCCGTGGCAGGTGGCGGAAGTGGCCGATGCCTGCATCCAGCCTGCGCACTGGAGCGCGGATGTGGATGCGCTCGCGGATATGGTGGTGAAAGCCGCTCAGCCCGGCGACCATATTCTGGTGATGAGCAACGGCGGTTTTGGTGGGATCCATCAGAAGCTGCTGGACGGTCTGGCGAAGAAAGCGGAAGCGGCCGCCGAGGCGTAAAAAAAAGCCCGGTGGCGCTCACGCTTACCGGGCCTACGTTCTTTTCCCCCTCGCCCCTCCGGGGTGAGGGGAACGGATTACTCTTCGTTCTCAGACAGCTCGCGCAGATACTGGAAAATCAGGCGCGCAGACTTCGGCGGCTTATTCCCTTCTTTCTCTTTCTTCGCGTTGCGGATAAGCGATCGCAGCTGCTGGCGGTCGGCATCCGGCCACAGGTTCAGCACTTCCGGTACGGCGTCATCACCCTGTTCAATCAGACGATCGCGGATCTGCTCCAGCTTATGGAACAGCGCAACCTGCTGGTTGTGGCGGTTTTTCAGCTTGTCCAGCGCCTGGCGGATCGGATCAACATCACGCTGACGCAGCATTTTCCCGATAAGCTGAAGCTGGCGACGACGGCCTTCTTTTTTGATTTTCTGTGCCAGTTCAATGGCATCGCGCAGATCCTGGTCGAGCGGGATCTTATCCAGCGCGTTTTTACCCAGTTCTACCATTTCCGCGCCAAGCTGTTTTAACTCTTCGGCGTCACGTTTAATTTCACTTTTACTGACCCAGATGATCTCATCATCTTCGTCTTCGATGTCATCACCGGGAACGTCGTCGAGCCAGTCTTCGGGCTGCTTAGTCATGTCAGGCTCCTTAAAAAAAGAGGCTAATGTTACCAGTTAAGACGCGCACTGAAAAACGGTTCTCTGTTAGACTTCAGTTAACTCTCTCTTACAGTATGGCATTTGCGATGAAAGTAACCTCACAAGTTGAAGCGCAGCGTAAGATTCTGGAAGAAGCCGTCTCCACCGCGCTGATGCTTGCTTCAGAAAAATCAGATGGCGCCGAAGTGGCGGTCAGCAAAACCACCGGCATTAGCGTGAGCACCCGCTATGGCGAAGTGGAGAATGTCGAATTCAACAGCGATGGCGCGCTGGGTATCACGGTATATCACCAGAATCGCAAAGGCAGTGCGTCATCCACCGATCTCAGTCCGGATGCCATCGCCCGTACGGTGCAGGCCGCGCTGGATATCGCCCGTTATACCTCGCCGGATCCTTACGCCGGCGTGGCGGATAAAGATCTGCTGGCGTTTGACGCGCCGGATCTCGACCTGTTCCATCCGGCGGAAGTGACGCCGGACGAAGCGATCGAGCTGGCTGCCCGCGCCGAGCAGGCGTCCCTGAAGGCCGACAAGCGCATCACCAATACCGAAGGCGGCAGCTTTAACAGCCACTACGGCATCAAAGTCTTCGGCAACAGCCACGGCATGCTGCAGGGCTACTGTTCTACCCGCCACTCGCTCTCCAGCTGCGTCATCGCCGAAGAGAACGGTGACATGGAGCGCGACTACGCCTATACCATTGGCCGCGCGCTGGGGGATTTGCAGTCTCCGGAGTGGGTAGGCAAAGAGTGTGCCGAACGCACGCTGTCTCGCCTGTCGCCGCGTAAACTCTCCACCATGAAAGCGCCGGTGATTTTTGCCAACGAAGTGGCGACCGGCCTGTTTGGCCATCTGGTGGGCGCTATCGCGGGCGGCTCCGTTTACCGTAAATCGACCTTCCTGCTCGACTCGCTGGGCAAGCAGATCCTGCCGGAATGGCTCACCATCGAAGAGCATCCGCACCTGCTGAAAGGCCTGGCCTCCACGCCGTTCGACAGCGAAGGCGTGCGCACCGAGCGTCGTGACATCGTGAAAGACGGCATTCTGACCCAGTGGCTTCTGACCAACTACTCCGCGCGCAAGCTGGGGCTGAAAAGCACCGGGCACGCGGGCGGCATTCACAACTGGCGCATTGCCGGGCAGGGCCTCAACTTTGAGCAGATGCTGAAAGAGATGGGCACCGGGCTGGTGGTGACCGAGCTGATGGGTCAGGGCGTCAGCGGCATCACCGGCGATTACTCTCGCGGCGCGGCGGGCTTCTGGGTTGAAAACGGCGAAATCCAGTATCCGGTGAGCGAAATTACCATCGCTGGCAATCTGAAGGACATGTGGCGCAATATCGTTACGGTCGGTAACGATATTGAAACACGCAGCAATATACAGTGTGGTTCTGTATTACTCCCGGAAATGAAAATCGCCGGACAATAGAGATAGCGTTTTGTTGATAATAAAAAAGGAAGTGAGCAATGCGTAAACATCTGTTAGCGATCGTCGCGGCTTCAACGCTGGTTCTTG
Source organism: Enterobacter cloacae complex sp. 2024EL-00227 (assembly GCF_043945315.1). NCBI lineage: Bacteria > Pseudomonadati > Pseudomonadota > Gammaproteobacteria > Enterobacterales > Enterobacteriaceae > Enterobacter > Enterobacter cloacae complex sp. 2024EL-00227. The sequence goes on from NZ_JBIMQP010000012.1 coordinate 100,923, forward strand.
GCTCTTCTGCGTTTGCTGCCGATCTTGAAGACGACATGGGCATCCTCGGGCAAAACCTGAAGGTGGTGCAGAAAACCGACAATGCGGCGGAAATGAAAGACGCGCTGACCAAAATGCGTGAAGCGGCGCTGGACGCACAAAAAGCGACGCCTCCTAAACTGGAAAGCAAAGCGGCAGACAGTGCAGAGATGAAAGACTACCGCCACGGCTTTGACGTGCTGGTCGGCCAGATCGACGGCGCGCTGAAGCTCGCTAACGAAGGCAAAGTGAAGGAAGCCCAGGCGGCGGCCGAGCAGTTTGTGACGACCCGTAATACGTATCACAAGAAATACCGTTAACCGATCGCGCATCTGACAAATAATCAGCGGGGGCCAGTGGCCCCCGTTTTTTTGCGCGGTAATAAGTAAACCCTATCGCCATCACATTTTTGCGTCACCACGCCTGAACGTTTTCGCTTCCCCGGCGCGCGTTTTGCCGCTGGAATACGTGATATTCATCACGCAAATGCCGTGATTAATCCAGATTCACCGTATTTATGTGGCACAGATCACTGCTGCGGCTCCCCTTTCCACTTCGAAGTGGAAAACAACTCGCTACAAACAATTCCCCCCCAACGTTAGTTTTATTCCAGAGCCATTAACGGGGTAAGACCAGTGATTAACGGAGCGGTAATGAACGACGTTGGGGAACAGGCAGAGCAAACAGAACAGCTCGCGAACACCATGCTGCAGCAGGTTTATGCCCTGCTGGCCCGGAACAACATCATCCCCAATGCGGTACAGGAGCAGATGCTTACTTCCCACGTGCGCGCCATGGCGCACCGGTCCGTGACCGGCGAGCCGCTGCCGGAGGTTGAAGCAGAGCTGTTTGACGAAATTTCACCGGATTCAATGCGGCTTGCCCGTGAAGTGGTAGCGCAGTTTGGCAACCTTCCTGATGAAGAAGCCTGGCTGCTCTCCGTTCACTTTGAAGTCGCGAAAGACAACCTTTAAGGAGCAACACATGGAACAGATTACAGTCGTGATTGGCGATCGCCTGGGTAAAGGTCAGAAAGTGGCGGCCGGTGTGGAAAAAGCAGGTGGACGCGCGGTTGTCGTACCGGGCATGGCGGCAGACATGAAGCTCGGCGACGTAATGAAAGCGGAAAACGCCACCTTCGGCATCTCCTTCTGCGGCAGCGGCGGCGCGGGTGCCATCACCGCCCAGACCAAATATGGCTACAAGGCCAAATACGGTATGCGTTCCGTGGATGAAGGCGTCACCGCCATCAACGAAGGCTGCAACGTGCTGGGCTTTGGCTTTATGGATAAAGAAGAGCTGGGCGAGCGTCTGGTACAGGCGTGGCAGAAAAAATACGGCGCATAAGCATGAAAGAACAGTTCACAACCACGGTGAGAGTGAAGGGGAAGGGCGACGCCAAAGCGCGCGCCTTTGCCGACGCGCTCAACCACGTTCAGGCCGCGGTGATGAAAGCCTCACCGCATATCTTACTGCGTATTGAGCCACAGGATGTGCAGGTCGTTCAGGCGCAAGAAGCGGTGCGAAAAGAAGCGTTTCTGTTCTTCTTTCTGCGCCGGGAAAGACGCACCTACAGCGTGGAGCTGGATGTGACCGTCAACGTGACCGCCATCAATCTCGACCAGGTGGATTTCGTCACGCAACGCTGATTATTCATAAAAGGGCAGACTGATGTTCTTAATTATATTAATAAAATCGCTCATCATCGGCGGCCTGGTAGGCGTCGGTGTCGGGGCCGGGGCTGCACGCATGTTTCATGCGCCTACCACTCAGGGTATGGGCGCGTTTCGTACGTTGGGGGAACTGAACTCCTGCGAAGGGGATCCGGCGTCCCACTTCTCCTTTGGGTTAGGCTTCTTCTTTAACGCCTGGGCCTCTTCCGTGGCCGCAGGGGCTTTCACACAGGACGTTGACCACCGCATCATCCCGAACTGGGGTGCGGCCGCGCTGATGATCAAAAACCGTAACGTCGGCGAAACGCTGCACGACCCGCGCAAAATGGCGATTGCCTGCGGCGTGATCGGCATGATCGTCGTGACCTTCCTTAACCTTACCGCCTCCTCCGTGCCCGCTGCGCTTCAGGTCACCGCCGTGAAGGTGCTGGTGCCTGCCGCGAACCTGCTGGTCAACACCGTGATGCCGGTGATCTTCTGGCTGGCGGCCATCGACGCGGGTAAAAAATCGGGCTTCTGGGCCACCATCTTTGGCGGCGCGGCGCAGCTGATTATGGGCAACGCCGTACCGGGCCTGGTGCTGGGGATCCTGATCGGTAAAGGCGTGGAAGAGAGCGGCTGGAACCACGTCACCAAAGTGATGATGGCGGCGATCGTTCTGCTCTTCGTGCTGAGCGGCTTCTTCCGCGGCTTCGACATGAAGATGATCGAATCCTTCCATCTGACCGTGCCGAACTGGCTCGACATGATCCACAACTCGCTCAGCGGTAAATAACAGGAGCCTCGACATGGAACAGAATAAAGGTTTTTGGTATGCCGACTGGTCGTTCCCGATCTTCGTTGGCCTGCTCTCCTCCGGCGTGTTTGCCGGGACGCACATGTACTACCTCTACGGCATCGGCGCGTTTAACGAAGTGGCCTTCGTGGCGATGCTGAAAGCGGGAATTGATACCGGCGTTTACGGCGCGGTGGCAGCGTTTGGCGCGAGCTTCCTGTTCGCCCGTATTATCGAAGGGTCGCTGGTCGGTATTCTCGACATCGGCGGTGCCATCCAGACCGGCGTAGGTCTCGGCGTACCGGCGCTTCTGCTGGGCGCGGGGATCATGTTCCCGGTGACCAACTTCATTGCTTCGCTGATCACCGGCCTGGTGATTGGTCTGGCGATTGGCTACGTCATCATCCTGGCGCGTAAGTTCACCATCAACCAGAGCAACTCCACCTACGGCGCAGACGTGATGATGGGCGCGGGCAACGCTTCCGGTCGTTTCCTCGGACCGTTGATTATCCTCAGCGCCATGACCGCCTCCATTCCGATTGGCGTGGGTTCTCTGCTGGGCGCGCTGCTGTTCTACATCTGGCAGAAGCCCATTACCGGTGGCGCTATCCTCGGCGCAATGATTCTGGGCTGGCTGTTCCCGGTTGCCCTTTAATACTCGCGGGCGCTCCGGCGCCCGCCTTTTCAGGAGATCCTCATGTTTGATTTACTCCTGCGCCGTGCGCGCCTCGCCGACGATACCCTGACCGATATCGCCATTCAGGACGGGAAGATCGCCGCGACGGGCGACATAGACGCTCCCGCCCGCAAAACGGTGGAGCTAAACGGTGACGTGTTCGTCAGCGCAGGCTGGATTGACTCCCACGTACACTGCTACCCGAACTCCCCGATTTACCACGACGAACCGGACAGCGTGGGCGTTGCCACCGGCGTGACCACCGTGGTAGACGCGGGCAGCACCGGGGCCGACGACGTGGACGATTTCTACGCGATTACCGGCAAGGCCTCCACCGAGGTCTTTGCCCTGCTGAACATCTCCCGCGTGGGGCTGATTGCCCAGAACGAGCTGGCCAACATGGCCAATGTTGACGCCGACGCGGTGAAGCAGGCGGTGAAGCGCCACCCTGATTTTATCGTCGGCCTGAAGGCACGCATGAGCAGCAGCGTGGTCGGTGACAACGGCATCACGCCGCTGGAGCGCGCGAAAGCGATTCAGAAAGAGAACGGCGACCTGCCGCTGATGGTCCACATCGGCAACAACCCGCCAAATCTCGACGAAATCGCCGAACTCCTGAGTTCCGGCGACATCATTACCCACTGCTATAACGGCAAGCCTAACCGCATTCTGACGCCCTCGGGCGAGCTGCGCGCCTCCATATCCTCTGCCCTGAAGCGCGGCGTGCGTCTGGACGTGGGGCACGGCACGGCGAGCTTTAGCTTTGAGGTGGCAAAACGCGCCATCGCGATGGGCATTCTGCCGCACACCATCAGCTCAGATATCTACTGCCGCAACCGCATCAACGGCCCGGTGGGCTCGCTGGCAAGCGTGATGTCGAAGTTTCTCGCCATCGGCATGTCATTGCCGCAGGTGATTGACTGCGTCACGGCGAATGCCGCCGACGGCCTGCGCCTGACGCGCAAGGGCCGCATTCAGCCGGGTCTCGACGCCGACCTGACGCTGTTCACCCTTAAACGTCAGCCGACGGTGCTGACGGATGCCGAAAACGACAGCCTGCAGGCTGAACACATACTGGTGCCGCTTGCCGCGATCCGCGCGGGCAAGGGCTACATGACTGAACAAGGGAGCACGGAACATGCCTTCGATTTATGAGAAGTACCGCTTAAAGCAGGTTATCAACACCTCTGGCCGCATGACGGCGCTGGGCGTCTCCACGCCGCGCCCGGAGGTGGTACAGGCGGCGATGGACGGCATGAATCACTATTTCGAGATGAAGGATCTGGTCAATAAAACCGGGGAATACATCGCGAAGCTGCTGGACGTGGAAGGGGCGACGGTGGTCTCCTGCGCGTCGGCGGGCATCGCCCAGTCCGTGGCGGCGGTGCTGGTGAAAGACAGCGACTGGCTGCTGGAAAACCTGCACGTCACCCCGATTGAGAACAACGAGATCGTCCTGCCGAAAGGGCACAACGTGAACTTTGGCGCGCCGGTGGGCACCATGGTGGCGCTGGGTGGCGGCAGGCTGGTGGAAGCGGGCTACGCCAACGAATGTTCCGCCGATCAGCTGGCGGCGGCGATTACCCCGCGCACGGCGGCGATCGTGTACATCAAATCTCACCACTGCGTGCAGAAAAGCATGCTCAGCGTCGAGCAGGCGGCGGTTGTCGCACGTAAACACGACTTGCCGCTCATCGTCGATGCCGCGGCGGAAGAAGATCTGCACGCGTACTACCGCGCCGGCGCGGACCTGGTGATCTACAGCGGTGCGAAGGCGATCGAAGGCCCCACCAGCGGGCTGGTGATCGGCAAGACCCAGTACGTTGAGTGGGTGAAGCGCCAGACGGCGGGGATTGGCCGCGCCATGAAGGTGGGTAAAGAGGGCATTCTTGGCCTGACCTGCGCCATCGAACACTATCTGACGGCCACCAAAGAGAGCGGTGCCGAGATGGTGGCGAAAATGACGCCGTTTATCGAGGCGCTCAACACCCTGAACGGTGTGACCGCGCGCGTGGTCTGGGACAGCGCCGGACGCGACATCGCCCGCACCGAGATTAAGTTTGACGAAGCCACCACCGGCGTCGGCACGGGGGACCTGGTGGCGAAGCTCAAGCAGGGCGAGTACGCCATTTACTTCCGTGGCTACAAGGCCAACGAAGGGATTATCGAGGCGGACGTGCGCAGCGTAAACGCTGACCAGCTGAACATTGTGTACCGCCGCATTAGTGAAGTATTAGGACAGGAGAAAAACGCATGAAACTGACCCCCAACTTTTACCGTGACCGCGTCTGTCTGAACGTGCTGGCTGGCTCAAAGGCCAACGCCAGCGCCATCTACGAGGCGGCGGAAGGCCACGTGCTGGTGGGCGTGCTCTCCAAAAATTACCCGGACGTGGCGAGCGCGGTCGCTGATATGCGCGAATACGCGAAGCTGATTGATAACGCGCTCTCCGTTGGCCTGGGCGCGGGCGATCCGAACCAGTCGGCGATGGTGAGCGAGATCTCCCGCCAGGTGCAGCCGCAGCACGTTAACCAGGTCTTTACCGGCGTGGCCACCAGCCGCGCGCTGCTGGGGCAAAATGACTCCGTGGTCAACGGTCTGGTCTCTCCGACCGGTACCGTCGGGATGGTGAAAATTTCCACCGGCCCGTTGAGCAGCGCGGCGCCGGACGGCATTGTGCCGGTGGAAACGGCGATTGCTCTGCTGAAAGATTTCGGCGGCAGCTCTATCAAATACTTCCCGATGGGCGGCCTGAAGTGCCGTGACGAGTACAAAGCGGTGGCGGAAGCCTGCGCCCGTCACGACTTCTGGCTGGAGCCGACCGGAGGTATCGATCTGGAAAACTATGAGGAGATCCTGCAGATCGCCCTCGACGCGGGCGTGAGCAAAATCATCCCGCATATCTACAGCTCGATTATCGACAAAGCCAGCGGTGATACGCGTCCGGAAGATGTGCGTACGCTGCTGGCGATGACGAAGAAGCTGGTGAAGTAGAACTCACACCTATACAGGAGCCACCATGCACACCCGTACCTTGCTTGTCGCTTCACTCTCAATGTTCGCCACCGCCGCTGTCGCCCAGACGCAATACGCCTGGGTGGGTACCTATAATCCGAACGGTGAAGGGCTGTACCGTTTTACTGTTAACCCGCAAACCGGTGCACTGAACGATAAAACGTTGGTAAGCAAACTGCCGAATGCGGCGCAGTTGACCCTTTCACAGGACGGCAAAACGCTGTATCTGGCAAGCGAAGTGGAGCAGGGCGTGGTGCAGGCGCTGCGCGTCGGCGATAACGGTGAGCTGAGCGAGCTCAGTCAGGTGGCCTCCGGCGGTGCCGGGCCTGTGTATCTCTCCCTGACGCCGAACGGCCAGCATCTGCTGGTGGCGAACTACGTCAGCGGATCTATCGCGGTGCTGCCCGTTAACGCAGACGGCAGCCTGGGTGACGCCACGGACACACATCAGGATCAAGGCGAACCGGGCGCGGCGAAGCCGGAAGCTGCCGTCGAGGGCAGCTTCGCGATCAGCGATCATAACGGCCCCCATGCGCATATGATCGCCGCCGATCCGAGCGGGAAATACATTTTTTCCACCGATCTTGGGCTGGATCGCATCTATCAGTACCGCTTTGACGATCGGACAGGAAAGCTGACGCCGAACGATCCGCCGTTTATCAGCGCCTCCTCGAAAGGCGCCGGGCCGCGCCACTTTGTCTTTACGCCGAAGGGCGATGCCCTGTGGCTGATTAACGAAGAGGCGTCTACGCTCACCCGGTATACCGTGAATACCAACGGCACCCTGAAAGAGGGTAAAACGGTTTCTGCCCTGCCGGAAGGTTACAAAGGCACCAGCTTTGCTGCCGGGCTCGCATTAAGCGCCGACGGTAAGCAGCTGTATGTGGCTAACCGTTTGCATAACAGCATCGGGCACTTTACCGTAACGGCGGAGGGCACGCTGACGCATCAGGACGATGTGTGGACGCGCGGTGACTACCCGCGCACCCTGACGCTCGATAAACAGGGGCGCTGGCTGTACGTCATGAACCAGCGCAGCGACAACATTACCCGCTTCCGCGTGGCGCAGGACGGGAAATTGAGCTTTGAGCCAGACTATACCCCGGTCGGCAGCCCATCCCAGATGGTCATTTCACCTTAAGCCGTAAGAGGACAACGACGTGCGATTTCCGAACCAACGTTTGGCGCAACTTTTCGACCTGTTGCAAAACGAGACGCTGCCGCAGGACGAGCTGGCGCAGCGGCTGTCGGTCTCCACGCGAACCGTCCGTGCGGACATCACCGCCCTGAACGCGCTGCTGGCCAGCCACGGCGCGCAGTTCATCCTGAGCCGGGGCAACGGCTACCAGCTCAAAATTGAGGACGCCGAGCGCTATCAGCAGCTTCAGGCATCCCACCCGCGCGCGCTGCGTATCCCGCGGACCGGGCCGGAGCGCGTGCATTATCTGGTGGTGCGTTTTCTGACCTCTGCGTTTTCGCTTAAGCTGGAGGATCTGGCGGACGAATGGTTCGTCAGCCGCGCCACGCTGCAAAGCGATATGGCGGAGGTGCGCGAGTGGTTTCATCGCTACAACCTGACGCTGGAAACCCGTCCGCGCCACGGCATGAAGCTGTTTGGCAGCGAGATGTCGACCCGCGCCTGCCTGACCGATCTGCTCTGGGAGCTGGCGCAGCAGGACAGCCTGAACCCGCTGGTAACCGACGTGGCGCTCAATGCGGGCGTGGCGGAGCAGATGGTGCCGGTGCTGCACGACGCCTTGACCCGTCACCACATTCGCCTGACCGATGAAGGCGAGCTGTTCCTGCGCCTGTACTGCGCGGTGTCGGTACGTCGCATCAGCGAAGGTTACCCGCTGCCGGAATTCCATGCCGAAGACGTGGAAGAGAACGTGCGCGAGGCGGCGAAGGATATCGCGGTGACCATCCAGCAGCTGGCGGGCAAGGCGCTTTCGCCGTCGGAGGAGAGCTGGCTGTGCGTGCACATTGCGGCGCGGCAGATTCAGGAGATCGCGCCCAGCGCCATTAACGCTGACGACGACGAGGCGCTGGTCAACTACATCCTGCGCTATATCAACACTCACTATAACTACAACCTGCTCAGCGACGCGCAGCTGCACGCGGACCTGCTCACGCACATCAAAACCATGATCACCCGCGTGCGGTATCAAATCATGATCCCCAATCCGCTGCTGGATAACATCAAGCAGCACTACCCGATGGCGTGGGACATGACGCTGGCCGCGGTGTCGAGCTGGGGCAAATACACGCCGTATGTGATCAGCGAAAACGAGATTGGCTTCCTGGTGCTGCATATTGGCGTCGGGCTTGAGCGCCACTACAACATCGGCTACCAGCGTCAGCCGCGCGTGCTGCTGGTATGCGACGCCGGTAATGCCATGGTGCGCATGATTGAGGCGGTACTGCAGCGTAAATACCCGCAGATTGAGGTGACGCGCACGCTCACCCTGCGCGAGTACGAGCTGGCGGAAACCATTAGCGAAGACTTTGTGATCGCGACCGCCCGCGTCAGCGAAAAGTCAAAACCGGTGGTGATGATCGCCCCGTTCCCGACCGACTACCAGTTAGAGCAGATTGGCAAGCTGGTGCTGGTGGACCGCACCCGCCCGTGGATGCTGGATAAATACTTCGACGCGGCCCATTTCCGCATTATCGACAAGCCGATCGATCAGCAGACGCTCTTCCGCGAGCTGTGTGAACAGCTTGAGGCCGAAGGCTTTGTCGGCGCGGAGTTTCTGGATTCGGTTGTTGAGCGTGAAGCTATCGTCAGCACCATGCTCGGCGACGGCATCGCGCTGCCGCACTCCCTCGGCCTGCTGGCGCAGAAAACGGTGGTCTACACCGTGCTCGCCCCGCACGGCGTGCAGTGGGGCGACGAAACCGCGCACGTTATCTTCCTGCTCGCCATCAGCAAAAGCGAGTACGAAGAGGCGATGGCGATTTACGATATTTTCGTCACTTTCCTGCGCGAGCGGGCGATGTCACGGCTCTGTAGCTGCGAGGATTTCGCCGGGTTTAAGGCGGTGGCGATGGAGAGTTTGAGTCGTTTTTGAGATAAGGGCGGATGGATAATATCCGCCTTTGATCAACGCAGATGATGTACAACCTGGTTGCTGCTGCCGCGCCAGATGAGCGCCGGGTCTTTTAAATCCTGCATGAACTTGCCGTCGACCAGCACGTTAATCAGATCCACGACTTCCATTTGCTGCGCATTCAGTTCATCCAGCTTGTAGCCCGTCCAGACCCAGATATCTTTTCCCGGACACTCTGCGCGAATGCGCTTCACCAGCTTCAACATATCCGGCACGTTTTGCGGGTGCAGGGGATCGCCGCCGGAGAGCGAGATCCCCTGGCGTTTGATGCGCGTGTCGTTCAGGTCGTTGATGATTTTATCTTCCATCTCCGCGGTGAACGGCATGCCGGAATTGAGTCGCCAGGTGCTTTTGTTGTAGCAGCCGGGGCATTCGTGGACGCAGCCGGAAACAAACAGCGTGCAGCGGGTGCCGGGGCCGTTGACGATGTCGACAGGGTAGTACTGGTGATAGTTCATAGCGAATAACCACGCCGGGTGGCGCTGCGCTTACCCGGCCTACAAAAGAGAGCGGTCCGTAGGCCCGGTAAGCGCAGCGCCACCGGGCATTAACGTGGCAGAGGATTAACCGATCTGCCCATTTCCCAGATGCTTCACGCGGCGCTTCACTTCTTCCTGTTTGCCGGCGTTAAACGGACGGGCGTCCGGGCTGCCGAGATAGCCGCACACGCGACGGGTCACGGAGACGCGAGCTGCATCGTGGTTGCCGCATTTCGGGCAGGTGAAGCCTTTACTGGTACATTCAAACTCACCGGTGAAGCCGCACTCGTAACACTCATCAATTGGCGTGTTGGTCCCGTAATACGGCACGTGCTGGTAGCTATAGTCCCACACGTCCTCCAGCGCTTTCAGGTTGTGCTGAATGTTCGGGTACTCGCCGTAGCAGATGAAGCCGCCGCTGGCGATCGGCGGATAGGCCGCTTCGAAGTCGATCTTGTCGTACGGGTTCACCTTTTTCTCGACGTCGAGGTGGAAGCTGTTGGTGTAGTACCCTTTATCGGTCACGCCTTCCACAATCCCGAACTCGGCGGTGTCCAGGCGGCAGAAGCGGTCGCACAGGTTCTCGCTTGGGGTGCTGTACAGGCTGAAACCGTAGCCGGTTTCCTCTTTCCACTGGTCTACCGCGTCGCGCAGGCGCTGAACGATGGCGATGCCTTTCTCACGCAGGGCTTCGCTGTCGTACATGTGCGTGTCGCCAAACAGGGCGTTGATGGTCTCGTGAATGCCGATGTAGCCCAGCGAAATCGACGCGCGGCCGTTTTTGAAGATCTCGGATACGTCATCGTCCGCCTTCAGGCGCACGCCGCAGGCCCCTTCCATATAGAGGATCGGCGCGACGCGGGCTTTGACTCCTTCCAGACGGGCGATACGGGTCATCAGCGCTTTCCGCGCCAGCTGCAGACGTTCATCCAGCAGTGTCCAGAATTCAGCTTCATTACCTTTTGCCTCCAGCGCGATGCGCGGCAGGTTGAGGCTGATCACGCCCAGGTTGTTACGCCCGTCGTGGATCTGCTCGCCGTTTTCATCCTCGTAGACGCCGAGGAAGCTGCGGCAGCCCATTGGCGTTTTAAACGAACCGGTCACTTTGACGACCTGATCGTAGTTCAGGATGTCCGGGTACATGCGCTTGCTCGCGCACTCCAGCGCCAGCTGTTTGATGTCGTAGTTCGGGTCACCAAACTTGTGGTTCAGGCCGTCGCGAATCGCGAACACCAGTTTCGGGAACACGGCGGTTTTACGGTTTTTGCCGAGGCCGGAAATACGGTTGCGCAGGATCGACTGCTGGATCAGGCGTGATTCCCAGCTGGTGCCCAGGCCAAAGCCGAAGGTTACAAACGGCGTCTGGCCGTTGGCGGTGTGCAGCGTGTTCACCTCATATTCCAGCGACTGGAAGGCGTCGTAGCACTCTTTCTCGGTACGGGAATGCGCATAGCCGTCCGCGTCCGGAATCTGCCACTCTTCGGCGGTTTTACGGTGCTTGTTGAAGCTCGCCGTCACGAACGGGGCCAGCACTTCGTCAATGCGGTTAATGGTGGTGCCGCCGTAAATATGGCTGGCGACCTGGGCGATAATCTGCGCCGTGACCGCGGTAGCCGTGGAGATCGACTTAGGCGGTTCAATCTCCGCGTTACCCATTTTAAAGCCGTGGGTCAGCATACCTTTCAGATCGATCAACATGCAGTTGAACATCGGGAAGAACGGCGAATAGTCGAGATCGTGATAGTGGATCTCGCCGCGCTCGTGCGCAGACACCACGTCGCGCGGCAGCAGATGCTGACGGGCATAGTGTTTGGCGACGATACCGGCCAGCAGGTCGCGCTGGGTCGGTATCACTTTACTGTCTTTGTTGGCGTTTTCGTTGAGCAGGGCAGAGTTGGTCTGCTCCACCAGGCCACGGATCTCCTGGTTCAGGCGACCGCGCTTCTCGCGCTGCACGTCACGATCGTGGCGGTACTCAATGTAGGCGCGCGCCAGTTGCTTGTAAGGCCCCGCCATGAGCTGGTTCTCAACCGCGGTCTGGATCTCGTTGATATCGACCTGGCTGCGTTCATTCATCTGGCTGCTAACGACTTCTGCGACGGTGGCGCAGTAATCTGCGTCATCGACTCCCGCTGCTTTAGCTGCACGCAGAATGGCTTCCTGGATGCGCTCTGATTTAAACGGCACTTTACAGCCATCACGTTTCATCACATGCGGTGTCATGATCACTCCATTTTTAAAAACAGGTTATCCACAGAGGTGGAGAAGTATTCACCGGACGCATTTCCCGCCAGGCCAAAGACTTCCCGCGTTCCCAGCTCGTGTTATCCACAATTCCGGCCAGCGTAAGCGCCGTCTTGTTGTTGGAATAGTAGACGATAAATACAAGATGTTGGGTCGGCGTGCATTTTAAGTGCTACATATAGTGATTTGCATCAAACATGTTTGCGATTTATTTGATGCAGAACAAAGTAAAAAGACGAGAGTACAAACGACGGGCGCTTCAGCGATTGTAAAGGCGGGCGAGAAAAATCTGATTGATTATTCAACAAAAACAAGCGCTCAGCACGGTGTGTGCTAAGCGCTGTTCATTTAACTCCCCCCGCAGACCCAGCTCAGTCCCGCCTGCAAAAAGGCTGCGGTTGCGATACTGCCCAGCACCACCGGGATGAGAAAGGAGCGTTCAGGAGCATCGTCCTGTTTTTGTGGTTCTTCAGCACTCAGCGCGGACATCGCCTCTTCCCGGGTGCGCGCCGCCAGCAGTCGCTCACGCACCCGATCTTCCGTCAATAAACAGGTCAGCGTCGTCAGCAGCTGCATATGGGTACTCCCTGCTTCCGCGGGCGGAATGGCGAGCAGGAAAACCATTCTCACCTCTTCGTCACCATCCAGCCCGGGCCAGCGTATCGGGTCGTCAAAGAGCGCCAGACAAAATGCCGCCTGCTGCACCGCCTCGGTTTTACCGTGCGGGACGGCGAGCGCCTCACCCAGCGCGGTAGGACCTTCACTTTCGCGTTGTAACACGCTCTGGATGAACGTTTCTTCATCACTGATGATTTTTTGCCTGGCGAGCGGTTCGGCGAGCCAGCGTATTAGCGCTTCAGGCGAACGGTGCGGCGGGTTGATAAAAACCAGATCGGGATGCGTCAATGCAAGCAGGTTCATATTAAGCCTCCATTAAAAAATCGCAGGTCGCGAAAGGGGGAATAGCCGTTACCGGCTGCACCGGCTCTTCCAGATAGTTGATCTGACGAAACCCCTCCAGGCTTGCCGGGACGGGAACGGGCTCCGTGCCGGCGTTAAACACGCGAACGACCGTACCCTGCGACTGCTGCGCATGGGGCAAGGCAGAGAGGATGAGCGGCTCCGGCAGGTTCAATAATGAGAATTCTGCCGGAAGCCTGCGGTCGGGCAGACGCAACGAAAAGCGCTCAAGACGGTGATCGAGCGTGTGCAGCGTTTGCCGTTGATAGGTGAAGGGCTGTCCCGCTGTCTGATTTTCCAGCTGGCGAAGCGTGAGATGATCGGCGCTATCGGCCAGCGCGACGGTGAAGGAGAAGCGCAACGGTTTCAGCAACTGGGCATCGGGGGTCTCGACCACCGTATTATTGATGCCGGATGCCCGGCCCGGTCGCCAGTCGAGATCGCTGCGTCCCAGCACGCCCGTTGATTTAAACAGCGTCAGGGCAACCGTAGCCGGTGCGTCGCCGATTATCTGAAACTCCTTCATGCCGCGGCTATTCACCACCAGCGCTTTGCCCGCTTGTGCGACAGCGATGATTCCCTCGCTGGTTTCGATATCCACGGGCATTTCGCGATAGTGTTCCTGCCACTCTTCAGCGTGACACCCCGTTTCGCGCTCGATTATCGCGAAGGGCTGCGAGGCGATTGCGTGGCGGGTGTGAATATCGCTGTTAATCAGCAAACGTAGCCGGTGATCGCAGTGGCTGTTTTCCAGCGAGCTGTCCACATACAGGTTCGGATCGTGATCGCGTAATTCACACGCCAGACGAAGGGATAACGGCGTTCGGGCATTTTCTTGACGGTCTGCGAGATCCGGCGGAAGAAGCAGGGTGGCTTCCACGATCAGCTTTTCGACAAGCGGCGTTTTCAGGCAGTCGACGAGCGTGAACTGGTCGCACCGCGTCGGCGTGTCGCCCGCAAGCGGTGAGAAATCGTAGCTGTCGCCCGCATCCGCGCAGTCTTCGAGAGTAAAGAAAGAGGGAATGCATCTGCCGCTGCGTTTGTCGTGCAGGGTGAGCTTTCCGGCATCCAGCGTTAATCGATAATGCGCATTCTCTATCTCGCTGCCCTTTGTCTGTTCCTGCTGCTGGAAAGGCGCCGGGTCATCCTTAACGTTAACGCTGAGATAGCCGACCGGCGGCAGAACCGGTGTCTTCACAGCAACGTGCCAGCGATAATAGGGAGGAAGGGGCGTTTCACATTCTCCTTCAGCGCTAAGGGAGATCGCCGTTCCGCCGGGCAGAATGTCTCTTTTCAGGACGTCGAAAGGGATGGGCTGCCCCTGATACGTCAGGGCGATATTATCAGCATGGCTATACAGGGTGGTTATCACTACGCGCTGCGTTGGGGTGCCCAGCGGGTTGAAAATCAGCAGGCCATTTTCCTGAGCGCAGGCGGCGGCCAGGGTTTTTACCACCAGGTTCCACAGGCTGTGGCACAGCTGTTCGGTTTGCTCCAGCCGATGCAGTATGTCGCGGTTGGTGGTATCGCTATTACAGCCGCCGATAGAGTCGTGGGCATGGCTTCGCAACAGCTTCTTCCAGAGCGTATCGACCACAGAGAGGTTGACCGTAATCCCCTGATGGCGAGCCATAGCGATTGTCGGCTCCAGCTGCCGCAGGATGAACTGCTCCACCTCATCATTTTTCTTTTTTATGTCGTAGCGCACGGAGCCGATCGTTTTATGGATGCGGGTGTAGCGCGGCGATTTCAGCTCCCCTTCCCAGCCTTCAAACTGTTCACGCTGCGCGCGCAGAATGTCGATGTAGCGCTCCAGCGAACTGATAACGTATCGATCCCCATCGGGAGAGTGTGCGCTGGCGACCTGCAGAATTTTCGGCAGCGCCGGGTCGATGCAGACCTGATCGCCGCCGCAGGGCAGGAGCAGGTCGTTTATACCGGCCCGTGAACGCAGGAGATTGACCATCGGGAAGATTTTACCCTGCAGATGGCTCGCGTCTGAACGCATGTTTTTAGCTGCGCCATAACCGAATGCCATCGCGCAGGCGATAACGGTCGCCCCAGACGGCGCGCGCCAGAGGAACTGGCTGCTTTTCGCTTGTCTGTCGTGATCGATACCGCGCCAGAAGACGATATTGTCGATATTGCAGCCCTGCAAAATGGTGGGCATCTGAGCATTGTGGCCAAAGGTGTCCGGAAGGTACCCGACCTGCATAGCATGCCCCAGCGCGCGGGCGGCGAAAATGCCGTACTTGAGATTGCGAATAATGGATTCGCCATGCACGTTGTAGGTGTCCGTCTGGGTATACCATGGCCCCACAAAGATTCTTTTCTCTTTGACGAGGGTTTCCAGCCTGGCGCGATAATCGGGATTGATGGCGAGAAAGTCCTCCACTACCGCCATCTGTCCGTCAAGGTGATAGCAGCTGTAAGCGGGGTCCAGCTCCAGCGTGTCGATGACATCCGCAAAGTTATAGGATGCCAGCACCATGCTGTCCTGACGGGTGAAATACCACTCCTGATCCCAGTGCGTATGGGCAATGACGTGGATCTGATTCATGACGTTCCCCTTACCTGGCGTTCTTTGGGCTGACATAGAGCACGCCCAGGGCGCAAATCAGTGC
Source organism: Enterobacter cloacae complex sp. 2024EL-00227 (assembly GCF_043945315.1). Lineage (NCBI taxonomy): Bacteria > Pseudomonadati > Pseudomonadota > Gammaproteobacteria > Enterobacterales > Enterobacteriaceae > Enterobacter > Enterobacter cloacae complex sp. 2024EL-00227. Next base: position 116,497 of record NZ_JBIMQP010000012.1, read on the forward strand.
GCCAATAAAGACGCTCGCCAGGTAGCCCACCACATTGGTTGCCAGCGGCCAGCCCCAGATGGCAGGCAGAGGCAGCGTCTGCTTCACGCCAAGTGCAATGGCGATTAGCGCGCCGGCAACGGCACCGGTCATGAACACCGGGATCAGACGTGGGTTTTTCAGGATGAACGGGATCGCGCCTTCGGAGATCCCAATCACGCCCAGCAGCAACGAGGTACTCCCGACGGTTTTCTCTTCCCGGCTGAAGACATCCGGTAGTCCAAAGCGGCCGTTGAGAAACGCCGCAAAGCCGACGCCAATAGAGGGGATCACGATGGAGAGTTCGCGGGCGGTGAGATCAAACGTTTCGCTCATGCCATTCAGGCCGAGCGCGACCGAGCCTGCCGCCTTGTTGACCGGACCGCCCAGGTCGAACGCGGTGCCCGCGGCGATCATCGCGGAATAGAATCCGCGCCCGGTGTCACCTGCCGAGGTAAAAAAGACCACCATCAGCTGGTTAAGCGAGCCAAAAATCGGGTTGATCAGGTATTCCATGACCATCACCAGCGTAATGCCGGTGATCAGCGGGACGATCAGCATGGTCTTAATGGTGGTGAGCTGCTGGCGGACGTGAATGGAATCATTCAGCCAGCGCACCAGATAGCCTACAAAGAAGCCGATGCCAATCGCGCCAAAGAAGCCGGACGGCATAAAGCCTTCGATATCGAAGAAGCGCTTGTAGACCTCGTCTGACATGATGCCGCCGATAAGCCCGGGGATCAGCGCCGGTTTACCCGCAACGGAAAATGCCAGATACATGGCGAAAACAGGATACATGAACTTAATGGTCATAAAGCCCACTTTATCCAGCACGCTGAACGGCGAGTGGTCGATGTTAATAAACTGGCCGGTGATTTTGGCCGTTGCCATCATCAGCCCGCCCATGACCACCACTGGCAGCATATAGCTGATGGCCGCCATGATATGGCCGATAAAAGTCTGGTAAGCCGAACGCGGAAGATCGTCTTCGTCTTCGACGGTAGTGGAGGTGACGTTTTTTTCCATGGCCAGCGCCTGACGCAGATAGCGATCGGTATGCTTAATCAGCTCTTGCGTGCGGGTCTGAAGGTGGGGAACGTTTTCAAAGCGCTCGGCATCCTGAATGGGAACGTCGGTTGCCAGTATAATGGCTGTGGCGGAGGCGATATCCTGTTTCGTTAAGCGGTTTTTAACGCCGTCGCTGCCCTGCGTTTCGACCTTTACCTCGATATTGTGCGCTTTAGCCCATGTAGTAATTTTATTCGCCGCCATAAAGGTGTGCGCAATGCCTGTCGGGCAGGCCGTCACCGCGACAACTTTTTGTTTCGTCATTGTCATAATTCCCTGGATGTGAAAACAGGGAAAGTATAAAGAGAACCTAAACCGGTTTTTAATGTTTGCTAATACTAATTACGTATCGTGATACGCGTAAATGCAATGTGTGAAGCGTCTTCCAGAGACTATTTTCCCGTTGTGTTAGTATCATGCCGGGATTAAATAGGGCGTAATTTATGAATTCATTCCAGGGAAGTGAACGTTTGATATTTGAATACATTCAGCATCACGCATGTAATATTTCTAATATATCGGCAAAAGAGATTGCCCGTGATACCTTTACGACGACAACTTCCGTTAATCGTGTGTGTAAAAAAATGGGCTATAAAAGTTATACCGAGCTTCGGTATCGTTTTTTGCGCGATCATTTTACACCCGCACCCGTAGAGCCTGACGTAGGGCCGCAGGCGGACGATATTGTGGCGGAGGTGTCCAGGTTGCTTACCCATTCCAGCCATATCTATCTGTACGCACGGGGAGCCTCGCTCACCAGCCTCAATTACCTGTCGCGCTTTTTATCGCTGGCGAGCCTGCCGCACCTTATTTTGAATGATATGCACCAGCTGACACGGGTATCGAAGGGGACGCTGGTGCTGATCAGTAAATCCGGGGAGACGCAGTCGCTGATTGAAATGGCGCGTAACGCGTTGCGCAAAGGGTTAAAGATTATTGCGATTACTCGCGAGGGATCGACACTGGCGGCGATCTCATCGCTATGCTGGCCGTTACCGATCGACATTAACGCGGTATCGCTGTATCAGCGGGAAGGGCAGCTTGAACTATTAAGCGCCGTGGACCGTATCGGCTGCAGGCTGCTGCAGCACGATACGGTGTAGTCAGACCGTCAGAGTTGCTTCACTATCCCCAGACGTACGGCATAATCATTTTCATGACTGCCATCGGCAGTGATGTAGGTTTTATCCAGTGAAACCAGCTCGACGTAAGGCGTCCAGCCATCGTCGAGCTTGTAGTTGAACGCAACGGTATGCTCCCAGTAGGTGTCATCCCCGGTTCCCTGATCGACATCATCCTGCCAGCGGAAGCGCGGGTTGTAGGACATACCGAATTTGCCAATGTTATACGCGAACCAAATGTCGAACTGGTGTGACTGGCGGCGGGTGTAGCCGCTGCCGTCTACTTCTTTGTCGCTGTGTGCGTCATTGACGGTGTTATAACGGTAACGGGCGGAGAGGTTCAGACCGTTATCGAACGCTTTCCAGCCCTGAATGAAGGGGCGGTAATGGGTATTGCTGGCGGTGAAAACCGTCACCATGCCAGGCGCAACGGCGAAGCCATTACCCAGATCGAAGCGCCAGCGCGTTTCAATCTCCTGTGCTGCTTCCGTTAACCCTTTGTCATCGGGATTATATCGGTCGGTATCACCAAAAAAGGTATCGTTGTGGTTTTGTGCGGCTTCAACGGAGAAGTAAAAACCGTTATTTGCCTGATGCATGACCTTAATACGTGAATCATTTACGTCTGAGCGCGTATTATGACCAAATCGAAGGTCGACGGATGTATTTCCGCACCATCCCTGCGTGCTTAATAATAATGCGCTAATACACGTTGCTTTAATAATTGTCTTTTTCATCATATCCTGCCGAGGTTATTTAATTGGCAGGGCTATTTTTATTTTTGGCACAGCGTGATGTAAAAGTTATCGTCGTACATTTAGCGTATCGCTAAACATAAAAAAGGAGATACAGCATGCTGTATCTCCTGGTATTTATTCCTGCACCCACCAGATGGCTTCAAACGGGCGCAATAGCCGCGCATTGGGGCGGGAGGGAACGTCATCATAGTTGCCGAGAGCGACCCGCCACGCGCCCTGTACCGGGTCCGGCTGCCACTGCTGGCGTTCCCGGCTCAGGTTCGCCACCACCATCAGCGTCTGCCCCTGCCACTGGCGGCGATAGCACCACAGGGAAGGGTGTTCCGGCAGGAGATCCTCATAATCTCCCCACGTCAGCACCGGGAGGGTTTTGCGCAGGCGAATCAGCGACTGATAGGTGTAGAACACCGAATCCGCATCGTCCAGCGCCGCGCGGGCGTTCACGGTTTCGTAGTTATCGCAGACCCCAATCCACGGCTCGCCCTCGGTAAAGCCCGCATTGTGCGACGCGTCCCACTGCATTGGGGTTCGCCCGTTGTCGCGGGACTTGCTCGCCAGAATCGCCAGTAATTCATCCGGCTCGCGGCCGCTGGCGCGCAATTCGGCGAACATGTTCAGACTTTCCACGTCGCGGTAATCGGTGATGCGGCTGAAGTGCGGGTTGGTCATGCCAAGCTCTTCACCCTGATAGATATACGGCGTGCCCTGCATCCCGTGCAGCACCATGCCGAGCATTTTCGCGGCGTGAATCCGGTATTCTCCTTCGTCACCGAAGCGCGACACGATGCGCGGCTGGTCGTGGTTACACCAGAACAGCGCATTCCAGGCTTTGTTGTGCATCCCCTGCTGCCAGTGGCGGAAGAGGGTTTTCAGCGCCACGAAGTCCGGCTTCGCCTTCGTCCACTTTTCGCCGCCGGGGTAATCCACCTTCAGATGATGGAAGTTAAAGGTCATCGACAGCTCGCGGCCATCGAGAGACGCATACTGCTGGCAGTTCTCCAGCGAGGTCGAGGACATCTCGCCTACCGTCATCAGGTTGCGCGGGGTAAAGACGTCGCGGCTCATCTCCTGGAGATATTCATGAATGCGCGGCCCGTCGGTATAGAAGCGGCGACCGTCGCCGATGTTGTCGTCAGGGAAATCCTGATCTTTTGAAATCAGGTTAATGACGTCCAGACGCAGGCCGTCGACGCCGCGATCGGCCCAGAACTCGCACACCTTTTTCAGCTCGGCGCGCACGGCCGGATTCTCCCAGTTGAGATCCGCCTGCTCCGGGGCGAACAGGTGCAGGTAATACTGCTCGCTCTCGGCGTGCCAGCGCCAGGCGTTGCCGCCAAACTTGGAGCGCCAGTTGTTGGGAAGCTGCTCCGGCGTGCCGTCTCGCCAGATGTAGAACTGGCGGTACGGGCTCGCTTTGTTCAGCGACTCGCGGAACCAGGCGTGCTGCGTGGAGGTGTGGTTAAACACCATGTCCAGCACGATGCGAATGCCGCGCGCGTGCGCCTCAGCGACCAGCTCGTCGAAATCATCCAGCGTGCCGTAGGCCGGATCGATGGCGGTGTAGTTCGCCACGTCGTAGCCGTTGTCCACCTGCGGAGAGATATAAAACGGCGTCAGCCAGATGGCGTCAATGCCGAGGGTTTTCAGATAGTCCAGACGCTGCGTCACGCCGCGTAAATCGCCGGTGCCGCTGCCGGTGGTGTCCTGGAAACTCTTTGGGTAAATCTGGTAGATGACGCCGTTCTGCCACCAGTGAGGAAGGGTATTCATAATGCGTTCCTGCAAATGCGAAGGGGCGCAACTGCGCCCCGAAAGATGAAGTTAAACAATCTGCAGCGAGCCCTGACGGAACTTACGCTGGTAAACCACGGTGGTCAGCGCCATTGGGACGATGATGGCGATGGCCATTGCCAGGGCAAACACCTGCCAGTAAGCGGGCTGGATGGAGAGGATGCCCGGCAGGCCGCCGACGCCAATCCCGTTCGCCATCACGCCGTTCAGTCCACACACCAGGCCTGCCAGACCGGAACCGATCATCGCGCAGAGCATCGGGAAGCGGTATTTCAGGTTGATACCGTACATTGCCGGTTCGGTGACGCCGAGGTAGGCGGAGATGGCCGCCGGAACGGAGATCTCGCGTTCGTTGTGCTTGCGGCTGACGATAATGATGCCGGTCACCGCGGACGCCTGGGCAATGTTCGACAGGGCGATAATCGGCCAGACCGGCGTGCCGCCGAGGCTCTGGATCATCTGCATATCAATCGCCAGCGTGGTCTGGTGCACGCCGGTGATCACCAGCGGGGCGTACAGGAAGCCAAACAGCGCGGCGCCAATCGGGGCGAAGCTGCCGGTCATCAGGTGACGCACCGCGAAGGCCACGCCGTCGCCAATCATGCGGCCAAACGGACCGATAAAGGCATGCGCCAGGAAGACCGCCAGAATCAGCGAGCACACCGGCACCACCACCAGATAAAGGTAATCCGGCACGATGCGTTTCAGTCGGGTTTCAATAAAGCCCAGCGCCAGGCCCGCCAGCAGGGCCGGAATGACCTGCGCCTGATAGCCCACTTTGGCGATGGTAAACAGGCCAAAGTTCCACACCTCCGGCACCTGTTGACCAAGTAAGTAAGCGTTCATTAACTGCGGAGAGACCAGCGTGACGCCGAGTACAATACCGAGGATCGGCGTACCGCCCATCTTGCGCACCGCGGACCAGCAAATCCCGACCGGCAGATAGAAGAAGATCGCTTCGCCAATCAGCCACAGGAAGTCGTACACGGTTTTCAGCGCCGGATACATCTGCGCCAGGGTTTTGCCGTCGCTCATCGGCACGTCGCCGATGACGTTACGGAAGCCTAAGATCAAGCCTCCGCTGATCAGCGCTGGCAGCAGCGGGAAGAAGATCTCCGCAAAATGGGAAATCAGCTGCTCGTGCCACTTCATATTCTGGCGCGCAGCCTTCTTGGCCTGCTCTTTATCCGCCGCGCTGTGTCCGGTGGTCGCCAGCAGAGCCTTATAGTAATCGCCCACTTCGGTACCAATCACCACCTGGAACTGACCGGCGTTGGTGAAGCAGCCTTTTACCATGGAAAGCTCTTCAATCGCCTTCGGGTTCGCTTTGGCCGGATCGTTCAGCACGAAGCGCAGGCGGGTAATGCAATGGCTGACGGTTGCGATGTTTTCGCGGCCGCCGACCAGGACGATCAGCTGATCGATATCTGCTTGTTTGACTTTACTCATCATGAAACCTCATGACAGATGGTGAGGGGGTGTAATGACCTGAGCGCAAGCCTACTCCTTCAGCGTGACGGCGAAAATGGGAACGTTCCCGAAATCGGGCGAAGATCACAATAAACCGATTGGTGGGGGTTATGAAAGGTGGGCAGGAATAACGATCTGACGCGGCTCTGCGCGCCCGTTGATCTGCTCGATCAGCTGCGCGGCGGCCTGTCTGCCGGACTCAGCGTAGCCCGGATCGACGGTGATGATCTCCGGGTGCAAAAACTTCATCAGCGGCGTGCTGCCGACGCTCGCCACCTGCAGACTGTCGATACGCTGCTCCTGCAGATATTTACTCGCGCCCAGCGCCAGCGTATCCGTGGCGCACACCAGCGCGGTGGTCTGCGGCGTCAGGACGCTGGCGACCTGCTCGTAGCCCTGCTTCATGCCCAGCCCCGGCAGGGAGGCCACGGCGGAGAGGTTGTGCTTTTTGCAAAACGCCAGATAGGCCTCATGGCGTCGCTTGCCGGTGGTAACGTCCGCGTGCGGTACGCCGAGGAAGCTGATGTGGCGATGGCCTTCGTCAAACAGGCGCTGCATCAGGGTGATAATCGCGCCCTCGTCGTCATAGCAGACGGAGGCAAAACCGTGGGCATCGCGCGCCAGCAGCACCAGCGACGGTTGCCAGGGTTTTAGCATCTCGTCTTTGATGCCGGTAAAACCGAACAGCACCACGCCGTCAATGTTGCGCCGCTGGAGCATCCCCAGATGCTCTTCTACCAGCTGGGGCGAGAACTGGCTCTCCATCATGATTGGGTCATATCCCTGTTCGTAGAAGGCAGGCAGCATGGTCTGCACGGCGAGGTTTTCAGACAGAGAGTCCAGACGCGAGACAATGATGGCGACCACTTTGTCACTCTGCCCGCGCATGGCGCGCGCGGATCGGGAAGGGGAAAAACCGTGCTGATTCATGACCGCCTCAACGCGCTCGCGGGTGCGTTCGCTGACGCCGCTTTCGTTGTTCAGCACGCGTGAGACGGTCGATTTCCCCACGCCGCTTAAACGCGCGATGTCTTTAATCGTAAGGCGGTTCTGCATGCTGTATTCCCTGTAACAACGACAATGTAATGAATTGAGCCTAATGCTATAGCGCGATTTCGCTATGGGCTAAATCTGGTTTACGTTCGGTTTATTTGCAGGGGGGTATAATACCGCCCGAATCATCAAAAAGGGTACGCTTAAATCCTTATACTGCGCGGCGACACCCTACTTTTTACTTACCGGAGGCTTCATGGATCCCGATCCCACACCTCTCCTGAACGGGAGAATGCGTTCTTTCCGGTAAGCCAGCCTGCTGCTGACTCACCGGTGATGTGAGGCAGCAGCGTTCCAAACGTTCCTGCTTGAAAAATTGAGTGCCTCTCAGGTACGGCTTTGCCACGCCTGAAGGAAATGCTGCGTCCGCCTTTGCGGATGCGGAGGAATGACGATGTTTAAAAATATCACCCGGCAGCTGCAGGCCCTGCTGAGCCGCCACCTGCCACACCGTCTTGTTCAGCGCGACCCGCTGCCAAACGCCAAAAACATGGCGGGGGCGGCGATCCCCGCGTCCCTGACCGAACGCTGCCTGAACGTGGCGGCGATGGATGAAAACGAAGTCTGGCGCGCCTTTGGCGGACACCCGGAAGGGCTGAACGCGGCAGAAGTGGAAAAAATCCGCGCCGTGCATGGCGATAACCTCATTCCGGCGCAAAAGCCGTCTCCGTGGTGGGTGCATCTGTGGCTCTGCTACCGCAACCCGTTCAACCTGCTGCTGACCGTGCTTGGCCTCATCTCCTACGCGACGGAAGATCTGTTTGCCGCAGGGGTGATTGCCCTGATGGTGGGCATCTCCACGCTGCTGAACTTTATTCAGGAGGCCCGCTCCACCAAAGCGGCGGACGCCCTGAAGGCGATGGTCAGCAACACCGCGACCGTCTCGCGCGTGATCAACGATCTCGGCGAAAACGCCTGGGTGGAATTGCCTATCGACCAGCTGGTGCCGGGCGATCTGGTGAAGCTGGCCGCGGGGGACATGATCCCGGCGGATTTACGCATCATTCAGGCGCGCGATCTGTTTGTGGCGCAGGCTTCCCTGACCGGCGAATCCCTGCCCGTTGAAAAGGTGGCGCGCAGCCGCGACCCGCAGCAGATGAACCCGCTCGAGTGCGACACCCTGTGCTTTATGGGCACCACGGTGGTCAGCGGCACCGCGCAGGCGATTGTCACCGCCACCGGGGGCAACACCTGGTTTGGTCAGCTTGCCGGGCGCGTCAGCGAGCAGGAGAGCGAGCCGAATGCCTTCCAGAAAGGGATTGGCCGCGTCAGCATGCTGCTGATCCGCTTTATGATGGTGATGACGCCAATCGTGCTGCTGATCAACGGCTACACCAAAGGCGACTGGTGGGAAGCGGCGCTGTTTGCGCTCTCCGTGGCGGTCGGCTTAACGCCGGAAATGCTGCCGATGATTGTGACCTCTACGCTGGCGCGCGGGGCGGTGAAGCTCTCTAAACAGAAGGTGATCGTCAAACACCTCGACGCCATTCAAAACTTTGGCGCGATGGACATTCTCTGCACCGATAAAACCGGCACCCTGACGCAGGACAAAATCGTGCTGGAGAACCACACCGATATCTCCGGCAAAACCAGCGAGCGCGTGCTGCACAGCGCGTGGCTGAATAGCCATTACCAGACCGGGCTGAAAAACCTGCTCGACGTCGCCGTGCTGGAAGGCGTGGACGAGGAGGCCGCCCGCACGCTCTCCGGCCGCTGGCAGAAGGTGGATGAGATCCCGTTCGACTTCGAGCGCCGCCGTATGTCGGTGGTGGTGAGCGAGCAGCCGAACGTGCATCAGCTGATCTGCAAAGGGGCGCTGCAGGAGATCCTCAACGTGTCGACGCAGGTACGCTATAACGGCGACATCGTGCCGCTGGACGACACCATGCTGCGCCGCATCAAGCGCGTCACCGACAACCTCAACCGTCAGGGGCTGCGCGTGGTGGCGGTGGCGAGCAAGTTCCTGCCCGCGCGTGAGGGGGACTATCAGCGTATCGACGAATCCGATCTGATCCTCGAGGGCTACATCGCCTTCCTCGATCCGCCGAAAGAGACCACCGCACCGGCGCTCAAAGCGCTGAAGGCGAGCGGTATTACCGTGAAAATCCTCACCGGCGACAGCGAGCTGGTGGCGGCGAAAGTGTGCCACGAGGTGGGGCTGGACGCGGGCGACGTGGTGGTCGGGAGCGATATTGAACGTCTCTCTGATGACGAACTGGCGAAGCTTGCCCAGCGCACCACGCTGTTTGCCCGCCTGACGCCGATGCACAAAGAGCGCATCGTCACCCTGCTTAAGAGCGAAGGACACGTGGTGGGCTTTATGGGCGACGGCATCAACGATGCGCCCGCCCTGCGTGCGGCGGATATCGGTATCTCCGTAGACGGGGCGGTGGATATTGCCCGTGAAGCGGCGGATATCATTCTGCTGGAAAAAAGCCTGATGGTGCTGGAGGAGGGCGTCATCGAAGGGCGCCGTACCTTTGCCAATATGCTCAAGTACATCAAGATGACCGCCAGCTCCAACTTCGGTAACGTCTTCAGCGTGCTGGTGGCGAGCGCGTTTCTGCCGTTCCTGCCGATGCTGCCGCTGCACCTGCTGATCCAGAACCTGATGTACGACGTGTCTCAGGTGGCGATCCCGTTTGATAACGTCGACGACGAGCAGATCCAGAAGCCGCAGCACTGGAACCCGGCAGATCTTGGGCGCTTTATGCTGTTCTTTGGCCCGATCAGCTCCATCTTCGACATCCTGACCTTCTGCCTGATGTGGTTTGTGTTCCACGCCAACACCCCGGAACACCAGACGCTGTTCCAGTCCGGCTGGTTCGTGGTGGGGCTGCTGTCGCAGACGCTGATTGTGCACATGATCCGCACCCGCCGCATTCCGTTCATCCAGAGCCGCGCCGCGTGGCCGCTGATTGTGATGACGGGGATTGTGATGGCGCTCGGCATCGCGCTGCCGTTCTCACCGCTGGCGAGCTACCTGCAGCTGCAGGCGCTGCCGCTGAGCTACTTCCCGTGGCTGGTGGCGATCCTCGCCGGTTATATGGTGCTGACCCAGATGGTGAAAGGGTTCTATGCGCGTCGGTATGGGTGGCAGTAAGTTATGTTTGCCGGGTGGCGGCTTCGCCTTACCCGGCCTACTCCCGAAACGTAGGCCCGGTAAGCGCAGCGCCACCGGGCAATAGCTTTCCTCCCAAATTCAACAACCTGTGATCTCCGTCGGCGCATTCGCTTGACGACAAAATGAGCGCATGTTAACAGAATGTTTTGCCTTTATTTGGCCCGTCAGATAAGGAACATTCATGTTACGGTACAGTCTCTTAACCGCCGGGCTGATGCTCGGCGCCTCTGCCTTTGCCGCCCCGGCAGGGGATCTCCCCTTAATGCCCTGGCCTGCGAAGGTCGAACGCCCGACGACCCAGGGCGCACTGGTGCTTAGCAACAACGTTTCTGTAAGCGTCAGCGGGGACGATCTCGGTGACGCCGTCAACCGACTGCGCCAGCGCATCGCCCTGCAAACCGGCTGGACGCTGCAGCCTCAGGCTGAAAAGCCAGACAAACCAACTATCCGCATCGCCATCGCTAAAAAGGTGAAGCCGCAGCCGCTGCCGGACAGCGATGAAAGCTATAAGCTCACGGTGGACGCCAACGGCGTGAACATCTCCGCCAACACCCGCTTCGGTGCCTTGCGCGCCATGGAAACCCTGCTCCAACTGGTGCAGAACGGGGCGGAAAACACCTCGATCCCGTGGGTGACCATTGAAGATTCACCGCGCTTCCCGTGGCGCGGGCTGCTGCTCGATTCGGCACGCCACTTTCTCCCGCTGCCGGATATCAAACGCCAGATCGACGGCATGGCCGCGGCGAAGCTCAACGTGCTGCACTGGCATTTGACCGACGACCAGGGCTGGCGCTTCAGCTCGAAGCGTTATCCAAAATTAACCCAGCTTGCCAGCGACGGGCTGTTCTACACGCCTGAGCAGATGCGCGAGGTGGTGCGTTACGCCGCCGAGCGCGGCATTCGCGTGGTGCCGGAGATCGACATGCCGGGCCACGCCTCGGCGATTGCCGTGGCCTACCCGGAGCTGATGAGCGCCCCGGGGCCGTACGCCATGGAACGCCACTGGGGCGTGCTGAAGCCGGTGCTGGATCCCACAAAAGACGCAACTTACGCCTTTGCCGACGCGATGGTCAGCGAACTGGCGGCGATCTTCCCCGATCCGTATCTGCACATCGGCGGCGACGAAGTGGACGACAGCCAGTGGAAAGCGAACCCGGCTATCCAGCAGTTTATGCGCGACAACAGGCTGGCGGACAGCCACGCGCTGCAGGCGTACTTCAACCGCAGGCTGGAAACGATCCTCGAGAAGCATCACCGCCAGATGGTCGGCTGGGATGAGATCTACCATCCCGATCTGCCGAAAAGCATTCTGATCCAGTCCTGGCAGGGCCAGGACGCGCTGGGGCAGGTGGCGCAGAACGGCTACAAGGGCATTCTGTCGACCGGCTTTTATCTCGACCAGCCCCAGTCCACCGCCTATCACTACCGCAACGAGATCGTCCCGCAGGGGTTAAACGGCGTGGACGTGATAGCGGACACCGACAGCGCCCAGAGCTGGGCCTTCTCCATGCCGCGCCTGAAGGGCAAGCCGGTGGAGGGGAGCTTCACGCTGGTGAAAGGGGATGCCGGCTGGCGCGGGTTTATTGATTTTGCCGGGAAATCCCGCCGCGCGGTGCAGGATATTGAATGGCGGGATGACAATCAGGTGACCTTCACCGTCGATACCTGGATGGGCGAAACGCGCCCGGTTGTCACCGTTGATAACGACAAACTCTCCGGTTATTTCCTCGTCGGGAATACGCGCTACCCGATTAGCGGCACGCGTCTGGACGACGTGCCGAAAGGCGTTCCGCCCGTCGTGCCGGACGTGGCGAACCAGTCCAACCTGCTCGGCGGCGAAGCGGCGCTGTGGGCGGAAAACGTGGTGGCGCCGGTGCTGGATATTCGTCTGTGGCCGCGTACGTTTGCGGTGGCGGAGCGGCTCTGGTCCGCGCAGGACGTCAACGACGTCGACAACATGTACACCCGCCTGCAGGCGATGGACAGCTGGTCGACGGTGTCGGTCGGGCTGCAGCAGCATACCCAGCAGCAGGTGCAGTTCACGCGCCTCGCCGGTAATGCCGACACCCTGCCGCTGCAGGTCCTCGCGCAGGCGATTGAACCGGCTCAGTATTACACCCGCCAGCACCTGAAGTTCCAGGCCGGAAACTACCATCAGTTCGAGCCCCTCAACCGCTTTGCGGATGCGCTGAACGCCGAAAGCACCACCGTGCGCCATATGCACAAGTGGGCGGACCGTCTGGTGAGCGATGCGGAAGACACGGAAAGCGCCGACGCCCTGCGCCACGTCTTTAACCGCTGGCAGAGCAACACCAGCGACGCGCTGGCCTTAAGCGAAAACAGCTATCAGCTGAAGGCGATGAAGCCGGTGATCCAGGAGGTGGATAAGCTGGCGTCGATTGGCCTGCGGCTCACCGACCTGGTGGCGCGTCAGGGCACGCTGGATGACAAAGAGATCGCCTCGATTCAGAGCGAGCTGGATAACGCGGCGAAGGTGCAGGACGAAGTGGTGATTGCGGCGGTGTACCCGCTGGAGACGCTGCTGCGCGCCACGCGGAATCAGTAGCAAGCAACAAAAAAGGCAGCCTGGGCTGCCTTTTTTCATCGCCAAAGCGAATTAGCGACGAACGGCAATCGCTTCGATTTCAATTTTCACGTCTTTTGGCAGACGCGCCACTTCCACGCAGGAGCGCGCCGGGAAGGTGGCGTTATGCTCGGTGAAGAACGCTTCGTAGGTGACGTTAACGGTCGCGAAATCGTTCAGATCCTTCACGAACACGGTGGTTTTCACGATATCACCCACTTTCAGACCGGCAGATTCCACGATAGCCTGCACGTTTTCCAGCGACTGACGCGCCTGCGCCGCGACATCTTCCGGCACCGCGCCGGTTTTTGGGTTTACGGGGATCTGACCTGAAGTGATGATCATGCTGCCCAGATCAACGCCCTGAACGTAAGGGCCGATAGCGGCTGGTGCATTTTCCGTCGCGAGTACTTTGCTCATGTTTTCTCCAGAATTACAGCGTTAAGAATGTTCCCGGCCATTATAACAGCCGGGATTTCATTACCAACCTCAATTAGTTGGCCAGCACCACATAATGAGAAAACTCTTTTTCGCAGTATTTGCATTTGAGCGCGATGTCATTCGCGCGCTTTTTCACTGCGAAACTGGAGGAAACCGGCTCAGCATGACTGATGCAGTTGCTGTTCGGGCAGACCAGCACGCTTTCGATACGTTCTGGCAGGCTCGGGCGGGATTTGCCGACCACTTCGTACTCGTCGATGCGGTTGACGGTGGCGTCCGGCGCGTACAGCGACAGCTGGTTAACCTGCTCGTCGGTCAGGAAGGTGTTCTCGATTTTGATCAGGTCTTTGCGGCCCATCTCGCCCGACGGCAGGTTCAGGCCGATGGTGATGCGCTGGTCAGTTTCGGTCAGTTTGAACAGCGTCAGCAGCTTAAAGCCCACCTGCGCAGGGATATGGTCAATCACGGTGCCACGCTTGATGGCTTCAACCTGGAGTTTGTTATCGTGTGTCATGGTCGTCTCCCCTTACAGAGCTAATTCGCGATTCAGAACCAGTGCCAGTAACGCCTGGCGAGCGAAGATGCCGTTCCCGGCCTGCTGGAAGTACCAGGCGTGCGGCGTTTTATCCACGTCTGTGGTGATCTCATCGATGCGCGGCAGCGGATGCAGCACCTTCATGTTGTCGCGCGCGCCTTCCAGGTCGCTGGCGCGCAGCACGAACTGCGCCTTCACGTTGGCGTATTCGGACGGGTCCAGACGCTCTTTCTGCACGCGGGTCATGTACAGAATATCCACGTGGCTCATCACCTCTTCGATGCTGGCATGCAGGCTCCACGCAATGCCTTTCTCGTCCAGCATGTCGAGAATGTACTGCGGCATCGCCAGCGCCTCCGGGGCGATGAAGTAGAAGCGGTTGCCGTTAAATTTCGCCAGCGCCTGGGTCAGGGAGTGGACGGTGCGGCCATACTTCAGGTCGCCAACCATGGCGATGTTCAGGTTCTCGAGCTTGCCCTGGGTCTCCTGAATGGTGAACAGATCCAGCAGCGTCTGCGTTGGGTGCTGGTTGGCACCGTCACCGGCGTTCAGCACCGGAATGCCGCCGGAAAACTCGGTTGCCAGGCGCGCCGCGCCCTCCTGCGGGTGACGCATCACAATCGCGTCGACGTAGGTGCTGATCACTGAAATGGTATCCGCCAGGGTCTCGCCTTTTTTACCCAGCGACGTGTTGCTGCTGTCAGAGAAGCCCACCACGCTCGCGCCCAGGCGGTGCATGGAGGTCTCAAAGGAGAGGCGGGTGCGGGTCGAGGCTTCAAAGAAGCAGCTCGCAATCACCTTGTGCTTCAGCAGCTCCGGTTGCGGATTGGCCTTCAGTTTTGCCGCGGTTTCCAGAACCAGTTCCAGCTCTTCGCGGCTGAGGTCGTTTATGGAAATGATGTGTTTTTGATAAAGCGGATTCATGTTTATCTCCTGACGCCGGGCAAAAAAAAGCCCCTCAAATGAGGGGCTCTGGGAATAGGTTTAGCAACGGGAAGAAAAACGGCAGGCCAGCGTCTGATTTCAGACGCGGTAAGACGTTATGTCGTACACGCTTGACCATGCTTCCTCCCGGCAAATTGTCGGGCATTATACGCAGCTCGCTTTTCGGATCAAGCGATTTAATGCACGCTTTACTCAATGCAAACGGTTCTTTGTGAATATTAATGCGTTCTGAGTAAATAATTAATTTGTTTATGCACCAGCGCGGTGCGCTTCACCACCCGGGGGGCGACCCAGACAATACTGCTGCCGGCCACCACGCCTAAAATTTCCGGAAGCTGGTGATAATCCAGAATACGCGCCACCGCGCGGCCATATCCGGCGACGGTATGGACAAGGATAAACTCGCTATTATGCTCAACGCTGACCACCATTTCCGAAACGGTACGCGCGGCGTCGGGGGCAGGGCGCAGCTGAGGATTCAACGAATAAATCTTTAGCCCTTTGGCATTTCGAATTTTTATGACTCCGAGCAACTTCAGCAATCGCGAAACGGTCGACTGGCTGATGCTGTCAAACCCTCTCTCCTGCAGGTCGCGGCGAATCTCTTCCTGCGAAAGGTAACTCTTTTCGGCGATCAAACGCTGGCACACCGTGAGCTGCAGCTGTTCTTTGGGAGAGTACTCTTCGTAATCCATCATGTTTCCCATATCAGTTCCCGAAATAACCGGTGACACCGCACCGATCCGTAGGCCGGATAAGCGCAGCGCCATCCGGCAAATTACAACAACGCCCCCAGACTTAACGCCACCATAATCACCACCGTCAGGATCGCCAGCAGCGGCGCCACCCATTTCAGGTAGCGCACGTAAGGTACCCGGGCGATAGCCAGCCCGCCCATGACCACCGCAGAGGTCGGCGTGACGAGGTTAACGATGCCGGAGGCCGACTGGTAAGCCGTAACCACCAGGTCGCGGTTGACGTTAGCGAAATCAGCAAGCGGCGCCATGATCGGCATCGTCAGAACGGCCAGGCCGGATGAAGAAGGCACAAGAAACGACAGCACGACTTCCAGCCAGTACATCACGTTGATAAACGCTACCGTGGACAACCCGCTGACCAGCCCTTCCGCGCTGTGCAAAATGGTGTGGGTAATCATGCCCTTATCCATGATGACTACGATACCGCGCGCGATGCCGATAATCAGCGCGACGCCCAGCAAATCTCGCGCGCCGTTGATAAACGTCGACGTCAGCTCCTCTTCGCTCATGCGGGCAATCAGGCCGACGATGATCGCGCTGGCGAGAAACACCGCTGAAATCTCCGCCATCCACCAGCCCAGCACCGCCACGCCGTAAATCATCACCGCGAAGGCCAGAGCGAAAATCACCAGGATGATTTTGCGCACCGGGGTGAATTCCAGGGACTGTTCGCCCTTGTTGCCGAGGAAATGGGCGAGGTTCTCCTCCTGCTTGTCTGCAACGATGGACTGCGAGGGATCCTTACGCACCTTGCGGGCGTAGCGCATCACCCACGCCACGCAGATGATCCAGCCGATGACCAGCAGCGCCACGCGCAGGGCGATGCCGTTGGTGAAGGGGATCCCGGCGGCGTTGGCGGCGATCACCGTGGCAAACGGGTTAATGGTGGAGCCGAGGGTGCCGATCCCCGCCCCGAGCAGCACGGTAGAGGCAGCGACAACCGGATCGAACCGCGCGGCCAGCATCACCGGCACCAGTAAGGTATAGAAGGGCAGCGACTCTTCGGCCATACCGTAAATCGTGCCGCCTGCGGCAAACAGCGCCATCAGGATCGGGATCATCCACTCCTCGCGTCCGCGCAGTCGGGTGGTCACACGCTCGATCCCGGCGTCAATCGCCCCGGTTTTGGTGACGATCCCGAGGAATCCCCCGATGATCAGAATAAACAGCGCCACGTCGATCGCCCCGGCCTGGCCGGATTCCGGATCGTACAGCCCGGCAATCGGCGCCATCAGCACCGAAACCAGCCCCTGCGGATGCGCCGCGACGTGCGCGTAGGTGCCTGCAACGGGGACGTCTTTGCCGAGCGCCTCGTTCATTGCCATATGGTACTGCCCGGCCGGGACAATCCACGTCAGCACGGCCACGACGGCAATCAGAAAAAAGAGAATGGTGTAAGCGGAGGGAAACTTGAACTTGCCCATGATGTTCTCCTGAAACCCGGCGCACCCCGCGGCGCGCCGGGCGGTGATTAGTCGCCGAGTGTCGCCACCATGACCGCTTTAATGGTGTGCATGCGGTTCTCTGCTTCGTCGAAGACGATGGAGTTCGGTGATTCGAAGACCTCTTCCGTTACTTCCAGCCCCTTCAGCCCGTACGCCATCTCGATCTCGCGGCCCACCTTAGTGTGCTCGTTGTGGAATGCCGGTAGGCAGTGCATGAATTTGACGTTCGGGTTGCCGGTGGCCTTCATCACCTGCGCGTTAATCTGATACGGCTTCATCAGGCTGACGCGCTCGGCCCAGGCTTCCTTCGGCTCGCCCATGGAGACCCACACGTCGGTGTAGAGGAAATCGGTCCCCTGCACGCCTTCTTCCACGTCGTCGGTGAGGGTGATGCGCGCGCCCGTCTCTTTCGCAATGGCGCGGCACTGCTCAACCAGTCCCGCTTCCGGCCAGAAGGATTTCGGCGCCACGAGGCGGATATCCATCCCCATCTTGGCCGCGCCGACCATCAGGGAGTTGCCCATGTTGTTGCGCGCGTCGCCGAGATAGGCAAAGCTCAGCTCCGGCAGGGTTTTGCCCGGGGAGTGCTCCAGCATGGTCATCAGATCGGCGAGAATTTGGGTCGGGTGGAACTCGTCGGTCAGGCCGTTCCATACCGGCACGCCCGCGTACTCGCCCAGCTCTTCGACGATGGCCTGGCCGTAGCCGCGGTATTCGATGCCGTCGTACATGCGGCCCAGCACGCGGGCGGTGTCTTTCATCGACTCTTTATGGCCAATCTGCGATCCGCTTGGGCCGAGATAGGTGACCTGCGCGCCCTGGTCGAACGCGCCCACTTCGAAGGCGCAGCGGGTGCGGGTGGAGGTTTTTTCAAAGATCAGGGCGATGTTTTTCCCGACCAGGGTTTGCTTCTCGCGCCCGGCTTTTTTGGCGGCCTTGAGCTCGATGGCGAGGTCGATCAGGTACTGGATCTCCGCCGGGGTGTAGTCCAGCAGTTTGAGGAAGTTGCGGTTTTTCAGGTTGATGGTCATGGCTAAATCCTTTTTAAAATGAGTGTTCAGTTACGAATCAACGTGCCTTTCTCGCCCGCGAGGATCTCCGCGCCGTCGGCCAGCGCGCCGATCCCGGCTATCCCATTGCAGGCTTCAACGAACTCGCGGCAGGCGGCCACCTTCGGCCCCATCGAGCCGGCGTCGAACTGCATGCCCCTGAGCAGTTCCGGCGTCACCTGCGCCAGCGGACGCTGGGTTGGTTTGCCCCAGTCGAGGTACACCGCGTCGGCATCGGTGAGGATCAGCAGGGCATCGGCCTCAATCTGCCTCGCCAGCAGGGCGGCGGAGAGGTCTTTGTCGATCACCGCCTCAATGCCGCGATAGCCGTTGGCGTGTTCCACCACTGGTACGCCGCCGCCGCCGTTGCAGATCACCAGATGGTCGCGCTGGATCAGCGCCGTGATGGCGTCGCTCTCGACGATGCGCTTCGGCTGCGGAGACGGCACCACGCGGCGGACGTAGCTGCCGTCGGCCTTAAACACCCAGCCTTTCTCCGCGGCCAGCGTTTTTGCCTGGGCTTCGCTGTACACCGGGCCGATGTATTTGGTCGGGTTGCTGAAGGCCGGGTCGGCGGCGTCCACTTCTACCTGGGTGAGCAGAACGCTCACCTCCCGCTGCGGCAGGCTGTTTTTCAGCGCCTGCTGGAGCATGTAGCCGATCATTCCCTGGCTTTCGGCGCCGAGAACGTCCAGCGGGTAGGGCGTGACTTTGTCGTAGGCGCTGTTCTGCAGCGCCAGCAGCCCGACCTGCGGGCCGTTGCCGTGCACCAGCACCACGCGCCACTGCGCCGTTAAGCCGGCGATGGTGCGAGCGGCCTGCTCGATGTTCTGGCGCTGGATCTCCGCTTCCAGCGGCTCGCCGCGCTTGAGCAGCGCGTTGCCGCCCAGGGCCACAACCAGAGTGGGTTTTCGTTCCATGATGGCTCCTTTAAATTCCGTCGCGTTCCAGCGGGCAGCTCATGCAGCGCGCGCCGCCGCGGCCGCGTCCGAGTTCGTCGCCCGGGATGGGCAGTACGGTGATACCCGCTTTGTCGTACTTCTCGTTGGTCCAGACGTTGCGCTCGTAGCCGATCACCACGCCGGGGCGGATGGTCAGCACGTTGTTGGCGTCGTTCCACTGCTCGCGTTCGGCCTCAAAGGCGTCGCCGCCGGTGGTGATCAGGCGTACCTGGTTAATGCCGAGCGCTTTCTCGATGGCGTGCAGCAGGTCGGTTTCCTGCGTGCGCAGCAGGCCGCCGCGTCCGTCCGGGGTGAGCGTCCAGCACTGGGCGTCTTTGCGCACCACTTCCGGGTAGACGGAGAAGGTATCCACGTCGATGTGGGTCATGACGGTGTCGAGGTGCATGCAGGAGCGGTGTTTTGGCAGCTCAACGGCAATCACGCGCTCGGCCTGACGGTGTTTGAACAGGCTGTTGGCGAGGAACTCCACGCCCTGCGGGGTGGTGCGTTCAGACATGCCGATCAATACCGCACCGCGGCCAATGACTAATACGTCGCCGCCTTCTAAAGTGGCGTGGTCGTAATTAATATTCTCGTCGCCGAAATACTTAATAAAATCGCCGTCGGCGAACGCCGGGTGCCAGCGATATATTGCCCGCAGGTTATTGGTTTCACGCTGACGCGCCGGTTTGGCCATTGGGTTAATAGAGACGCCGTTATAGATCCAGCAGGAGGTATCGCGGGTAAATAAATGGTTCGGCAGTGGCTTCATAATAAAATCATTCGCCGTGTGGGTATCCACCACCATATTTTTAATGGCTGCCGGAATTTCACCGTAGGTTAATCCGCCGCTTAATCTGCGCGCCAGTTCCCGGTGCGGCATATCCGCCAGCCAGCCGCGTACGTCGCCAGCAAAGGTTGGGCCGAGGCGGTAATCAGAGATTTGCGTCTCCAGCAGCCAGGCTTTCGCCTCAGCGATATCAAGGGTTTGTGTCAGCAGGTCGGTCAGCAGCAGGACTTCCACCCCCTGCTCACGCAGCGTGTTGGCGAAGATGTCATGCTCCTCACCCGCCCGCTCAACCGAGAGCACGTCATCGAAAAGCAGCTCCTGACAGTTTGATGGCGTTAAGCGTTTCAGACTTAAATTTGGGCGGTGCAGCATAACGCTACGCAATTGACCAATTTCAGAACCGACGTAATGCTTTTCCATAATTATTCCTTTAACTGTTTTTCAGAATAAAAAGGGCATGCGCCATGTCATGTATTTAATTGCATGGCGGCTAAGCTCAATTGATTTCGTGGTTCATACTAGGCAGTTAAATAATCCGTATTGTGATGTTGCTCACGCGAAAATGGATATTAAGCGGTTTGTTTTCATTTGCATGATTCGCATCAGATAATGATTAATTGGCTATTCTGGCGAGGTGAATAGCTAAGCACTATCCGTTGTCATTATTTGCAGTTGTTAGTGTTTTGTAGAATTTCATGCTTTGAAATATTTTGTTAAGCCATTGATTTTAATTGTTTTTAAAGGCGGAAGGGAATGGCTATGCAATATTGCTAATTAACTATTTTTGGCTTAAGGAAAATCAATAAATATTTATTGAATTTAATAGCAAATTATCAAAGTGATAAAATGTGAAGCGGTAGCGAGTTTTGTTGTTAAGGCCTGACGATCAATGAGTTAGCGCAAGGGCGGGATAACGAAGAGCTGAAGATATGCATAATGACTGCATAAATGCCTGCGAGGGCTTAACAGCAAATTAACACCATTCCCGATAAACATGCGTTCGCGCAAAACCCGTCTAAAAAGCGCTGGTATGGCAGCCAGGATTCTCGTATAAAAGATAAAAATGAAACGTTGTTTTATATCGAGGGTTTTCTGATGATTATCGGCAACATCCACCATCTGCACTCCTGGCTGCCTGACGAACTGCGACAGGCCATTGAGCACGTTAAATCTCACGTCACCGACGCGACGCCGCTCGGCAAGCACGACATCAACGGCAACAGCCTGTTTTATCTGGTCTCCGAAGATACAACCCAGCCGTTCGCCGAGCGTCGCGCCGAGTACCACGCGCGCTATCTGGATATTCAGATCGTGATGAAGGGTCAGGAAGGGATGACCTTCAGCACCCTGCCGCCCGGCACGCCGGACACCGACTGGCTGGCGGATAAAGACATCGCCTTCCTGCCGGAAGGCGGGCAGGAGAAAACCGTGGTGCTGAGCGAAGGGGATTTTGTGGTGTTCTGGCCGGGTGAGGTGCATAAGCCGCTGTGCGCGGTGGGGGCACCTGCTAAGGTCAGGAAAGTGGTGGTGAAGATGCTTGTAGAGTAACCCTTACCCCTCACCCTAACCCTCTCCCCACAGGGGAGAGGGGACTGCTCCGAGCCGTCTTTTCCCCCTCGCCCCATTGGGGAGAGGGCCGGGGTGAGGGGGACAATATGTGATCCAGCTTAAATTTCCCGCACTCCCTCTCCATCTCTCATTTACCTGCGCTTTTCCTGCGTCATAGTATGATCGTTAATTTATCGAACGATGTTCTATAATGTAGAACAAAATGATTCAGCAAGGAGATCTCATGCCGCAGTCCGCGTTGTTTACGGGAATCATTCCCCCTGTCTCCACCATTTTTACCGCCGACGGCCAGCTCGATAAGCCGGGCACCGCCGCGCTGATCGACGATCTCATCAAAGCAGGCGTTGACGGCCTGTTCTTCCTGGGCAGCGGCGGCGAGTTTTCCCAGCTCGGCGCCGAAGAGCGTAAAACCATTGCCCAATTTGCGATCGATCATGTCGATCGTCGCGTGCCGGTCCTGATCGGCACCGGCGGCACCAACGCCCGTGAAACCATTGCGCTCAGCCAGCACGCGCAGCAGGCGGGGGCGGACGGCATCGTGGTGATCAACCCTTACTACTGGAAAGTGTCGGAAGCGAACCTGATCCGCTATTTCGAGCAGGTGGCGGACAGCGTCACGCTGCCGGTGATGCTCTATAACTTCCCGGCGCTGACCGGGCAGGATCTGACCCCGCCGCTGGTCAAAACCCTGGCCGACTCGCGCAGCAACATCGTCGGCATCAAAGACACCATCGATTCCGTGGCCCACCTGCGCAGCATGATCCACACCGTCAAAGCCGCCCATCCGCACTTCACGGTGCTGTGCGGCTACGACGATCATCTCTTTAATACCCTGCTGCTCGGCGGCGACGGGGCGATCTCGGCCAGCGGCAACTTTGCCCCACAGGTGTCGGTGAATCTTCTGAAAGCCTGGCGGGATAAAGACGTGGCGAAAGCGGCTGAGTATCATCAGACCCTGCTGCAAATTCCGCAGATGTATCAGCTGGATACGCCGTTTGTGAACGTCATTAAAGAGGCGATTGTGCTCTGTGGCCGCCCGATTTCCACGCACGTGCTGCCGCCTGCCTCTGCGCTGGACGAGCCGCGCAAGGCGCAGCTGAAAACCCTGCTGCAACAGCTCAAGCTCTGCTGAGCCGGACGATAACGATGACCATCGAGAAGATTTTCACCCCGCAGGACGATGCGTTTTATGCGGTGATCACCCACGCGGCGGGGCCGCAGGGCGCGCTGCCGCTGACCCCGCAGATGCTGATGGAATCCCCCAGCGGCAACCTGTTCGGCATGACGCAGAACGCCGGGATGGGCTGGGATGCCAACAAGCTGACCGGCAAAGAGGTGCTAATTATCGGCACTCAGGGCGGCATTCGCGCCGGGGACGGACGCCCGGTTGCGCTGGGCTACCACACCGGCCACTGGGAGATCGGCATGCAGATGCAGGCGGCGGCGAAGGAGATCACCCGCAACGGCGGGATTCCGTTTGCGGCCTTCGTCAGCGATCCGTGCGACGGGCGCTCTCAGGGCACGCACGGCATGTTCGACTCCCTGCCGTACCGTAACGACGCGGCGATCGTGTTTCGCCGCCTGATCCGTTCCCTCCCGACGCGCCGGGCGGTGATCGGCGTCGCGACCTGCGATAAAGGGCTGCCCGCCACCATGATTGCCCTGGCCTCGATGCACGACCTGCCGACCATTCTGGTGCCGGGCGGGGCGACGCTGCCGCCGACCGTGGGGGAAGACGCGGGCAAGGTGCAGACCATCGGCGCGCGCTTTGCCAACCACGAACTCTCATTGCAAGAGGCCGCCGAGCTTGGCTGTCGCGCCTGCGCCTCGCCGGGCGGCGGGTGTCAGTTCCTCGGCACGGCGGGCACCTCGCAGGTGGTGGCCGAAGCGCTGGGCCTGGCGCTGCCGCACTCCGCGCTGGCCCCGTCCGGGCAGGCGGTGTGGCTGGAGATCGCCCGCCAGTCGGCGCGGGCGGTGAGCGAGCTGGATAACCGCGGCATCACCACGCGCGATATCCTCACCGACAAAGCCATCGAAAACGCCATGGTGATCCACGCGGCGTTCGGCGGCTCCACCAATTTACTGCTGCACATCCCGGCCATCGCCCACGCGGCGGGCTGCACGATCCCAGACGTAGAGCACTGGACGCGCGTCAACCGCAGGGTGCCGCGCCTGGTCAGCGTGCTGCCCAACGGCCCGGACTATCACCCGACCGTGCGCGCCTTCCTCGCGGGCGGCGTGCCGGAGGTGATGCTCCACCTGCGCGATCTCGGTCTGCTGCACCTGGACGCCATGACCGTCACCGGCCAGACGGTGGGCGAGAACCTCGACTGGTGGCAGGCCTCCGAGCGCCGTGAGCGCTTCCGCCAGTGCCTGCGCGAGCAGGATGGCGTGGATCCGGATGACGTGATCCTGCCGCCGGAGAAGGCAAAAGCGAAAGGGCTGACCTCAACGGTTTGCTTCCCGACGGGCAACATCGCGCCGGAAGGCTCGGTGATCAAGGCCACGGCGATCGACCCGTCGGTCGTCGGTGAAGATGGCGTTTACCGCCACACCGGCCGGGCGCGGGTGTTTGTCTCGGAAGCGCAGGCGATCAAGGCCATCAAGCGGGAAGAGATCAAGCAGGGCGATATCATGGTGGTGATCGGCGGCGGGCCGTCCGGCACCGGCATGGAAGAGACCTACCAGCTCACCTCCGCGCTCAAACATATCTCGTGGGGCAAGACGGTGTCGCTCATCACCGATGCGCGCTTCTCCGGCGTGTCGACGGGCGCCTGCTTCGGCCACGTGTCGCCGGAGGCGCTGGCGGGCGGGCCGATTGGCAAGCTGCGCGATAACGACATCATCGAGATAGCCGTCGACCGGCTGACGTTAACGGGCAGCGTGAACTTTATCGGCACCGCGGACAACCCGCTGACGCCGGAGGAGGGGGCACGCGAGCTGGCAATGCGGCAGACGCACCCGGACCTGCACGCCCACGACTTTTTGCCGGACGATACCCGCCTGTGGGCAGCATTACAGTCGGTCAGCGGCGGCACCTGGAAAGGCTGTATTTATGACACCGATAAAATTATCGAGGTAATTAACGCCGGTAAAAAAGCGCTCGGCATTTAATTATTTCATTAGATAAAACCGTCTGCGGGAAATATTCCGCGGGCGGTTTTTGCGTGTCTTTATTTTATCAATTTAAACAATAAGTTGTGATATATCGTTGGCGTCACAAAAGCAAAATAACGTAATTCAGAAATAAGATATGACCATTGCTGGTTAATTGAACAGCTCATTACACTCCATTAACACGATGTTGTAATTCAGCACACTACATAAGGGTGTAATTCTGATGACGCAATTAACCATGAAAGACAAAATTGGCTACGGGCTGGGTGACACCGCCTGCGGCTTCGTCTGGCAGGCTACCATGTTCCTGCTGGCCTATTTTTACACCGACGTCTTCGGCCTGTCGGCGGGCATTATGGGGACGCTGTTTTTAATCTCCCGCGTGCTCGACGCCGTGACCGACCCGCTGATGGGGCTGCTGGTCGACCGCACCCGCACGCGGCACGGCCAGTTCCGCCCGTTCCTGCTGTGGGGCGCCATCCCGTTTGGCATCGTCTGCGTGCTGACCTTCTACACGCCGGACTTCTCCGCGCAGGGCAAAATCATCTACGCCTGCGTGACCTACATTCTCCTGACCCTGGTCTACACCTTCGTTAACGTGCCGTACTGTGCCATGCCGGGCGTCATTACCGCCGACCCGAAAGAGCGTCACGCCCTGCAGTCGTGGCGTTTCTTCCTGGCGGCGGCGGGCTCGCTTGCCATTAGCGGCATCGCGCTGCCGCTGGTGAGCATCATCGGCAAAGGGGACGAGCAGGTGGGCTATTTCGGCGCCATGTGCGTGCTGGGGCTGACCGGCGTGGTGCTGCTCTACGTCTGCTTCTTTACCACCAAAGAGCGCTACACCTTTGAGGTGCAGCCGGGCTCGTCGGTGGCGAAAGATCTCAAGCTGCTGCTCGGCAACGGCCAGTGGCGGATCATGTGCGCGTTCAAGATGATGGCGACCTGTTCCAACGTGGTGCGCGGCGGGGCGACGCTCTACTTCGTCAAATACGTGATGGATCACCCGGAGATGGCGACCCAGTTTTTACTCTACGGCAGCCTCGCCACCATGTTTGGCTCGCTCTGCTCCTCCCGTCTGCTGGGCCGCTTCGATCGCGTCACCGCCTTCAAGTGGATCATCGTCGCCTACTCGCTGATCAGCCTGCTGATTTTCGTCACCCCGGCGGAGCATATCGCCCTGATTTTCGCCCTCAACATCCTGTTCCTGTTCGTCTTTAACACCACCACGCCGCTGCAGTGGCTGATGGCCTCTGACGTGGTGGACTACGAGGAGAGCCGCAGCGGGCGCCGCCTCGACGGCCTGGTGTTCTCCACCTACCTGTTCAGCCTGAAGATTGGCCTGGCGATTGGCGGGGCGGTGGTGGGCTGGATCCTGGCGTACGTGAACTACTCCGCCAGCAGCAGCGTGCAGCCGGTGGAGGTGCTGACCACCATCAAAATTCTGTTCTGCGTGGTGCCGGTGGTGCTCTACGCAGGCATGTTCATCATGCTGTCGTTCTACAAGCTCACCGACGCTCGAGTGGAGGCCATCAGCCAGCAGCTGATCAAGCACCGCGCGGCGCAGGGCGAGGCCGTTCCCGACGCCGCGACAGCCGCATCCCATTAACCGGAGGCAATATGGAAATCACCAACCCAATACTCACCGGCTTCAACCCGGACCCGTCTTTGTGCCGCCAGGGCGAGGACTACTACATCGCCACCTCGACCTTCGAGTGGTTCCCGGGCGTGCGCATCTACCACTCCCGCGACCTGAAAAACTGGTCGCTGGTCAGCACGCCGCTGGACCGCGTGTCGATGCTGGACATGAAGGGCAACCCGGACTCCGGCGGCATCTGGGCGCCGTGCCTGAGCTACGCCGACGGCAGGTTCTGGCTGCTCTACACCGACGTGAAGATTGTCGACTCGCCGTGGAAAAACGGCCGCAACTTCCTGGTTACCGCGCCGTCCATCGAGGGACCGTGGAGCGAGCCGATCCCGATGGGCAACGGCGGGTTTGACCCGTCCCTGTTCCACGACGACGATGGCCGCAAATATTACCTGTATCGCCCGTGGGGGCCGCGCCACCACAGCAACCCGCACAACACCATCGTGTTGCAGGCGTTTGACCCGCAGACCGGCACGCTCTCGCCGGAGCGCAAAACCCTGTTTACCGGCACGCCGCTCTGCTACACCGAAGGCGCGCACCTGTATCGCCACGCGGGATGGTACTACCTGATGGTCGCCGAAGGGGGCACCAGCTACGAGCATGCCGTCGTGGTGCTGCGTTCCAAAAACATCGACGGACCGTACGAGCTGCACCCGGAGGTGACGATGATGACCAGCTGGCACCTGCCGGAGAACCCGCTGCAGAAGAGCGGCCACGGCTCGCTGCTGCAGACCCACACCGGGGAGTGGTACATGGCCTACCTCACCAGCCGCCCGCTGCGTCTGCCCGGCGTGCCGCTGCTGGCCTTCGGCGGGCGCGGCTACTGCCCGCTGGGGCGCGAGACCGGCATCGCCCGCATTGAGTGGCGCGACGGCTGGCCGTACGTGGAAGGCGGCAAGCACGCGCAGCTGACCGTGAAAGGCCCACAGGTGGCGGAACAGCCTGCAGCCGTTCATAACGGCTGGCGGGACGATTTCGACGCCAGTTCGCTCGACCCGGAACTGCAGACCCTGCGCATTCCGTTCGACGACACCCTCGGCTCGCTCACCGCGCGCCCCGGCTATTTACGGCTCTACGGCAACGACTCGCTCAACTCGACCTTCACCCAGTCGACCGTGGCGCGCCGCTGGCAGCACTTCGCTTTCCGGGCCGAGACGCGGATGCAGTTCTCGCCGGTCCACTTCCAGCAGAGCGCGGGGCTGACCTGCTACTACAACAGCAAAAACTGGAGCTACTGCTTTGTGGACTACGAGGAGGGGCAGGGGAGAACGATTAAGGTGATCCAGCTCGACCACAACGTGCCGTCATGGCCGCTGCACGAGCAGCCCATTCCGGTGCCGGAACAGGCGGAGAGCGTCTGGCTGCGCGTGGACGTGGATACGCTGGTCTACCGCTACAGCTACTCGTTCGACGGCGAAACGTGGCACACCGTGCCGGTGACGTATGAGGCGTGGAAGCTGTCGGACGACTACATTGGCGGGCGCGGCTTCTTTACTGGCGCGTTTGTGGGGCTGCACTGCGAGGACATCAGCGGCGACGGCTGCCACGCGGACTTCGACTACTTCACCTACGAGCCGGCCTAACGGCTCAGGCCGGGTAGCCCAGCGCGCGTGAAAGCTGAAGCCCGGCCTGCTGAAGCTGCTCGCGGAAGTTAGCCAGCTCAGCGTCGTCCACGCGCGAGGCCAGGGTCGACAGGCTCAGGGCGGCAATCACGCGGGACTCGTGGTTCCACACCGGCACCGCCACGCAGCGCACGCCCTGCTCGTTCTCTTCGCTATCCAGGGCATAGCCCTGCTCGCGGGTCTGCGCCAGGGCGCTTATTAGGGCTTCGCGAGAGGAGAGAGTGGCGGGAGTAAAGGTGGTGTACTGATAGCCCTCCAGCAGGGCGTTCAGCTCGGTCTCGCCCAGCCAGGCAATCAACACCTTGCCGATGGCGGTGGCGTGAACCGGCAGGCGGCGGCCAATGCGCGAATAGGCGATGGCGGCCAGCTTGCCTTCAATCTTCTCGATATAAACCCCTTCACGCCCGTCCAGGATCCCCAGATGGGTGGTCTGCCCGGTACGCTGGGACAGCTCCGTCAGCCAGCCTTTCGCCTTCTGCCGAATATCCATCGAGCCCACGACAAAATGGCCGCGCTCGACCAGCTTCATGCCGAGGCGATATTTGCCGTTCTCCGGGTTCTGATCGATATAGCCATGAAGCTGCAGGGTTTTCAGCAGCGAGTGGAGAGTACTTTTGCTCAGCCCCATCAGTTTGCTGATGTCGGTGATCTTAAGCTCGGTGGCCTGCTCGTTGAACAGGTCGAGGATCTGCAACGCACGTTCAACAGACTGAATAATCGGCATAATGCTGGTATGTCCACGCTGGAATTAAGGCGAAAACGTACCTTTTTCGGGGTGAAAAATCAATGAAATGGAGCTGGCCTGATCCGCCCGGCGGCGCTACGCTTGCACGGGCCTACGGGTTGTGTAGGCCGGGTAAGCGCAGCGCCACCCGGCAAGAAGAGCGCACCGAATCAATAAAGTGGGAGAAAGGATCACTCCCCAAGCGTCGCCACCATCACCGCCTTAATCGTATGCATCCGGTTTTCCGCCTGGTCGAACACGATGCTCGCCGCCGACTCAAACACCTCGTCCGTCACTTCCATCCCGCCGTGCAGGTCGAACTCTTTCGCCATCTGCTTGCCGAGCGTGGTCTGGTCGTCATGGAACGCCGGCAGACAGTGCAGGAACTTCACGTCCGGGTTGCCGGTCAGCGCCATCATCTGCGCGTTCACCTGATACCCGCGCAGCAGCGCAATCCGCTCCGCCCACTTCTCTTTGGCTTCGCCCATCGACACCCACACGTCTGTATAGATAAAGTCCGCGCCCTTCACGCCCGCCGCCACGTCTTCCGTCAGGGTGATTTTACCGCCGTGCTTCTCCGCCAGCGCGCTGCACTCCGCCACCAGGCTCTCTTCCGGCCAGCAGGCCTTCGGGGCCACCAGGCGCAGATCCAGCCCGGTCAGCGCCGCCGCTTCCAGCATCGAGTTGCCCATGTTGTTGCGCGCGTCGCCCGCGTAAACCAGCGTCATCTCGTTAAACGCCTTGCCCGGCAGGTGCTCCTGCATGGTCAGCAGGTCCGCCAGCAGCTGCGTCGGGTGGAACTCGTTGGTCAGCCCGTTCCACACCGGCACGCCCGCATACTGCGCCAGCGTTTCGACCACTTCCTGGCCGTGGCCGCGATACTGAATGCCGTCGTACATCCGCCCGAGCACGCGCGCGGTGTCCTTAATTGACTCTTTATGCCCAATCTGGCTGCCGCTCGGCCCTAAATAGGTAACGCGCGCGCCCTGGTCAAATGCGGCAACTTCGAAAGAGCAACGTGTACGGGTCGAGTCTTTTTCGAAGATGAGCGCGATGTTTTTACCGGTAAGCTTTTGTACTTCCTTGCCCTTTTTCTTATCGGCTTTGAGCTGTGCGGCAAGGGTCAGCAGAGAAGTGAACTGTGCAGGGGTAAAGTCGAGCAATTTCAGAAAGTGTTTCTTGTACAAATCAGACATTTTATCCTCACATGGCGAACGCCACTTATTGAATTAAAATTCACTTTATATGTGTAATTATTCATTTGCAACCCCGTTTCACAAATCTTTCCAACAAAGGTGGAGGCAAACCCGTCCGTGTGTGAAAATAGAAGTATCTGCCGCACTTTAAAGAGGATTGAGCCATGGCAAACCCGGAATTACTGGAAGAGCAACGCGAAGAGACGCGTCTGATTATTGAAGAGCTGCTGGAAGACGGTAGCGATCCGGACGCGCTGTACACCATCGAGCACCATTTCTCTGCGGATGATTTCGACGCGCTGGAAAAAATGGCCGTGGAAGCCTTTAAGCTGGGTTACGAAGTGACCGAGCCGGAAGAGCTGGAAGTGGAAGAGGGCGACACCGTCATCTGCTGCGACATCCTGAGCGAAGGCGCGCTGAAGGCGGAGCTAATCGACGCGCAGGTAGAACAGCTGATGAACCTGGCCGAGAAGTTTGATGTGGAATACGACGGCTGGGGAACCTACTTCGAAGATCCGAACGGTGAAGACGGCGAAGAAGGCGACGACGAAGATTACGTCGACGAAGACGACGACGGCGTGCGTCACTAAGTGATTCAGGCGGTGGCCCGCGCCACCGCTTTTTCAAGGCAGAACCATGGATTACCCGCAGATACTCGCCCCCATACTTAACTTCCTCCAGTGCCCGACCCCGCAAGCATGGATTGATAAAGCCCGCGACCCGGCGAACCTGCCGCTGCTGCTCACCGACCACATGGTGTGCGAGCTCAAGGCCGCCCAGACCGCGCTGCTGCTGGTGCGTAAATACGTCGCCGACGAAAGCGGTGCCGACGCGCTGCTCGACTGGCTCAAACCCTACGAACAGTTCACCTTCCGCGACGGCCCGGAGCCGGACTTCATCGCCCTGCATAAGCAGATCGGCAAAAGCGTGATGCCCAAAACCGACGACCCGTGGGGCCAGGCGCTCATCGACAGCATGGTGCTGCTGATTAAAGAGGAGCTGCACCACTTCTGGCAGGTGCGCGAGGCGATGCTGGCCCGCGACATTCCGTACGTCAAAATCACCGCCAGCCGCTACGCCAAAGGGATGCTGAAGGAAGTGCGCACCCACGAACCGCTGACGCTGATCGACAAGCTCATCTGCGGCGCCTACATCGAAGCCCGCTCCTGTGAACGCTTCGCCGCGCTGGCTCCGTTCCTCGACGACGACCTGCAGAAGTTCTATCTCTCGCTGCTGCGCTCGGAAGCGCGCCACTATCAGGACTACCTGACGCTGGCCCAGCAGGTGAGCGACGACGATATCTCACCGCGCATACAGCTTTTTGGCGAAATTGAAGCCACACTTACCTCGACACCGGACAACGAGTTTCGCTTCCACAGCGGCGTGCCGGTGTAAACCGGCATAGCGAAAGGATAAGGATGCGAGATGAATAAAACGTGGACCCGTATTGTGATTGTCGTCATTGCGGCTGCCGCCGTGGCGTTCTGGGTGTACTTCGACAAACAGCGTATGCAGCGCACCCCTGAACAGCAGCTTGATACCACCCTCAACACGATGCCCGCCTGGCAGGTGATAAAAGAGCAGGAACCCGCGTTCCAGAAACGCATCCGCGAGCAGATCCTCACCATGCAGAAAGCGGGCGAGTCTGAACAGCACATCATCGACGTCATCCAGCCGCAGATTTTGACCCTGCAGATGTCGCGCCTGCAGCACGCCCCGGACGCCAACGTGGTGGATTATATGAAGGCCAACATGGAGCAGACCGCCGCCATCCAGAAGGTGAGCGACGACGCCTGTTTCCGCTTCCTCTACCCGGCGGTGAAAGGGGGCGTTAACCCGATGCGGGTGCTGGATAAAGAGATGATGGCGCGGCGCATGCAGGCCGACGCCGACATGATGCGCGCGGCCTACGGCAAAAACCGCCACACCGTGACACCGGCAGAACGCGAGGCGGCTGTCGAGGATGTGCGGCCGATTATGAAGGCACTTGCCGACAAGTACGGCGAGGACATCCAGCTGCTGCAGATGCCGGAGAAAGCGGCGGGCAAAGAGAAGCTCTCCTGCGATATGGTGCAGGAGATGTGGGCCAAAGTGCTGGCGCTGCCGGAGAAGAAGGCGGCGAGGGTGATTCGGCTGGCGGTGTCTGAGCTGGAGTGACAAAGGGCGCTGGTTTTTTGGGCACTTAGCGCGGGTTTCGCGCGTCGTCGCTTGCATGGCGGCGCGCGACAGGTATAATCCACAACGTTTCCGCATCCCCTTCAGTGCCGAAGTGGCGAAATCGGTAGACGCAGTTGATTCAAAATCAACCGTAGAAATACGTGCCGGTTCGAGTCCGGCCTTCGGCACCAAGTCACTAAATCCCTTACAATACAGTTATTTAGACGATTAAATCTGTCTCTTTTGCCTGTAAGAAATGCTCTGTTATGTCCCTTGAAAAAGCCGCTGTGGTTGATAGTGGTAATTGGGATGTTAACTCATAGCGGCGTGTCGTTCCAAGCGTCAAACACGTACTGACTCAACTTGAAAGCTATGACGTAGCCACCGTCTCTAAACAATCCCAAAAACTTTTAGTGCAGCGCATTTTAGCCCGATGCCCCCGTTCTGTCGCCGTCGCGAGACGCCGCAGGGGATAAACAGGTTTATGGTGGTCACGGTACTTGCAGACCATATGCAAGCTCTGCCAGCGGTTCGGCCTCGCTCCCCTTGGGTACATGGTCATCCTGATAAGCCTCACTAACTGACACAACCCTGATGAAGTCGCCAGAGGCTCCGCTTGTTGTCTTACCACCAACGGGGCTAATGGTTTGCAATGGCTAAATGTATGGAATCATGTATGTGATAGCTTTGGTACACTGCATGAAAACGGGTACTGCTGGATGGAACACGATGCGCGCACAGGAAGGGCTTAAAGCCATTTACGAAGCCAGATGCTCAAGGTACGAGAAGCACCTGCACGTTGGTATGGATACCACCTCAATCATACTGAAAGGGCATCTTTTCGTTGAGGAATTACTTTTTGATATTCTGAAATTGCATTGCCGGGATAGCGGCCCGATTGAGAATATTAAGCTCGGCTTTAGCCATAAGCTAAACCTAGTGCATGCTATGTTTGGATCTCATTTACCGGGCATGGAATTCCCCAAAAATGTTTGGGCTGCTTTGGATAAATTGAACAAGTTGCGGAATTCACTGGCACATAACATTGACTCTCCAAGAGCTGCCGAAGTCTTCAAGTCCTTTGTTTCATCGTACAGCCAATTGGTTGGCAAAGAGGTGAAGGTTAGCATCACTGATGAAATTCCGGGGATAGACCGCAAGCTCGGACTGGAGTTGATTGGTATCATTATGTATTTGCTCGGATTCTTAGGGTGCTTGCATGGTATAGCCTATCTCAACCCACCACTCATGTACGGCAGTGAAATCCCAGTTACGATACCCAACAAGATTGAGCACGAGTGACAGTAAGCTGACAAAGCAAGACATTGCTTGCCGCTTGGGTTGGACATAAAATATCCATTAAATTAATAGTGGGTATTATGCATGGAATACGTGGCCTTTGGTGATGAGAGTGGTACGACAGGGAGTGACCGCTGTTACGGCATTGGTTTGCTGTGTGTGCGTAAAGACACGCTGCACATCTTCAATGAGCGAGTCCAGAAGCTGAAAGACAAGTACGGCATTGTCGGTGAGTTGAAGTGGTCGAAGATTAAGAACAGTGCGGGGCAGGCAAACATCTGCATTGAGCTGCTGGCAATGGTGCTCAAGAACTCATGCTGCTTTCACTCGATTATCGTTGTGAAGAATATGTACAACAACTGGCAGACGGACAGGGAGCTGGCTTTCTACCAAACGTACACAATGCTCGTTAAGAACGTTGCTAAGCAGATTAAGAGTGACGTTGAAGTCATCATTGACCAGAAAATTGATAAGTACAAAAAGAATGATGAGGTGACGGGCATTGTTGCTAACCATATGCTGGCTAGAGCAGGGATGAAGAAGCTGGTTAAGTCTGTGACGATGCACGACTCTAAGCACCATCTGGGATTGCAGGTTGTGGACATCCTGACTGGGGCAGTGAACTCCGGGTACTTGAAGTACCTGAATCCAAGGTTAGAACTGTCAGTGGCTAAAGAGCTTGCCTTTGAGCGGATGGCTGCCCTGCTTGGTTGGGATGTGTTTCATTACGATACGTTCCCGAATAAGGATTTCAATATTTGGCACTTCCCGCAAGAGATGCGAGCTATGCCGGGTTCCAAGAGTATTCGTCCAGATTACAGCGTTCCGCTGGTTAAGCGGGAAGAGCTGGCCTAACCTACCCTTATCGCAAGCTAGATCTGAGTGGAAAATTTGATGAGTTACGATGACCTAGACCCCGCAACAAGACGCGTCTTGCAGCAAGCGGAGTACATGAGAAGCAATGAGGCCAAACTAGCGCAGATTGCCCTGATAAAGCATCACAAAGCTTATATGGACTGGAGAACAGACAGAGGGGATTTTGGCGACCCTTGCCCGAGTACGAAAGAGGCCAGACTTGAACTTTTGTGGACGCGTCAGAATATGCTGGGGCATAAGACGCTGAATGTGTTGGGGTTCTCTTTCGAACAATTGTATGAAGACCTAGACAGTGCGCTATCAGATGCGATAGCGGCAAGAGATGGGGTTGCGAGGGAATGGGCGGCTGTGTCTGATGTGGCTGAACTGAATGCTTTATGGGAGTGGTTCCGAGAGAGATTGCCTGATGACTATGTATCGCCGTATTAGAAATAGAGTGTGGCCTTACCTCAAAAGATGTTAGCAATCCGCATCCCAAGCGGCTCTCCGGGGCTTGTGCGCATGAAGTAATGCGGTTGTACTGGGTATGTGCGCACAACCCTCTACAAGCCGCATTCTACCGTTAGCCTATAGCTGAATCCCCGGCTTGAAAAATTGCACGCTTACGGTTGCCCCTCCCTCAACTGTATAGCTCGCCCGCGCCCCCGTGCGCATGTGCGTGCCCGCGCGTCAGGGGTCGCTGAGAAAACCCTAAGATTTTGCTCATCCGAGACAACCGTTGCAGGCGCGTGTTGCCGAGGGCACACAAGCCAGTGCTTGATGGCGTCATCAATCGTTCGTTTGTTGGTACCAACTTTAGTATGAATGGATTCCAGAAATCAGTATTTTTCCGGTAACTATTAATACTTGCTTGCCAGAAAACTACCGGTGACGCTTCACCCGTAAACTTCACCACTGATTGCGATGGCTTTAGGCTAGGTTTTCTCCGCATTACAGGCTATTTCCATTTTGTCCATAGGTTAGGATCTGACTGGTGACAAAAGCTCAATTTTGTAACCAGCTGTTCCGAAACGATTTTCATCAAATCAACCACATGCTAAACCGATCAGCTTGGCTGAATACGACTGCTCAGGTTTCACTATATTCCGGTGATGAAGTTCACGCTCCAAGACGGCTTCAATTTTATGCGAATCTACTCCGTGAGCGCTGTTCTTCCCTTTAGCTTTAAACACGGTATCTATTTGCTTTTCTAAATGAGGTATTCGGTTACCATCTCCATCGACAGCAAGTTTCATGATAGAGTGAATGTTATGTCCTTTTTCGTTGGCAGCCCTTACTTCCCACACAGAAACGGTTTCACCAGAATTCAGCTCACTGGAATAGAAACTAAGGTATTCAGGATCAAGATTGCGGTATTTATCGAGCAGTTCTGCAAACAATGGGTGATCCAAACCAACCAGATGCAATTTTTCTGAATTGGTTGCTTCTTCCCGATCCGTGGTAAATAGCATTTGTTCGAAACCATCTTTTACCAATGCAAATTGCTTTTGTCCGCGAATCTCAATGGATTCGCCTTCGTATGGTAACGCCTTCTGCATAAACCTGATCAGGTCATCTATGGATTTCCCGGTATCTGAAAGTGGTGCATAGTCATCCAAACTGAAACCATCCAGATCCTGGAATAGTTCGAATACCGCATCCTTGGCATGGCGGGCATTATCCATGGCCGCCTCAAGCTCCAGCCGGGTACGCTTCAGCTCAGGGTCTTGCAGTGCCTGCGAGTAAAGTTGCTGATAGTTAACCTGCTCCGATAATTGGCCGAGGATCTGTGATCGAAGATCTTCTTCCACCTGACCCTTCTCATCCACTTTGCCAAGCGCCTTGGCAATCTCCTTCAGCTTTTCATCAAGCAGCAGGAAAATGCGGCCTTCAATAGTGTCACCCAGAACGAGGTTATACACCTGTGCCGTATCATGCTGCCCATAGCGGTGAATACGGCCAATGCGCTGTTCCATATCCATTGGATTCCACGGCAGGTCAAAGTTAAACAGCACCCGTGCATGTTGCAGGTTGATACCTTCCCGACCGGCTGCTGTACAGATCATCACACGAGGGCCATTTGCTTGCTTGAAGCGCTTTTCCGCCGCGAGCTTACTTCCGTGATCGCCACCTTTCAGCACAACAACGCCTTGGCCTGGGTATGCCTTTTCAATCTGCTCACCCAACATTTCCACCGTACCCAGATAGGTGGCAAATATCACAATGCGTTCCTCTGGGTTTTGCTGCCACAGCACACCCAAAGCTCCAATGAGCTTATCTACTTTAGTTTCTCGGGCTGAAGGGAACAGCCCCAGTAGTTCTTTAATGCGGAACCGCTCTTCTGGTAGCGCGTAAGCCACAGCATCCATGGCCGCATCTTCAGCGGCGGCAGTTTCCAGCTCATCGGAAAAAGTATCGGATACAGCTGCCAACTGCTCTTCATTAATCTTTTTGAGCAGACGACGCTTGATGTCATTCAGTATGCGGTCGATCTCAAGGTCAGATAGACGATCATTACCAAGATCAAATTCGACGCGAATTTGTGCTTTTGCCTCGTTAAACGCAATGTCTCTGGCATCGATATCGAGATTCTCATCGTGCATTAAGCCTTCGTGAACAGTCAGGGCCAAAAGTCGTCGCCTCAAGGTGCGATGCACGGCAGCAAAGCTGGATGCTGCAATCTTTTGGAAGATCGTCATTACAAAGCCCAACGCAGTTCCTTTCCCGCCCTGCTTCTTGGCCAGAGCAAAACCGTCGCGCAAGTATTCATTCAAGGCGTTATAGAAATCGCGCTCTTGCTCTGACATCGAAAAAGCTTCGGTATGAACCCAGCGCCTAGCGAACAGCGTGGAACCATCAGCTTTGCAGGCATCGGCTTTGGTGCGGCGAAAAATAATCGGATTCAAGCGGTGACGTTCTTCCACCATCTCGGTTTCACTGGAAAACAACGTGGGGTCAAGTAAATCAATCAGCTTCCAGAAACGGAAATGATCGCCCTGGTGTGGTGTGGCTGACAGCAGAATCATATCTCTACTGTGGTCGCGCAAGGCTTCCGCCAGTTTGTAGTTCTGGGTTTTGCGCGTTTTGCCACCTTGCTTATATGCAGTACAGTGATGTGCTTCATCAAAAACGATTAAGTCCCAACGGGGTGCCTCGAGTATTTTCTTGATTCTCGCCGGGCGCTTTAAGGTGTCGATACTGGCAATAAGCAGATTATGCTTCGCAAACGCATTACTGCGGCGATCGCTGACATCGCCTTCGTGCCCGAAGACTTCAAAGTTTAAATTGAAAACTTCATTCAGCTCGCGATGCCAGTTGTTAACCAGACCCGCCGGAACAACCATCAACGCCCGGTTCAGCTCACCACGGCTGGCCAACTCCCTCAGAACCAATGCGGTTTCAATAGTTTTTCCTAACCCGACTTCATCGGCAATCAGAAAACGACGCGGGCTCGCACAGGCAACCCTATGAGTCAGCACCACCTGATGGGGTAGCAAATCAATCTTGGCCGAAGTCAGTGAGCTGGCTGAATCCTGAAGCGGCAATTCATGCGCCTTCCAGGAAAGCCACGCTTTCGTGTCGCTATCCGCATGTTTGCCAATACTGGCCACCACGCGCTCATTATGACTGAGTGCTGCCACCAAGGTGCTGAAAGGCACCTGCCGCTCACCTTGGGGAAAAAAGACACGGGCGTAACCGCCCGCAACTGAGATAACAACACCCAGGCCAAATTCATAATGACTGACACGTTCACCGGGTTGAAAATTCATGGCTACCCCTATTAACTGATCCGCTCTAGGTATAAACCCAGCCATTCGTTAGTTTTTCCACCAGAGGAGGATTCAATACGGCGCACATCTTTCTGTGCACCGTTCCAGATGCATTGCCCTAACGGAAACAACTGAGCATCGTATTTACCAGCCAGGCACCAGTGGTAGGTACTGGTGGTCAGATCTTCCTTCCAGCGGCCCTGATCTGGCATCCAGAAAATCAATGCCGCATCAGCATGGTTCTGGAAGTCGTAGATCATTTCGTAAATCTCTGACTCTAGCCATTCCAGTGCATCTCCTGGCGATAAAGCGTCTACTGCTACGTCTAACCCTGCGACGTATAAGCCATCATCATTTAGCAGTGGCATATCATCCGGCCAGCCCGCTTCGTAGTAGCTGATGAATTGACGAAGGCTGATAACTTGGCTAGCAGCATTTAGTTCAGCCAAAGTTTTGCCACACCAGAGCACTGAGATACCGCGTCGTTTCCATTTATCGTTGGTCAGAACATCGCTCATAGTTCATCTTCCATACCAAACAATGATATTTGTGCCTGCATAATCTGCTGATGATCTGCTTCCCATCTATTAAACAATTGCCTTGCCAAAGTACAGGCATTGCGCATAGAAGAGTCGGCTCCGTTGTGAACAAGCCAATCCAATAGGTTTCCTAATGCGGGGTGAGGCTTAAAGTCTTCATTCAGAATTTTCTTGGTGTTGATGCCGCTTTCCGGGTAACAGGCACCAACAAGCAACATTGCCTGATCGAAATCACGGCTCACACTGCGATTGCTGGCCATTCGTTCTTGCGCGAATTCTAGTGGCGAGCGCCAATGAAATGCCTTTGGACGAGTGGTTTCAGTGGCCCAGCCCAAAGCGACAAAAGTAGAAGGCGCTATACCACTACCGCGTAGGAATTTCTGCATCTGATCGCGTTCTACTGAGGGTTGGCGTGCAAAAATACGCAGAAATTGGCGGGTGTTTGGCTCACACACTACCGGGGTACCGCCCGATTCTGATTCTGATTGGTCATCTAGGATTTGGTTAATCCCTACCAACGCTTCGTTAACCGTGAATTCACGGCCTTCCTCAACATACACCTGGCCATAGTGGCGTGAGAAATATTCCAAAGCTTTACCGCGCTTGATGACCTGAATATCTGCTACTGGCAAACCTTTTGACTGGTGATGTTCTAACAAGCCTTGTAGCTGACGCACATCGGCGAGAATCTTGCGACGCAGGCGCGCCCAGCTGATTTTGCTGGGGGCTTCAGTACGCTTGCGGCATACATGGATGATGTCGTATTCAATAGTCTTGGAGCCAAACTCACCTTTCCCCTTGGTTTCATCGCTGCGAATAGGATAGGTTGCTTCCAGGTAATAGCCAGCGTCGAACAAGCTTTCTAACACATCAACCCATGGCTCATCTTCGCTGTGATGGAAGGTAAAAGCCAAAATGCCCCCCGGTTTCAACAGACGATTCGCCTCCCGCCAACATTCGGTCAGCAGACGCTTATAGAACGCATCTGGATCATCGGGATGGCGCGCTCTGTTAGAAACAGCTTCCAGCGTTTTTGGCGTGTATTCCCCTGCGTAAACCTCAGGGTATTTATCTTTCAACAACAGACGTAGCCACACATAGAAGAAATCAGCTAACTCAGCGTAGTGCAGTAGACCACCAAATGGTGGATCAGTAATTACGAGATCATACGATTGATCAACATACTGTTTTAATTCCGTCGATGAACCACAGGTTACTAAGGTACCCGGTAACACAGGGTCATTTGGCATGGTTTTGGAGCTTTTCCCGCTGACCAATTTGCCGATGTCGTCGGACATATTGCTCAGCATCTCGTTAGATACGGTTTCCCATGGCTGTTTGCACCATTCTAGACCTTTCAGAGTGTTTGCTCTGCATGATGCCCAATTCCCTCTCCCTAAATTAGAAAACACTGAATTCTCAATTACAGTGGATTTAGGGTGATAGTTATTATTGCTAAACATCGGCTCCATTTTGTCTGCATTGTTATTCCAAAAGCAAAACATATTCTGATTGCGCAGATACTGCTGAAATGCACCCAAAACTATTTCTTTACTGGTGTCACTGAATCCATAAGATGTATCGATAGCCTTGAGAATCTGTGCATGAATAAGAAGCTGAAGCGGGTTAAACATGGTGTTCCAGTGTGTAAAACCATGATTGGGAACGCCGCCTTGCAAGTGGTGTGTCATAAATCCATAAGGCAATTCAGACTCGGGCCAATAACCTCGCAAATCCGAGTTTTTCCTTTTTTGCCACTCAGATACTGCCAAATTTTGTCGCTTGGCAGCATTGCTGTCTGATGGAGCAAAGTAGCGGCCATTATAAGGTGCACCTGTTGCATCACGACCAGGTGAATAACACTGCAATACGTAAGCAGCCATTGGGCCTGTTTGTCCAGAAGCTTTGATGCTGTCGAGTACATCTTGCTGACGACCACAAGTGCTTTCCTGACAAGTGAAATTAGATTTCTTAGGAATGGTGCCTTGCTGAGTGTTTATTACCAAACCTGAATCCGGACAAATAATTTCTTCAGGCAATTTACCCCGCACTTCAAGCAGTTTCAGTGTTTTTGTTCTATGTAGATTCCAACGCTGCGTTGCTTCAACTTCGCTTAAGGAGGTGCCGCCAAATATTCCTGTATCGTCAGCATTTGAAGAACCTTTCAGC
This sequence comes from Enterobacter cloacae complex sp. 2024EL-00227, assembly GCF_043945315.1. Classification (NCBI taxonomy): domain Bacteria; kingdom Pseudomonadati; phylum Pseudomonadota; class Gammaproteobacteria; order Enterobacterales; family Enterobacteriaceae; genus Enterobacter; species Enterobacter cloacae complex sp. 2024EL-00227. The sequence continues at coordinate 157,050 of NZ_JBIMQP010000012.1, forward strand.
CAATCAGGATGAACAAGGAGAGACAAATCAATCTTTTTATTTTTACTTATCTTCTTAAGTAAATGCGGGGATTCGCCTTTTTGCGCCGCAGCTTCATCGCGATACGGATGCTGGCAATGAGGGCATTGGTAGTTGCCAACACTGTCCATGATGGCGTAAGGAGCTTCTGAATCGGTTACGACCAGCGGAACATTAGGAGCCATGCGGGCTTCATGGCGCTCAATATCAAAGCTTGATCCACAGTGTTGGCATTCGACATCTTGCCAAGTTTTAACCGATAGAGATTTGACCGCTACCACTGGGGATGTCATCAATGGAGTACGGTGACCGCATCCGGGGGCAGCACAAGGGCCGTGCTTAGCCCAGAAGGTATAAATGACCTCCGGGCCTTCGTATGCGTAATCTTTGCGCTCTTCAGGTGTCAGAGCCAGTGGATCAAAATCATTGCCCATGACTTTGCCTGTAGAACGCTGTGTCCATTTGCCTTTTTCGCCATCAGGGCCTTCACAGGCGTAAAACGGCATGATCTGGGGTTTTACTTCATGTTCGACGTGATCAAATAGCTTGTTCACCTCATCCAGATCGACATCAGCTAATTCGTTCTTTACAACCAGCCAGGCAACCGGGTTGAGATCGTTGCCGGTCATCTGCATGCCGAGCCGAGCACCTTCCACCAATGTAGTACCGCCTCCCATGAAAATATCAGCCACTTTCAATTTTCTGAACGCTTGGTTGTTCTGGTGATTGGCGTAATAGTTGTCCCAAACTAATTTAGCAGATTCTGATGGTTCATCGGGCGCTTTGGTAGCAGCCGCAATCAACATAGAGCGGAATACACTGGAACGGCGACGTGCCCACCACTTACTCATCTGATAGATTGGTTTGCCCGCATTACCTTCAATCTGCGCAATTTGGTTAATTGGCAGAATCGGAAAATCAATTTCAAGACAGGTTAAAGGGCGATTGGGGTCAGAAAAATCGACCGATTCCAGTTGTGCTTTTTTACCGGCACTAACGGCTTCTGCCACCAATTCTTCTGTCAGTTGTGCTTTCGTTTTGTTAGATGCCATAAAATTACTTATCCAAAGGCCAGCAAAGAATGCTGACCATTAATTATTCGGTTTCGACAGTTCGATAAAGGGTACAGCCACTTCTAGCAGGCTCAGCCCACCATGGGCAAGGCTTGGGTAGCCGCCTTGTGAACGCCATTTTTTGCGGCCCAGCACAATGTTCCAGTTGCCATGTTGCGTCGTCAGTACCTGAGATAATGGCGGAACCCAATGTTGTTCGGTTTTTGCGTCTTTTATTTCGTTATTACGGCCAGACTTAAATTGCCCTTTTAGATAGGCTTTTTGATCTTCCGGGTAAACATCAGGAAACAACGCAGGGTTTGAATACCCATGGTCAGCAGTAATAACCAGACGACGGCCTGTGGCAAGTTTGTCGATGAAAGCCCAGAATTCATCGCCAATTAATACAGCTGCGGCTTCTTTAGCCAACACCCGGTAACCAGCCCCCTGTTCAGCCAGGTGGTGCATACGTTCATCAGGCCAGTGATGCCAGAAGATAATGTTGGGATCAACCTTGATCAGGGATGCACAATCTACCCATGGCAGGTCGGTGGATTCTGTGAAGGCCTCAGGGAACGCAGCACTATGCCCCTGGTTGTTTTGCAATTTAGTACGCTGTCCAAACCCCATTGCTCTGGCAAACGGCGTGGTATCACCTGGTAGCTCAGAGGCTGTGGCGCCGGCACTGTGAATGGTGTAGCCCCGCCGCTGCGCACCTTCGATTATCCATGGCGCTTCGCGGAGCGATAACGCATCGAGAATCAGGATGGCTTTCGGTGTTGTATGACGTTGCCAGAATGCTTTCAGTGCATCTGCTGTTTTTGGTGATGCACTCTCGAATGACGCCCACAAATCCCATGCACTGCCTGCCAACACATCATCCAATGGTTTGATAGCTCTGTCCCGTTCGGTTGTTTTTGCATCCGCCAGATCCTGTCTGATAGGTTCCGCAAACAGGGGCCAGAGAGCCGAAAAAATTTTCGGCCATACTTCCTGTGCGGGCAGTCGGTGTATATCAGCGATCAGTGACTTATCCATATGCTTTCGCTCGTCGATTATTGTTCTTTATCCAGATCAAGAGAGTAAGTAACACCATCCGGTAAGTTTTTCAGCAGATGCTCTAATTGCGCTCCAGTGAGCTGTGAGGTGAATAATTTAACGTCCTTCACCTTACTGCCTTTTTTAATTCCCCATTGCTCAAGCTTGCCGAGCAGGCTCAGTGTCGAGGTATTTTGCGCACTGTGGTGAGCAACGATCCCCCCACTTGAAACAGCGAAAAGCGATCCTGGTGTTGGTGTGGCTCCGGATGCAGTGCTGCTATTGCCTGAGCCTACGGGTAGCTCGTTAACCCCACCGGTAGTGAATTCTTCTGGCATGCCGGGAACAGGCTGGACAGGGATTGAACCGCCTGAGCCTACAGAGCCTCCGGGCAGGTGCAGTGTTGTATCTTCCAAATCTTTACCGCTGCCCAGTTTTCCACGTACTCGCAACCAAGCATCTTCTGTGGTTTCTGAGGGCTTTTTCTCGTACAGACTGCCTTTGGCATTAATAGCAATTTTGCCTTCTGCACAAGCTCGGCCAATGCGCTCTTTAACGGCTGTTTCACCCAGCCAAGGAATGCTTTCTGCACCTTTTGGGGCTGGCTCTTTCAGCTGGTCGATGAGGTCAGCCACGCTGCGGCTATTCGTTGCGGCATCAAGCAGCATAGTGTCGAATTCTTCGGGAATAAACAGCTCGCTGCGGATTTTCTCATCCAGTTTTTCGAGGATCTGTAACCCTTCTGCGCCGTGCTGTGAAATCTCAAAATCGCATTGAGATGGGTCTGCGAAATTCCACACTACCAAGACTGCAAAACGATCAAAGCGGGATTGCAACTGCTCACGCAGTTCCTTCTGGTACTTCAGATGCAATTGAGCGTACTCACGCTCTGAGTTTTTCCAATCGCTTGCGAGATAAACTGCACGTGCTAATACCAGCATAGACTTGTCGTAAAAAATATCGCCAGTACCCACACGTGGCAGTAGAAAGCGCACGGTGTTTCTTGCTTTGGCCACATGGATCTTCAGCCATTCACCCAGCTCTTTGTTGCCCAGCGATGCTTTGGGCATAACAATCACTGGAATACGGTTATCCCAATGCTGAGGATGGTCTTTTTCTTCAATGTCCGACCATGGCGCAGTGCGCCACTGTTTCTTCAATACAATAGTTCGATAGATACTCGACTGATTGCCCTCTCCAACTAGGGCATAACGAATCTCTTTGGCAAGATGTTCTACATCTTCATCCTTTTGAAAGAGCTTGTCGTTTTTAGCATGTGCTAACAGCTTGGCCTGTGGATTCACCTCATTCTTGAACACCAAACGGTTGGCTTGGCGGTGAATGTTGAAGCTGTTGTCCTCAATTACTGCAAGCTCGGCGGCAAACAAGTTGTCATCTATCGCTTTGCGCTCAGTAATATCCAGCTGCAATTCTGACGGTTCAGCACCGGCATGATTTTCCAATGACAAAGAACGAAGCCAGAGAGCTGAAAGAATAGACTCAAGATGCGGCACCTGAGCAGTAGGTACCCCGTTTTTAACAGCTTCAAGATTGCGCAGTGCATTCTCACGCAAATCCCTATGCAGCTGACTTGCTACCGAATCCAGTAGTGAGGTAACGCCTGATTTTTCACTGGTTAAGCTGAAATTCGCTGGTGTGAGTATGGCCGTGTCGTCACCTGACTCCTTAAAGACATCCACCAGAATACGCAAGAGATCACGTGTCTCTTGAGTTTCGGTTGCGATAAGCACCTGATCATCCAGCAATTGCAGAAGCCTTGGCGAGTATGGCCAAGCCTCAATGAATTGCAGTCTGTGTTTTTCATGCTCAGAGCCTGAGATATGACTTAGACGCAGAAATTCATCCACGTGGGTTTTAATCAGAGAGGCAATGTCGGACTCTGGGATGTTCATCCTGTTTTCGAAAATCCGATAGAGCAACAAGCGCTGTCTGTCTCTTTTGGCTTCTGGCCCTTTAAAATCGATCCGCACTGGGTTTACGCGGAACAGCTGCTGTGCCGCGTCGGAGTTACCTTCGCGCACAGATACCACAAGCGTCAGAAGCTCAGGGTGCTTTTCAGATATTTCAGATAGGATTTGGATGAAGTTAAATGCCCAGGTCTTGCGTTTGAACTGGTTGGAGTTAGTTAAGCCTTCAAACCACGTCTGGAATTCATCCAGAATAAGGATGAATGGTTTATTCTCTGCCATTTCCAGAATCAGATCATAACTCGGCACCTCGGTACCGTGCACTTCCCACTTGGCTTTGATGATGTTGCCGTGTGGATGCTGGTCGAACAGAACATCCCATATATGCTTATAGCGTTGCAAATGCAAGCTTTCGGTAATGACATGCATGCCATACTGTAACTTAAGGTCAGCAATGTCTGGATTTTTCAGTCGGGTAGACCAGTCATTTAACCAGTTTACTGTTGCATCCTTATCCTGATGCATATGTGACAGTGCGGCCATAAGGTGTGATTTACCTTGGCCCCGCGCACCGATAATTACAACAGGCTCAGCCCGGCCAGCTTGTACAGCTTCCACAGTCTTGAGCATGTCGATTGAGGGATAAGTGATTTTCAGAAATTCACTTGCAGACTTATCGAGCGCACCAGTGCCATTCCGGTTATGCATTTCGATCATCGTTCCTTTGATACGACGACCAGAAAATTCCTCACGTAACTTCAGTCCTAGCATGGTTAGATCTCATTTTTACTTGATATTTGGTTGTGATGCTGCGCTATCCAGGTATCTATCTCTTCTTTCTTAAAATGTTACGAGATGCCTGCTTTGAACGCAGGTATCTTTGCTGCTGTGGCCATGTGATAGACAGTACGCTCGTTGAGCTTGAGGTACGACGCGACATCCTTGAGGGTCATTATTTGCTCACTCATGTTTGTTGTCCGTAGTGAGTACAATGTTTTGTCGGTATAGTACAAGGAGGTCTTCGTTTGTTCAAAATTATCTCTAAATGTCAAGGCTGTGCTTGCTTAATACCTAGCTCCATCGCTCTAGCTCCCGGACAGGGACATCGTAAAAATCTTGAGTAATGCAATTTTGGATAATAGATGAGACAACAATAACTCAGTACGTCGGGATTGTTAATCCGAGCAACATAGTAACATGCAATACACTGACTCCTCATGCTTACCATCATTACGGCACAAAATTCAGCTATGGCAAAGCGAGTGCGCTGTTGCGTTCTTTTGAGTCCGAAGAAAATAACTAAACCAGGGCATGCCCCTGGTTTAGTTATATCGACGTTATTTCTGCTCGGCTTTCAGGTGCGCGTGACCTGCTCCCCGTTGATTAGTACACCCCGATGTTAGTAATGTCTTCATAAGCCACATGAGGACATCCCCATGAAGAAGCGTTTTTCCGACGAACAGATCATCAGTATTCTCCGCGAAGCCGAAGC
>NZ_JBIMQP010000013.1:0-143939 GCF_043945315.1 Enterobacter cloacae complex sp. 2024EL-00227
AATTTGCCTGGCGGCTTTAGCGCGGTGGTCCCACCTGACCCCATGCCGAACTCAGAAGTGAAACGCCGTAGCGCCGATGGTAGTGTGGGGTCTCCCCATGTGAGAGTAGGGAACTGCCAGGCATCAATTAGAAGAACCCCGTACCGAAAGGTGCGGGGTTTTTTGCTTTTGTTTTTCTTCCTCTCCCTCTCCCTGAAACTTTCTCACCTTCGTCTTGCAGACTCGACATTCCGATCATTTCTGGGTATCGTTAGCTGTCTGGATGTCTAAACGTTTATACGTATGTTGTGAGGATATAAAGCTATGCCGATTCGGGTGCAGGACGAGCTACCAGCCGTCAATTTCTTGCGTGAAGAAAATGTCTTTGTGATGACGACTTCACGTGCGACAGGTCAGGAAATTCGCCCGCTGAAGGTGCTTATTCTCAATCTGATGCCCAAAAAGATCGAAACAGAAAACCAGTTCCTGCGTCTGCTGTCGAACTCCCCGCTGCAGGTTGATATTCAGCTGCTGCGGATCGACGCCCGTGAGTCTCGCAATACGCCTTCTGAGCACCTGAACAATTTCTACTGCAACTTTGATGACATTCAGGGTGAAAACTTCGACGGATTGATTGTGACCGGCGCGCCGCTGGGCCTGGTGGAATTTAACGATGTCGCTTACTGGCCGCAGATCAAACAGGTGCTGGAATGGGCAAAAGATCACGTCACGTCCACGCTGTTTGTCTGTTGGGCGGTACAAGCCGCACTGAATATTTTGTATGGCATCCCCAAGCAAACCCGCACTGAAAAGCTCTCCGGCGTATACGAACACCATATTCTCCATCCCCATGCGTTGCTGACGCGCGGGTTTGATGATTCTTTCCTGGCTCCGCATTCCCGCTACGCCGATTTCCCGGCCCAGCTGATTCGTGATTACACCGATCTGGAGATCCTGGCCGAAACGGAAGATGGGGACGCTTACCTGTTTGCCAGTAAAGATAAGCGCATTGCATTCGTAACCGGGCATCCTGAGTACGATCCGCACACCCTGGCGTCAGAGTATTTCCGTGATGTTGAAGCGGGTCTTAACCCGGATGTCCCTTACAACTATTTCCCGAAAGATGACCCGCAAAACAAACCGAGAGCAACCTGGCGCAGTCACGGGAATTTGCTTTTTACCAACTGGCTCAACTATTACGTCTATCAGATAACGCCATACGATCTGCGTCACATGAATCCGACGCTGGAGTAATCTTCTGCACTAAACGATCCTAAAGCGTTTCAGCTATTCAAATCAGGCACCTTCGGGTGCCTTTTTTATTTCCGAAATGTCACTCAACATTCTTTGAAACTTTAATTTCAATAAAATCAATAAATTAATAGCAATCTATAATTAAAATGGAAATTGTTTTTGATTTTAGAAAAAATAGAGATAGTCTTAATTCTGCTGAGCGAAAACTACCCAACGATCTTTCGTTCGCATCGGGGGCGTGATTTTGGATCTTTGATGAGGAGCAGAGTAATGACTCAACAGGCAACGACGGTCGATGAACTGGCCTTCACCCAGCCGTATGGCGAGCAAGAACAGCAAGTATTAACGGCAGAAGCGGTAGAGTTTCTGACTGAACTGGTGACACGCTTTACGCCGCAGCGCAATAAGCTGCTCGCGGCACGCATTCATCAGCAGCAGGAAATTGATAACGGCAAGTTGCCTGGTTTTATTTCGGAAACTGCTTCCATTCGTCGTGGCGAGTGGAAAATCCGCGGCATCCCTGAAGATTTACAGGATCGTCGCGTTGAGATCACCGGTCCGGTAGAACGCAAAATGGTGATCAACGCCATGAACGCGAACGTTAAAGTCTTTATGGCCGATTTTGAAGACTCGCTGGCGCCGGACTGGCGTAAGGTCATCGAGGGGCAAATCAACCTGCGCGACGCCGTAAACGGCACCATCAGCTATACCAATGAAGCCGGCAAAATATACCAGCTCAAACCGAACCCGGCGGTGCTGATCTGTCGCGTGCGCGGCCTGCACCTGCCCGAAAAACATGTCACCTGGCGTGGAGAAGCCATTCCAGGAAGCCTGTTTGATTTTGCACTCTATTTCTTCCACAACTACAAAGCCCTGCTGGCGAAAGGCAGCGGCCCGTATTTCTACCTGCCTAAAACGCAGGCCTGGCAGGAAGCAGCCTGGTGGAGCGAGGTCTTCAGCTATGCGGAAGATCGTTTCAACCTGCCGCGCGGCACCATCAAAGCCACCCTGCTGATTGAAACGCTGCCCGCCGTATTCCAGATGCATGAAATCCTGCATGCGCTGCGCGACCACATTGTCGGTCTGAACTGTGGACGCTGGGACTATATTTTCAGCTATATCAAAACCCTGAAAAATTATCCCGATCGCGTGCTCCCCGATCGTCAGGTTGTCACCATGGACAAACCGTTCCTGAGCGCCTATTCGCGTCTGCTGATCAAAACCTGCCACAAGCGCGGTGCCTTTGCGATGGGCGGCATGGCAGCCTTTATCCCGAGCAAAGACGCAGAGCGCAACAATCAGGTGCTCAACAAGGTGAAAGCCGACAAAGAGCTTGAAGCACGTAACGGCCACGACGGGACGTGGATCGCCCATCCGGGTTTGGCCGATACGGCGATGGAGGTCTTTAACCGCGTGCTCGGCGACAACAAAAACCAGCTGTTTGTCACCCGTGAAGACGATGCACCAATCGCAGAAGAACAGCTGCTGGCGCCGTGCGCGGGCGAACGGACGGAAGAGGGGATGCGGGCCAACATTCGCGTCGCGGTGCAGTACATCGAAGCGTGGATCTCCGGCAACGGCTGCGTGCCGATCTACGGCCTGATGGAAGATGCTGCGACGGCGGAGATCTCACGTACCTCTATCTGGCAGTGGATCCACCATCAAAAAACGCTTAGCAACGGCAAACCGGTGACCAAGACCCTGTTCCGCCAGATGCTGGCCGAAGAGATGCGGGTGATCCAGGACGAGCTGGGCGAACACCGCTTCAGCAGCGGGCGTTTTGACGACGCTGCGCGCCTGATGGAGCAAATCACCACATCAGATGACTTAATCGACTTCCTGACCCTGCCGGGCTACCGCTTCCTGGCGTAACTCACCACATAACAATATGGAGCATCTGCACATGAAAACCCGTACCCAACAAATCGAAGAATTAAAGAAAGAGTGGACACAACCTCGCTGGGAAGGCATCCGCCGCCCGTACAGCGCGGAAGACGTGGTGAAATTACGCGGCTCGGTCAATCCGGAATGTACGCTGGCGCAAAATGGCGCGGCGAAAATGTGGAAGCTGCTGCACGGTGGCTCTAAAAAGGGCTACATCAACAGCCTCGGTGCGCTGACCGGCGGTCAGGCACTGCAGCAGGCGAAGGCCGGTATTGAGGCGATTTACCTCTCCGGCTGGCAGGTCGCGGCGGACGCCAACCTGGCCTCCAGCATGTACCCGGATCAGTCGCTCTATCCGGCTAACTCCGTGCCGTCGGTCGTGGATCGGATCAACAACACCTTCCGCCGTGCGGATCAGATCCAGTGGGCGGCGGGTATTGAGCCAAACGATCCGCGCTTTATTGACTACTTCCTGCCGATCGTTGCGGATGCGGAAGCGGGCTTCGGCGGCGTGCTGAATGCCTTTGAGCTGATGAAATCGATGATTGAAGCCGGTGCAGCGGCCGTTCACTTCGAAGATCAGCTGGCGTCAGTGAAGAAGTGCGGACACATGGGCGGTAAGGTGCTGGTTCCTACACAGGAAGCGGTGCAGAAGCTGGTTGCCGCGCGTCTGGCTGCTGACGTGCTCGGCGTGCCAACGCTGGTCATTGCCCGTACCGATGCGGACGCGGCTGACCTGATCACCTCTGACTGCGATCCGTACGACAGCGAGTTCATCACCGGCGAGCGCACCAGTGAAGGCTTCTATCGTACCCACGCGGGTATCGAGCAGGCTATCAGCCGTGGTCTGGCGTACGCGCCTTACGCGGATCTGGTCTGGTGTGAAACGTCCACGCCGGATCTGGCGCTGGCGAAACGCTTCGCTGATGCTATTCATGCGAAGTACCCGGGCAAACTGCTGGCCTACAACTGCTCGCCGTCCTTCAACTGGCAGAAAAAGTTGGATGACAAAACCATCGCCAGCTTCCAGCAGCAGCTGTCCGACATGGGCTACAAATACCAGTTCATTACCCTGGCCGGTATCCACAGCATGTGGTTCAACATGTTCGACCTGGCGCACGCCTACGCGCAGGGTGAGGGCATGAAGCACTACGTTGAGAAGGTGCAGCAGCCGGAGTTTGCCGCCGGTAAAGACGGTTACACCTTCGTGTCTCACCAGCAGGAGGTGGGAACCGGCTACTTTGACAATGTGACCACGATTATTCAGGGCGGCACCTCCTCCGTCACCGCCTTAACGGGTTCAACGGAAGAAGCACAGTTCTAATCTTTTCCCCCTCTCCCCTCTCGGGGAGAGGGTTGGGGTGAGGGGGAATATATGTCGCGTGGCCTGGAATTACTGATTGCCCAAACTATTTTGCAGGGCTTCGATGCCCAGTATGGTCGTTTTCTTGAAGTGACCTCCGGCGCCCAGCAGCGCTTTGAGCATGCAGACTGGCATGCGGTTCAGCAGGCCATGAAGCAGCGTATCCATCTTTATGACCACCACGTGGGTCTGGTGGTGGAGCAGCTGCGCTGTATTACCGACGGTAAAAGTCCGGACGCGGAATTTTTACTGCGCGTAAAAGAGCATTACACCCATCTGTTACCCGACTACCCGCGCTTCGAGATTGCGGAGAGCTTTTTCAACTCCGTCTATTGCCGGTTATTTGACCACCGCTCATTATCTCCTGAGCGGTTATTTATCTTCAGCTCCCAGCCTGAACGGCGCTTTCGTACCATTCCGCGTCCGCTGGCGAAAGATTTCTTTCCCGAGCACGGATGGGAAAAGCTCCTGCATCGCGTGCTGACGGATTTGCCGCTGCGTCTGCCCTGGGAGAATAAAGCCCGGGATATCGGGTATATCCACGCCCATCTCAAAGAAGCATTCGGCGCGGAGGTGCTCAGCCACAGCCATTTGCAGGTGGCCAACGAGCTTTTCTACCGCAATAAAGCCGCCTGGCTGGTGGGCAAACTGGTTACGCCGACGGCCATCGTGCCCTTTCTGCTGCCCATTCATCGTACCGACGACGGGGAACTGTTTGTTGATACCTGCCTGACTACCAGCGCCGAGGCCAGCATCGTGTTTGGCTTCGCCCGTTCCTATTTTATGGTGTACGCTCCGCTGCCCGCCGCGCTGGTGGAGTGGCTGCGCGAGATCCTGCCGGGTAAAACCACAGCCGAGCTGTATATGGCCATTGGCTGCCAGAAGCACGCTAAAACGGAAAGCTACCGGGAATACCTGCGCTATGTCACCACGGCCGATGAGCAGTTCATCGAAGCGCCCGGCATTCGCGGCATGGTGATGCTGGTGTTTACGCTGCCGGGCTTCGACCGGGTCTTTAAGGTGATTAAGGACAGATTCGCGCCGCAGAAAGAGATGACCGCCGCGCACGTCCGCGCCTGCTACCAGCTGGTTAAAGAGCACGACCGCGTTGGGCGCATGGCGGATACCCAGGAGTTCGAAAATTTTGTGCTGGATAAGCAGCAGATCGATCCGGCGCTCATGGCGCTTTTACTGCAGGAAGCACCCGCCAAAATCACCGATCTTGGCGACAAAATCGCGATCAGCCATCTCTACATTGAACGACGCATGGTGCCGCTGAATATCTGGCTGGAGCAGTCCGACGGTCAGGCTTTAAGAGATGCGATTGAAGAATACGGCAACGCGATTCGCCAGCTTGCCGCCGCCAATATCTTCCCGGGCGATATGCTGTTCAAAAACTTCGGCGTCACCCGTCACGGACGGGTAGTGTTCTACGATTACGACGAAATTTGCTACATGACCGAGGTGAACTTCCGCGATATCCCACCGGCCCGCTACCCGGAAGATGAGCTTTCCAGCGAGCCGTGGTACAGCGTTTCGCCGGGCGATGTGTTTCCCGAAGAGTTTCGCCACTGGCTGTGCGCCGATCCGCGCATCGGGCCGCTATTCGAAGAGATGCATGCCGATCTGTTCCGCGCCAGCTACTGGCGGGGACTGCAAACGCGGATCAAAAACGGGCACGTGGAAGATGTGTACGCTTACCGCCGTAAGCAGCGGTTTTGCATCCGGTTTTCAGAGGGCATCATGTAGGCCGGGTAAGGCGAAGCCGCCACCCGGCAATGCATGCTTAACGAATCCCACCGTACGCCAGCGTGACCTCTTTCGCCGCCTTAATCACCAGCGCACCCAACTCAGTGACCCGATCGTCGGTCATACGTGAAATCGGCCCGGAAATAGAGATGGCGGCAAACGGCTCGCGGTGCTCGTCAAAAATGCAGGCTGCGATACAGCGCAGGCCGAGGGCGTGCTCCTCGTCGTCAAACGAATAGCCGCGCTTGCGGGTCAGGGCCAGGTCTTCTTTCAGATGCACCGGCGAAACCAGCGTGGCGTGGGTATAGGCATGCAGTCCTTTACGGTGCAGCAGCCCCGTCACCTGCTCCTCGGTCAGCTGCGAGAGGAACGCTTTACCCGCCCCTGAGGCATGCATCGGCAGCTTGCCGCCAATCGGCGCGGACATGCGCATCAGCTGCGTGCATTGCACCTGGTCGATGATAATCGCCTGATGGTCGCTCTGGTCGAGCACGGCCAGATTCACGGTCTCGCCCGACTCTTCCATCAATTTGCGCAGAATCGGGTGCACAATCGCCAGCAGGTTACGGCTCTGCAGGAAGCTGCTGCCCACGATAAACGCATGCGCGCCCACCGCCCAGTGCCCCAGCTCGCCTACCTGGCGGACAAAGCCCAGCTGCTGCATGGTGGTCAGCAGGCGGTGCGTCGTGGAGTTCGGCAGGCCAGCCTGCTGGGCCAGCTCCGTCAGGGCCACGCTGCTGTGCGACTCGGCTATCCACTCCAGCAGCTTCAGACCGCGCGTGAGCGATTGAACCTGTCCACCCTGCTGTGCGGCAGCGGTGGTGGCAGCAGGTTTTCTGCCGCGTTTAGCGGGAACGGTCGCGACCATGACGATCTCCTTTTTCTGTATCGTGGAAATCATTTTCGTTTTATTTGGTGATTTTGCAACCGTTATCCTGACTGATCGGAGGAGTGATAGTGAACATGTCTCATGTTACCGCTGAGCGACTTTTCCACCCTGCGAGATTGTGCCAGTATGGAACGCAGCCTTTTGGCCTTGTTGAGCGTTGTCGGGAGCAAGTGTGAGCAGCAAAGTAGAGCAACTGCGTGCGCAGTTAAATGAACGAATTCTGGTGCTGGACGGCGGCATGGGCACCATGATCCAGGGTTATCGCCTGAGCGAAGACGATTTCCGCGGCGAACGCTTCGCCGACTGGCCCTGCGACCTGAAAGGGAACAACGACCTGCTGGTGCTCAGCAAGCCGTCCGTGATCAAGGATATTCACAACGCTTACTTCGAAGCGGGTGCGGATATCGTTGAAACCAACACCTTTAACTCGACAACCATCGCCATGGCGGATTACCAGATGGAATCCCTGTCGGCGGAGATCAACTTTGAAGCCGCAAAGCTTGCGCGCGCCTGCGCCGACGAGTGGACGGCCCGCACGCCGGACAAGCCGCGCTACGTTGCCGGGGTGCTTGGCCCGACGAACCGCACCGCGTCGATTTCACCGGACGTCAACGACCCGGCGTTTCGTAATATCACCTTTGACCAGCTGGTTGTTGCCTACCGTGAATCGACCAGAGCGCTGGTGGAAGGCGGTTCCGATCTGATCCTGATTGAAACGGTATTCGACACCCTCAACGCCAAGGCCGCGATTTACGCGGTGAAAGAGGAGTTCGAGGCGCTGGGCGTTGACCTGCCGATCATGATTTCCGGCACCATCACCGATGCCTCCGGCCGTACCCTGTCCGGCCAGACCACCGAAGCGTTTTATAACTCCCTGCGCCACGCCGACGCGCTCTCCTTCGGCCTGAACTGCGCGCTGGGTCCAGATGAACTGCGCCAGTACGTGCAGGAGCTGTCGCGCATTGCGGAATGCTACGTTACCGCGCACCCGAACGCCGGTCTGCCGAACGCCTTCGGTGAATACGATCTGGATGCCGACACCATGGCGGCACAAATCCGCGAGTGGGCCGAGTCTGGATTTCTCAACATCGTCGGCGGCTGCTGCGGCACCACGCCGGAGCACATCGCCGCCATGAGCAACGCCGTGGCCGGACTGCCGCCACGCAGGCTGCCCGAGCTGCCGGTTGCCTGTCGCCTCTCGGGCCTTGAGCCGTTAACCATCGGCGACGACAGCCTGTTTGTGAACGTGGGTGAGCGTACCAACGTCACCGGCTCCGCGAAGTTCAAACGCCTGATCAAAGAAGAGAAGTACAGCGAAGCGCTGGATGTTGCCCGCCAGCAGGTTGAGAGCGGCGCGCAGATTATCGATATCAACATGGATGAGGGGATGCTCGACGCCGAAGCGGCGATGGTGCGTTTCCTCAACCTGATTGCCGGTGAGCCGGACATCGCCCGCGTGCCGATCATGATCGACTCCTCCAAATGGGAGGTGATCGAGAAGGGGCTGAAGTGCATTCAGGGTAAAGGCATCGTCAACTCTATCTCGATGAAAGAGGGCGTGGATGTCTTCATCCACCACGCGAAGCAGGTCCGCCGCTACGGAGCCGCTGTGGTGGTGATGGCTTTTGATGAAGTGGGCCAGGCCGACACCCGCGCGCGTAAAATTGAGATTTGCCGCCGCGCGTACAAAATACTGACCGAAGAGGTAGGCTTCCCGCCGGAAGACATCATCTTTGACCCGAACATCTTCGCCGTGGCGACCGGCATCGAAGAGCACAACAACTACGCCCAGGACTTTATCGGCGCGTGCGAGGACATCAAGCGCGAGCTGCCGCATGCCCTCATCTCCGGCGGCGTGTCGAACGTCTCGTTCTCGTTCCGCGGCAACGACCCGGTGCGTGAAGCGATCCACGCCGTGTTCCTCTACTACGCCATCCGCAACGGGATGGACATGGGGATCGTCAACGCCGGCCAGCTGGCGATTTATGACGACCTGCCTGCGGAGCTACGCGACGCGGTAGAAGACGTGATCCTCAACCGCCGCGACGACGCCACGGAGCGGCTGCTTGACCTGGCAGAAAAATACCGCGGCAGCAAGTCGGATGACGCAGCCAACGTTCAGCAGGCCGAGTGGCGGGCCTGGGACGTGAAAAAACGCCTGGAATATTCGCTGGTAAAAGGCATCACCGAGTTTATCGAGCAGGACACCGAAGAGGCGCGTCAGCAGTCAGCCCGGCCGATTGAAGTGATCGAAGGGCCGCTGATGGACGGCATGAACGTGGTGGGCGATCTGTTCGGCGAGGGCAAAATGTTCCTGCCGCAGGTGGTGAAATCCGCGCGCGTGATGAAGCAGGCCGTGGCGTACCTGGAGCCGTTTATCGAAGCCAGCAAAGAGAAAGGCTCCAGCAACGGCAAAATGGTCATCGCCACCGTGAAGGGCGACGTGCACGACATCGGCAAGAACATCGTCGGCGTGGTGCTGCAGTGCAATAACTACGAGATTATCGACCTTGGCGTGATGGTCCCGGCGGATAAAATCCTCAAGACCGCGCGCGAAGTGAATGCCGACCTGATTGGCCTCTCCGGGCTGATCACCCCGTCGCTGGACGAGATGGTTAACGTGGCGAAGGAGATGGAGCGTCAGGGCTTCACCATTCCGCTGCTGATTGGCGGCGCGACCACCTCCAAGGCGCACACGGCGGTGAAAATCGAGCAGAACTACAGCGGGCCGACGGTCTACGTGCAGAACGCCTCGCGCACGGTGGGCGTGGTCTCCGCGCTGCTCTCTGACACCCAGCGCGACGAGTTTGTTGAGCGCACCCGCAAAGAGTACGAAACCGTTCGCATCCAGCACGGGCGCAAGAAACCGCGCACCCCGCCCGTTTCACTCCAGGCGGCGCGCGATAACGATCTGGCGTTTGACTGGTCGAGCTATACGCCGCCGGTCGCGCATCGCCTGGGCGTTCAGGAGGTCAGTGCCAGCATCGAAACGCTGCGTAACTACATCGACTGGACGCCGTTCTTTATGACCTGGTCGCTCGCGGGCAAATATCCGCGCATCCTGGAAGATGAGGTGGTGGGCGAGGAGGCGAAACGCCTGTTTAACGATGCCAACGACATGCTCGACAGGCTGAGCGCGGAGAAAACCCTCAACCCACGCGGCGTGGTGGGGCTGTTCCCGGCCAACCGCGTGGGTGACGACATCGAAATTTACCGCGATGAAACCCGTACTCACGTGCTGGCAGTCAGCCGCCATCTGCGCCAGCAAACCGAGAAAGTGGGCTTTGCCAACTACTGCCTGGCCGATTTTGTCGCGCCGAAGCTGAGCGGTAAAGCCGACTATATTGGCGCCTTTGCGGTAACCGGCGGTCTGGAAGAAGATGCGCTGGCGGACGCGTTCGAAGCGCAGCACGATGATTACAATAAAATCATGGTGAAAGCGATCGCCGACCGCCTGGCGGAAGCCTTCGCCGAGTACCTGCACGAGCGCGTGCGTAAGGTGCACTGGGGCTACGCGGCGAACGAAAACCTCAGCAACGAGGAGCTGATCCGCGAAAACTACCAGGGGATTCGTCCGGCGCCGGGCTATCCGGCCTGCCCGGAACACACCGAAAAGGGCACGATCTGGCAACTGCTGGACGTCGAAGCCCATACCGGGATGAAGCTCACCGAGTCGTACGCCATGTGGCCGGGCGCGTCCGTCTCCGGCTGGTACTTCAGCCACCCGGACAGCAAGTACTTTGCCGTGGCGCAGCTTCAGCGCGATCAGATTGAAGATTACGCCCTGCGCAAAGGCATGAGCGTGTCAGAAGTAGAGCGCTGGCTGGCACCGAATTTAGGCTACGACGCAGACTAACGTCACTTTTCCTTACAACAAACAGGGCACCTCAAGGGTGCCTTGTCTCTTTCTTACGCTTAACCCCTTATACTGAAATAAGGTTCTATCCCTGGCACCCGGTGGCGGTGCGCTTACCGGGCCTGTGCGTAGGTCGGATAAGGCGTCGCCGTCATCCGACATGGCAACGCGCAGGGAACCTCAGGAAAACCGATAAAGATAAGGAGGAAAACCATCCGTGCTGACCCTGTTACATCTGCTCTCTGCAGTCGCACTGCTCGTATGGGGCACCCATATCGTCCGTACCGGCGTGATGCGCGTATTTGGCGCCCGTTTACGTACCGTTCTCAGCAGCAGCGTTGAGAAGAAGCCGCTCGCCTTCTGCGCAGGCATTGGCGTAACGGCACTCGTTCAGAGCAGCAACGCCACAACCCTGCTTGTCACCTCCTTTGTGGCGCAGGATCTGGTGGCGCTGGCCCCGGCGCTGGTGATTGTGCTGGGGGCTGATGTGGGTACCGCGCTGATGGCGCGTATCCTGACCTTCGATCTCTCCTGGCTGTCGCCGCTGCTGATTTTTGTCGGCGTTATCTTCTTCCTCGGCCGCAAACAGACGCGGGCCGGGCAGCTTGGTCGCGTGGGGATTGGCCTGGGGCTGATTCTGCTGGCGCTGGAGCTGATTGTGCAGGCGGTCACCCCGATTACCGAGGCCAACGGCGTGCAGGTCATCTTCGCCTCCCTGACCGGTGACATCATGCTCGACGCGCTGATTGGCGCGGTGTTTGCCATCGTCAGCTACTCCAGCCTGGCCGCCGTGCTGCTGACGGCCACGCTCACCGCCGCCGGGGCGATCTCCTTCCCGGTGGCGCTGTGTCTGGTGATCGGTGCCAACCTCGGCTCTGGCCTGCTGGCGATGCTCAATAACAGCGCCGCCAACGCCGCCGCCCGCCGCGTGGCGCTCGGTAGCCTGCTGTTTAAGCTGGTGGGCAGCCTGATTATTCTGCCCTTTATCCATCCGCTGGCGAACCTGATGGATAACCTCCCGCTGCCGAAGGCGGAGCTGGTGATCTACTTCCACGTGTTCTACAACCTGGTGCGCTGCCTGGCGATGGTCCCTTTTGCCGGGTCGATGGCCCGCTTCTGCGAGCGACTCATTCAGGACGAACCGGAGCTGGACGCCCGCCTGAAGCCAAAGCATCTGGATACCTCCGCGCTGGACACCCCGGCGCTGGCGCTGGCGAATGCCGCGCGCGAGACGCTGCGCATGGGCGACGCCATGGAAACCATGCTCGAAGGGTTGCAAAAGGTGATGCACGGCGAGCCGCGAGAGGAGAAAGAGCTGCGCAGACTGGCGGACGATATCAACGTGCTCTATACCGCCATTAAGCTTTACCTGGCCCGCATGCCGCAGGACGAGCTGGCGGAGGAGGAGTCCCGCCGCTGGGCGGAAATCATTGAGATGTCGCTCAACCTTGAGCAGGCCTCCGATATTGTTGAGCGCATGGGCAGCGAGATTGCCGATAAGTCGCTGGCCGCCCGCCGGGCGTTCTCCGTTGAAGGCTTAAAAGAGCTTGAAGCGCTGCACGAACAGCTGGTCAGCAACCTCAAGCTGGCGATGCTGGTCTTCTTCTCCAGCGACGTGCCGAGCGCGCGCCGCCTGCGCCGCAACAAGCATCGCTTCCGCATTCTTAACCGCCGCTACTCGCACGCCCACGTTGAGCGTCTGCATCAGCAGAACGTGCAGAGTATCGAAACCAGCTCACTTCACCTGGGGCTGCTGGGGGATATGAAGCGCCTTAACTCGTTGTTCTGTGCGGTGGCCTACAGCGTGATGGAACAGCCGGATGAAGATGACCAGCGGGATGAGTATTAATTTCGGGGGGGGACCGCTAATCCCAAGCCCAGCGCTTACATAACCGCTAATATTGTTTTAAGCGTTGGGTTAATAATTTCATAAAATCTGTTATTTTCTTGTAGTTTTATGTTCTTTAATATAAGCAAGAGTGATTTCTATTTAAGGAGCCCTTGGTATGGAGTTTTACAGATTTAGGAAAATCTCAAGTTTGCTGGGTGAGTTTCAAGAGCTTGAAAACAATGAGATATACTTTGCCTCCCCCGAAGAACTCAATGACCCGATGGAAGGTTATAGAGATATTTATTGGGAGGGTGATTTCATTGCGTGGAAAAATCTCTTTAGGCACTATCTTTTATGTCTCGAATGGATGTGCTCTGGCTATTTAATAGGTGGTGAGAAATGGCAGTTTTCAGAGAAAGATATACCAGTTCATCTTGGTTTTGACTTATATCCAACAGATAAATACAGAAGTCTCGTTTCTGATATTATTAATGATTTCTTTTCTGATTCTGATTTATTAAGCTTGATTAATGATATATGTAAGAGAACAACCAAGATTCGCAGGGATGAGTTATCATTTTATCTATCAAGAGTACATTTTTATGCGTTGAAGGTTATTTTTAACAACTATATTAAAAATGGAATGTACGATAAAAATAAAGCTGAATGGATTGACGATGGTCGAGGTCTTAATCTGGACGGAAATTTTATTGAATTACTAGAACAGATGATTGAGAGACATGAAGATAACGCTGATAGAATAACTTCTATATTCTTCTCATCGACTATGAGGAGTCATCAGCAGTTGAATTTAATACAAGTGCTTAACGCTGAGGAATTAAGGGGGAATAATATTTTCATCTTATTTGATTTTTATAATAAATATATTAACAACTTAAGCAAGTTAATGTATTCGGATTGGTTTACAGCATGTTTTATGAGGCAGAATACAAATTCTTCGGTCTGGGGAAATTATGGAGATAATCATACAGGCGTGTGTATGATTTTTGAAGCAATCGAAGAGGACGGTTCTTTTAAACTTCCATTTCACTGCAAAACCGGATGTTCATCATCAGGTGCTATTTGGGGGGATGTTAAAATGACGCTGCATAAGATCAATTACGAAAATGGGCTGGAGTCAACTGATTTTTTTAGAAATCAAGGTGTACTGCCGATACCTAAACTTAATGAGATGTGGTATTCGGATGATGGAGAGATGAGCTTATGTGCACAAGAAATGAACCTGGATATCGATGCATGGAGGAAAAAATATTGGGATGTCTATATTCGAGATATCACGGTAAAATCATTGGACTGGGAATATGAAAATGAATATAGGGTCATATTGCAAAGTTTTCTTCATGATTATAGCTCTAAAAATGAGAGGGCATTAAAATATGATTTTTCATGCTTAAAAGGAATTATTTTTGGTATTAAAACAAGTCTCGAGCATAAAGTGGAAATAATTAAAATTATTAGGAAGAAATGCCTAGATTCAGGAAGGGATGCATTTGATTTCTATCAGGCTTATTATTCACCTAATGAAAGAAAAATTCTCCATTACAAGCTAGGTCTTTTAAAATTCAGCCATCACACAGATTCTGATGGTGCTGAAACGGATGGTCATGCTCAGGAAACCGGTAGTCAGTAACTAGAGTATTTTCTTATTGTTCAATTCTTTTCTGATCACTCTTTTGATCCAAGCAGAAACAGAAGCGTCTCCGTCAGCGCTAACTGCCTTGAGAATAGCAACTTCCAGCTCTGGCTCAACGCGAAGAGCGATTTGTTTGTTACCTTTCTTTTTGATCTCGATTGTTGACATGTGTCTGACACCTGGGATACATTAAAAGTCACATGTAGTGTAAACCACATGTCTTACATACTCAACGAAACCCGGCAGTGCGGCAACACATACCGGGCTTCTGACCACAACATTATACGAGGTAATGCTATGGCTAATGCTGATAGTACCACTAACGCCACTTTATCGCCTTACAAACTCCCACCAGAGGCTGTATTCAATATCCCGCTTGCTGATGCAATTCGCCATCTTGATTGTGATCATCTTACATTGGAAGAAACATTGGCTCTTTCCTTTGGGTGCGAGGATAGCCTTGCAGGCTTGTATAGCACGTTGAATTTTATGGGGAACGCTCTGGTTTCGCTATCTTCAGAAAAACCAGTACAGTTTTCACCAGAGAGTATTCATCAGTTGGGCAAAAGCCTCGTTTGCTTTAGCGAGTTAATCCCTGCTCTGGTTCAGTTGGAAGCGAAAGCCGATCAGCAACTTTTTGCTTCTGAAAATATTACTTAATCCCTGAAAGCGCCTCGCAGATCCTCTCCATGAGGCGTGACCAAACTCTACTGAAAACGTAACGTCACTCCACAGGTCATAAGCAGACCTGTGGCGTGAGACAATGTAATCTTTTATGTATAAAATTTTATACAGGGATGTGGTATGCTTTCAGAAAAACCAGCAATGAGACCCATTGCATGGATGGGGAGTGCCTTCGATGATTTGCTCGGCTTCCCGGAGGAAATCCGGCGGGATGCAGGGTATCAGCTACATCGATTACAGGCTGGATTAGAGGCGGCAGACTGGAAGCCGATCTCAGAGATTGGCAAAGGCGTTGCAGAGATACGGCTACGCGGTGACACGGGCGCATACCGAATCATCTATTTGGCTCGTTATGAGGATGCTGTTTACGTACTGCATTGCTTTAAGAAGAAAACGCAGCGGACATCAGGCCATGATAAATACATAGCAAAGGCACGTTTTCAGGCGGTGCTTGATGCTCGGGGAGGGTAAAAATGGGAAGACGCGTTGATACAAAAATTCGGCATGTGACAGCTTCAGAAACGAACATTTTTGCTGAGCTGGGTTTTGAAGAAAGTGAAGCTAAACAGTTGCACGAAAGTGCCGAAAAAGAGGTTGAGCAGTTGCTTGCCATCAAGCGGCAACTGATGCAGGAAATTTCCTCGTGGATTGCGGAGAATAAACTGCGTCAGACCGACGCTGCCGCCAGGCTAAACGTCTCTCGTCCCCGCGTGTCTGATGTCGTGAACCTCAAAACAAGTAAGTTCACCCTTGATACGCTGATCATGATGTTATGTAAACTTGGAAAACCCGTCTCAGTTACCGTCGGCTAATCTTTTTTTCCAGCCCATACCTAAGGTATATTTCGCCCTTCACAGGAGAAACTATGCTGCCAACTCAATCAACCCGATTAAACAAATACATTAGCGAGAGCGGGATCTGCTCACGTCGCGAGGCGGACCGTTACATTGAACAAGGTAATGTGTTCCTCAACGGCAAGCGCGCCACGATTGGTGACCAGGTGATGCCTGGCGACGTGGTTAAAGTGAATGGTCAGCTCATCGAACCGCGTGATGCCGAAGACCTGGTGTTTATCGCGTTGAACAAACCGGTTGGGATTGTCAGCACCACGGAAGACGGTGAGCGGGACAACATCGTTGATTTCGTGAACCACAGCAGCCGTATCTTCCCGATTGGCCGTCTGGATAAAGACTCTCAGGGGCTGATTTTCCTCACCAACCACGGCGATCTGGTCAACAAGATCCTGCGTGCCGGTAACGATCACGAAAAAGAGTACATTGTTACGGTGAATAAGCCGGTCACGGACGACTTTATTCGCGGTATGGGCGCCGGTGTGCCGATCCTCGGTACCGTTACGAAAAAGTGTAAGGTGAAGAAAGAAGCGCCGTTCGCGTTCCGCATTACCCTGGTGCAGGGCTTAAACCGCCAGATCCGCCGCATGTGCGAGTACTTCGGTTATGAAGTGACGAAGCTGGAGCGCACGCGCATCATGAACGTCAGCCTGTCCGGCATTCCGCTGGGCGAATGGCGCGACTTGACGGATGACGAACTGATTGAGCTGTTCAAGCTTATCGAGAATTCCTCGTCCGAAGCGAAGCCGAAGGCCAAAGCCAAACCGAAAACCCAGGCGATTAAACGTCCGGTCGTGAAGGCGCCGCAGGCGGAAGAGAAAGGACGCGGCAAACCGGGTAACGGGAAGCGATTTACCCAGCCGGGCCGTAAAAAGAAAGGGCGCTAGCTAGCGCCTTCCACGAGTAGAGGTATTGGCCGACCAGGAAAAGGTCGTTTCAGTATCCGGCTTATAAGCCTGCTGCTTTTTCAGCTTGCGGGCTTTTTTCGCCTCGGCGTCACGCTGCGCCATCAGTTTGTCTATGTACTCTTTTTTCACCTGATTGGTTTCGGCGTTGGTCAGCGTACGGCCATGCGCGATGCGGGCGCGGTCGAGAAGCGTTTTCAGTTCGCGCTGCTCGGCTTCCGTCATGTCTTTCTGGGTCAAACGTGGTGTCGCCATTGCTGAAGCCTCCTGAGAGAGAGGCTTCAGTGTAAAGCAAGCTGAGTCAATTAACCCTGTTTCACCGCATCTTTTTTCGTTTGTTCCTCAATCGGTTTGCCGGACCAGTAGCCCGCCAGCAGCGAGCCGGAGAGGTTGTGCCAGACAGAGAACAGCGCACCCGGTAGGGCCGCCAGCGGCGAGAAGTAGATTTTGCCGAGCGCCGCCGCCAGGCCGGAGTTCTGCATCCCTACCTCGATTGCCAGCGTGCGGCAGGTCGATTCGTCGAAGCCAAACAGTTTCCCGCCCCAGTAGCCGCCCAGCAGGCCAATGGTGTTATGCAGCACCACCGCAACGATCACCACAAAGCCCACGGAAGCTATGTGCGAGGCGGAACCCGCCACCACTGCGCTGATGATCGCCAGAATACAGACCATCGAAAACGCGGGCAGGTACGGCTCAACGGCCTTCACCACGCGCGGGAACAGGTGGTGAATGACCAGCCCCAGCGCGATAGGAATTACTACAATCTGCAGAATGCTCAGCAGCATCCCCATCACGTCCACCTGAATATGCGCATCCACGTACAGGCGGGTTAACAGCGGCGTGGCAATCACGCCAACCAGCGTGGAGACGGACGAGATAGTGACGGAGAGCGCCACGTCGCCTTTCGCCAGATAGATCATGACGTTGGATGCCGTGCCGCTGGCGACGCTGCCCACCAGCACCATCCCGGCGGAGAGGTCGGGCGGCATCTTAAAGACCATCGCCAGCAGCCACGCTGCAAGCGGCATCACCAGGTAGTGGAGGAATATTCCTGCCGCGACGGGCGCAGGGCGAGACAGCACGCGCTTAAAATCGTCTACTTTCAGATGCACACCCATACCGAACATGATCAGCATCAGCAGCGTGGCGACCCACGGACCAATACCGGTGAACGTGGTGGGCGTGTAATACGCGAGTACGGAGAGCAGCAGCGCCCATAACGGGAACAGCCGCGTAATAGCGGATAACATAATGATTTCCTTGCGATGAATGTTGCGTGTGTTTGTTATAAAAAGCCGGGATCGAGCCCGGCTATAGTTATTGTTTATCGCGTAAGGAAGTAATATTCAAATGAATTATGACCGGATGCTTTCCCAGCTCAGACTAAAGCGAGCCAGATATTTGCGCAGTCGGTCGGCGTCGTTAGGATTGGCTTTTTTGAGCCGTGAAACGGCAAACAGCTCACGTCCGGCTTCAGACAACGATGCGCTGCGGCGACATACCTCCAGCACCGTTTCAAGTTGCCGCTGGTCAAAGAGGTCAATCGCCATGTCAGTTGCAGGCTGCGTCACGTCAGTTTGCCAGTCGGTCTGAAGACGTGAGATCTCCTCCAGCACCAGATCCTGAGTAATACGCCCTCGTTCCGCCAGCGTCGCCATGCGTGCGACGCTGGCGCTCAGTTCGCGAAAGTTGCCCCGCCACAGCGCTCTGCTGGAACAGGCAAAGGCCAGATAGCCTTCGCGTGCCTCTTTATCGAAGCGGATTTGCGTCTGGCTTTCGCGAGAGAAACGTTGAAGTTCGTAGTCAACATTCGGCGTGATGTCTTCTTTCCGTTGGGCAAGGCCGGGTAAGGCAAAGCTCCACATATTAATACGGGCATAGAGATCTTCACGAAAACGTCCTTCTGCCACCCACTGGCGCATATCACGGTGGGTTCCGGCGATAAGTTGAAAATCGCTGTGAACTTCTTTATCGGAGCCAAACGGGAAAAAAGTTTTTTCTTCAATGGCTTTGAGCAGCATCGCCTGTTCATCCAGGCCTAGTTCGGCAATCTCGTCGAGGAAAAGGACGCCGCCATCGGCTTCACGCAGCAGGCCGCTGCGCGCCGACAGTGCGCCGGTAAAGGCTCCTTTCACATGGCCGAACAGCGTGGACATGGCGTTATCACCGCGCAGGGTCGCGCAGTTGACGGAAACCAGTTTGCCGGAAACCTGATGGCGTGACTGCTTAAGCTGATAAATGCGGTTCGCGAGGAACGACTTGCCCGCGCCGGTGGGGCCGGTCAGCAGGATCGGGGCTGTAGAACGTAGCGCCACGCGTTCAATCTTGTCGATCAGACTGTTAAAGGTGGCGTTTCGCGTCTCAATGCCCGCTTTCAGAAATGAGATTGACTGCTGCTGCTCGCGCTGAAAACGGTTGGTAAGGGTCGTGTAGCGGCTTAAATCCAGGTCGATAATTGAGTAAGTTCCGGCTGCAGTCTCCTCAGCAGAGGCTTCTTTTCTGGCAGGGCCAGTCTGCAAAAGACTGGCGGGAAGATAGCGGGCTTCCGTCAGCAGGAACCAGCAGATCTGCGCCACATGCGTGCCGGTGGTGATGTGGACGAAATACTCTTCGCGATCGGTATCAAAAGTGTACTGGGTGGCGAAATCGAGAAACGCTGCATAAACCTCTTCGAAATCCCACGGGTCTTCAATGATTACCGTGCTGGGACGCACCTCGGTGTGGGGGGAAACCAGCACAATATCTTCCGCCAGTTGCTGAGCCATGCCGAGATCTCGCGGTTGATGTAGCAGCTCCAGCCTGTCGACCGGGAAATCCGGCTGTTGGCACAGCCCGACGGTCGGTCGCCATTTGCGAAAGCGATTAGTCCGCTTTCCCCGTTTATCCATCACGGTGCCAAGCACCCCGATCACCACCTTCCGCTTCTTCATGTTTATCCATAAAGATAATTGTCGATATAGCAGGATAAGAAATGTTGAGCCGAACGGCAATGCATGAAAAGCGTGATAAATAAAAATCATTAATTATCAATAAAATAAAAAAATAAAACGGCGATTTTTGTTTTTGGCACGCTTCTGGCAATACAGATAACGTCACGACGTTGAGCACACTGGGGGTTAAGGCCCCGTCGGCGCACCAGGAACGGCAAGGCTGTTTTCCGGGGGCGTTCCGTCAACCAATGACAGACAGAAGGGTTCGATTCCCGATTCATTCTCCCAATGAAAACTGGTTGTAAACATCAAAGTAAAAACGGGGATTGCGCAGTCAGCAATCCCAATGAAGGTCGCCGGTAATGGCGCCGGATCGCAGGCGAAAAGGCATTCCCCTGTGATTTCGTGCCTGCACCCGCGCCTGACTTTAAGGAATATAAAATGGCTAAAAAAATCACGATAAAAAAAGGTCAGTTAGGACTGGTAGCAAAAGCTGGCGATTATTACCGGGTACTGGAGGCGGGTGAACACCGTCTGGGTTGGTTCAATACTGACGACGTGCTGGTGGTGAGCCAGGATGGCAGCGAGGTGCCGGGTGCGCTGGCGGATTATCTGCGCCGCTTTCAGCCTGACTGGGTGGTACGTTACTGCCTGGCGGTCGACCTTACTGCGGATGAAATCGGGGTGTTATCGAACAACGGCGTATTGCAGGAAATTGTGCCGCCTTCGACTCGTCGTCTGTACTGGCAGCAGGATGCGGCGTTGACCCTGCAAAGAATCGATACCCGCGACGTGCGGGTGCCGGTGGACGTGATGAATGCTGCTCTGCAACCGCGTCGCAATGGCGCGCTAAAGGGGCGCGACGCGATGCTGGTCGTACAGGTACCTGCCTGGCACGTCGGGGTGGTGAAAATCGACGGAGAAATTCAGGCACTGTTACCGCCGGGACTGACGGCTTACTGGAAAATTAACCATCTGGTTGAGGCAGAGATAGTGGATACGCGCCTTCAGGTGGTGGAAGTGAGCGGGCAGGAGATCCTGACGAAGGACAAAGTTAACCTGCGCCTGAACCTGGCGGCTAACTGGCGTTACAGCGACGTGCTGCAGGCCTGCGGACAGCTTACGAAACCGCTGGAACATTTGTACCGCGAACTCCAGTTCGCACTGCGTGAGGCGGTCGGCACCCGCACGCTCGATGAGTTACTGGAAGATAAGCAGATCATTGACGAGGTGGTCAGCAAACAGGTGCAAGGCCGCCTGTCATCCTTTGGAATGGAAATTGCGTCGCTTGGGGTAAAAGATATTGTTTTACCTGGTGATATGAAAACGATTTTATCCCGTCTGGTAGAGGCCGAAAAATCGGCCCAGGCGAATGTTATTCGCCGACGTGAAGAAACGGCGGCGACACGATCGCTGTTAAACACCGCAAAGGTGATGGAGAACAACCCGGTGGCGCTGCGTTTAAAAGAGCTGGAAACCCTGGAAAGGGTCGCGGAGCGTATCGACAAAATTTCAGTATTTGGTGGCCTGGACCAGGTATTACACGGCCTTGTTAACCTGAAAGGATAACGCAATGCAACAGAATGATTTTGAATTACTGACGGCGTCAAACGGCGCCCCGATCAAAATGTGGACTCACGGCGTTCCCGTGGAGCCAGAGGCACAGGCGCAGTTACTGAATACTGCAAAGATGCCGTTTATTTTCAAACACCTTGCGGTGATGCCCGACGTTCATCTCGGTAAAGGCTCAACCATCGGCAGCGTGATTCCGACCAAAGGGGCAATCATTCCTGCGGCGGTTGGCGTGGATATTGGCTGCGGGATGATTGCCGTTCGCACGTCGCTGGTGGCCGGTGATTTGCCGGATAATCTCAGCGG
The DNA here is from genome assembly GCF_043945315.1 of Enterobacter cloacae complex sp. 2024EL-00227. Taxonomy (NCBI): domain Bacteria; kingdom Pseudomonadati; phylum Pseudomonadota; class Gammaproteobacteria; order Enterobacterales; family Enterobacteriaceae; genus Enterobacter; species Enterobacter cloacae complex sp. 2024EL-00227. Next base: position 21,708 of record NZ_JBIMQP010000013.1, read on the forward strand.
TTTACGTAGCGCCATTGAACAGGCAGTACCGCATGGGAGAACCAATACCCGTTCTCGACGGGATAAAGGCGCGTGGGAAACGCCACCGAAAGAAGTGGACGATCGCTGGTGGGTGCTGGCCCCACGTTTTAAACAACTCACGGATAAATACCCACAGTTGCTGAAAACCAACAACTACCAGCATCTGGGCACGCTGGGTACCGGAAACCACTTTATTGAAATTTGCCTCGATGAGCAGCAGCGCGTCTGGGTGATGTTGCACAGCGGCTCGCGCGGCGTAGGAAACGCCATCGGTAATGTGTTTATCGCCCTGGCACAGCAGGATATGCAGCATCACCTGGGACATCTGCCGGATAAAAATCTGGCCTATTTTCAGGAGGGGAGTCGTCACTATGAGGACTACATCGAGGCGGTGGAGTGGGCGCAGGATTTTGCCCGCCACAATCGGGAAGTGATGATGTCGCGCGTGCTGGCGGCGCTCTCTCGCGAAGTGACAAAGCCCTTTATTACGCAGCAGGAGGCGGTTAACTGCCATCATAACTATGTGCAGAAAGAGCATCACTTTGGGGAAGAGGTACTGATCACGCGCAAAGGTGCGGTGTCGGCGCAGAAAGGGCAGATGGGGATTATTCCGGGCTCAATGGGCGCAAAGAGCTTCATCGTGCGTGGCCTCGGCAACGAGCAAAGCTTCTGTTCCTGCAGCCACGGCGCCGGGCGAGTGATGAGCCGAACGGCGGCAAAAAAACGCTATACCCTTAGCGACCATATTCAGGCGACCTCTCACGTAGAGTGTCGCAAAGACAATGAGGTGATCGATGAAACGCCGATGGCCTATAAAGACATTGATGCCGTGATGGCCGCGCAATCGTCGCTGGTGGAGATCGTTCACACCCTGCGTCAGGTAGTGTGTGTAAAAGGATAAAAAAATGAGCAACAACGATGTTGATAGCGCGATGCGCGCACGTGTCTGCGCGCAACTTCGCGATATAGAGCAGCGCTATAACGTGCGCGTGCTCTACGCCTGTGAATCGGGCAGCCGGGGATGGGGATTTGCCTCACCGGATAGCGATTATGATGTGCGGTTTTTGTACGTTCACCGCCCAGAATGGTATCTGCGCGTCGAATCCCAGCGGGATGTGATCGAGCTGCCGATAGATGATGAACTGGACGTTTGTGGCTGGGAATGGCGCAAGGTACTGGGCCTGCTGAAGGGGGCAAACCCGACGCTTATCGAGTGGCTGGATTCCCCTGTTGTTTATCAGGAGGATGAGACGGTAGTGGCCGAGTTGCGCGCGCTAATACCTGCGTGGTTTTCGCCATTGCGTGCCCGCTGGCATTACTACTCGATGGCCCGAAAAAACTTCCGTGGATATTTACAGGGGGAAACGGTTCGGCTGAAAAAGTACTTTTATGTTCTGCGACCTTTGCTGGCGGCGCGGTGGGTAGAAGCGGGGAAAGGCGTTCCACCGATGCGTTTTGCCGAACTGCTTGCCGGGAGCGAACTGTGTGCGCCGTTACGTGCGGAAATCGATACATTACTGGAAATAAAACAGCGCGCAGGTGAAGCGGAATATGGTCCTAAACGGCCCTTACTCCACGCTTTTTTGCAAAGTGAGCTGGTGAGAGGAGAAGTGCCGCCGGTACTACCCGACAGCAGAGAAGGAAATTTAAAAGATCTGGATTCGCTGCTGATGAGAACAGTAATGAAAAGCTAAAGAATGGCCCGGTAGTGAAAACGCCCGGGCCATTCTTGCGCTTATTCAAACAAATTCTGATGAAGTTTCTGCACCACCTGCTCAGCCTGATCGGCTGGCACCAGGAAGCAGAGGTTATAGCTGGACGCACCGTAGCAAATCATGCGGATGTTGAACGGGTCGAGCACGCCAAACACCTCTTTGCCCACGCCGCAGGCGCGCGACAGCTTGTTGCCGATGATAGCAACCAGCGCCAGGTCTTCTTCGACTTCCACGCGGCACAGCTCGGACAGCTCAATCAGCAGCGACTGCGTCAGCAGGGTATCGCCGGTTGATGTGGAGCCGGTGGTGTCCAGCGTCAGCGCAATGCTCACTTCAGAGGTGGTGATCAGATCCACGGAGATGTTGTGGCGCGCCAGAATGCCAAACACTTCCGCCAGGAAACCGCGAGAGTGCAGCATATTGTGGCTGTGGAGCGTCACCAGCGTCTGGCGACGGCGCAGGGCCAGGGCGCGGAACAGCGGCGGGTTTTCCGTTTTCTTGCAGACCAGCGTGCCGCCCGCTTTTGGATCTTTACTCGAGCCGACGAAGACCGGGATATCGCTGCGTACGGCAGGCAGCAGCGTGGCCGGATGCAGCACTTTCGCGCCGAAGGTGGCCATTTCCGCCGCTTCTTCAAACGCGATCACATCAATACGTTTCGCCGCGGAAACAACGCGCGGGTCGGTGGTGTAAATGCCCGGAACGTCAGTCCAGATATCGACGCGCGTAGCATGCAGGGCCTCGCCCAGCAGCGCGGCGGTATAGTCGCTGCCGCCACGGCCAAGCGTGGTCGTGCGGCCTTTCGCTTCACTGCCGATAAAGCCCTGAGTGATCACGATGCCGTCTGCCAGGCGCGGGGCCAGCTGCTGATTGGTCAGCTCGGCCAGCGCTTCAACGTCCGGCTCGGCGCGGCCAAAGCGGTCGCTGGTACGCATGATTTTGCGTACGTCAAACCACTGCGCCTGAACGTTACGCTCGCGCATGATTTCCACAAATAGCAGGGTGGACATCAGCTCACCGTGGCTGACCAGCTCATCGGTCAGGGCGGTGGAGGTGGCCAGAGAGGCCGCTTCTGCCAGCGTGGTGATGTTTTCCAGCAGGCGTTCCACTTCCTCGCGGATGACGTTCGGGTTCTGCAGACGCTCAAGGATGTCGAACTGAATTTTGCGCAGTGCATCCAGCTTCACGAAACGTTCTGTCGCTTCCAGTCCTTCAGACAGAGAAACCAGCAGGTTCGTCACGCCGGCGGATGCAGAGAGCACCACCAGGCGGGTATTCGGATCGGCCAGCACCACATCGGCGCTGCGGTTCATGGCATCGTAATCGGCCACACTGGTGCCGCCAAACTTGGCGACCACAAAACTCGTCATAACAACCTCGTGTCAGGGAATGAATAAGCGACCATGGCACAAGAATGAAACGAAAACAGGTGCAGGCGCAAAATACGGCCCTATAAATAAAATGTGGGGGAGGTCCTGTCAATGCTGGGATTATGCGGATTTTTTATGGGGGGGTACCCCTGAGAAACAGGACTTATAACAGGGCCAGATTTTATGCTTCGTTTTAGGGCATTTTGACCGACATTTCTCCGCTCCAGGAGGGCGCTTCAGCAGCTATACTTTTCGGGTCTTTTCACCTGTGTTTGATGCAGGCCAGGGCAATGGCATAAAAACCATCACAATTTTTATTTGCAGGCGCTACAATCGACCGCAGTCACAATTCTCAAATCAGAAGAGTATTGCTAATGAAAAACATCAACCCAACGCAGACCGCTGCCTGGCAGGCACTCCAGAAACATTTTGATGAAATGAAAGATGTCACCATCGCGGACCTGTTCGCGAAAGATGCCGATCGTTTCAACAAGTTCTCCGCGACCTTCGACGACCTGATGCTGGTGGATTTCTCTAAAAACCGCATTACCGAAGAGACGCTGGCAAAACTGCAGGATCTGGCGAAAGAGACCGAGCTGGCGGACGCCATCAAATCCATGTTCTCCGGTGAGAAGATCAACCGCACCGAAGACCGTGCCGTGCTGCACGTAGCCCTGCGTAACCGTAGCAATACCCCAATCATCGTTGACGGCAAAGACGTCATGCCGGAAGTGAACGCGGTGCTGGAAAAGATGAAAACCTTCTCCGAAGCGATCATCTCCGGAAGCTGGAAAGGCTACACCGGCAAAGCGATCACCGACGTGGTAAACATCGGTATCGGCGGTTCTGACCTCGGTCCGTTCATGGTGACCGAAGCGCTGCGTCCTTACAAAAACCACCTCAATATGCACTTTGTGTCTAACGTCGATGGTACCCACATCGCCGAAGTGCTGAAGAACGTGAACCCGGAAACCACCCTGTTCCTGGTTGCGTCGAAAACCTTTACCACTCAGGAAACCATGACCAACGCCCACAGCGCGCGCGACTGGTTCCTGAAAACCGCGGGCGACAACAAGCACGTGGCGAAACACTTCGCGGCGCTGTCTACCAACGGTAAAGCCGTCAGCGAGTTCGGTATCGACACCGCGAACATGTTCGAGTTCTGGGACTGGGTCGGTGGCCGCTACTCTCTGTGGTCTGCAATCGGTCTGTCTATCATCCTGTCCGTGGGCTTCGACAACTTCGTTGAGCTGCTCTCCGGCGCGCACGCGATGGACAAACACTTCTCCAGCACCGCGCCTGAGAAAAACCTGCCGGTGCTGCTGGCGCTGATCGGTATCTGGTACAACAACTTCTTTGGCGCTGAAACCGAAGCGATCCTGCCGTATGACCAGTACATGCACCGCTTTGCGGCTTACTTCCAGCAGGGCAACATGGAATCCAACGGTAAATACGTGGACCGTAACGGCAACGCGGTGGATTACCAGACTGGCCCAATCATCTGGGGTGAGCCGGGCACTAACGGTCAGCACGCGTTCTATCAGCTGATTCACCAGGGCACCAAAATGGTACCTTGCGATTTCATCGCCCCGGCTATCACCCATAATCCGCTGTCCGACCACCATCCGAAGCTGCTGTCCAACTTCTTCGCCCAGACCGAAGCGCTGGCGTTCGGTAAATCCCGCGAGGTGGTTGAGCAGGAATACCGCGACCAGGGTAAAGATCCGGCAACGCTGGAGCACGTGGTGCCGTTCAAAGTGTTCGAAGGCAACCGTCCAACCAACTCCATCCTGCTGCGCGAAATCACGCCGTTCAGCCTTGGCGCGCTGATTGCCCTGTACGAGCACAAAATCTTCACGCAGGGCGCGATCCTGAACATCTTCACCTTTGACCAGTGGGGCGTTGAGCTGGGTAAACAGCTGGCAAACCGTATTCTGCCAGAGCTGGGTGACGATAACGCGATTACCAGCCATGACAGCTCGACCAATGGGTTGATCAACCGCTATAAAGCATGGCGTGCGTAATGAAAACGCCATGAAAACGTGCCGGCTTAATGCCGGCATTTTTTTATCAGATAATTCCTGATGTCTGTTAGTTAACGCAAATTCTGGTTCTGAGTTTAATCTGAAAAAGACGTTTAACCCGTTAATTGCTGCGGTTTATTTTAAGAAAATACGCAGAAGGAACTTAATATATAAATATTATAAGTTATTGTTTTATAGTTATTTAATATTTTCCCTCTTTGTCTTTCATTTCGATTTTATCCATTAGTCTGAAAACCCACCCTCTATTTCCCCTTACGGCAAACCCACGGCATGAGTTGTGTATACTCGATTCCGCCTGAAATTCTTTTCGGGCAAATCTCCATTCATTCATTGAAGGGAAATTGTTATGAAGAAAGTACTGTATGGCATTTTTGCCATATCTGCGCTTGCGGCGACATCTGTTTATGCAGCTCCGGTTCAGGTCGGGGAAGCGGCAGGTTCGGCTGCGACGTCTGCGTCTGCGGGGAGTTCTACCGCAGCCAGCGCCAGCACCGTAAGTTCAGCCGTGGGTGTCGCGCTGGCGGCAACCGGTGGCGGTGATGGCTCCAACACCGGAACCACGACCACCACGACAACCAGCACCCAGTAATAGCGGGTGTTTTAATCATAACCACACTTCGGTGTGGTTATTTCGCCCCTTCGGAGAAGAGTCGTGAAGCGACCAGCAATCATTCTGATTTGCCTGCTGCTGCAGGCATGCTCGGCCACCACTAAAGGGCTGGGAAACTCACTGTGGGAAAGCCTGTTCGGCACACCGGGCGTGCATCTGACCGATGACGAGCTTCAGAACATGCCTTATGCCAGTCAGTACATGCAGCTTAACGATGGCCCGCAACTGTTTGTGGTGCTCGCTTTCGATGAAAACGGGCAGCAGAAATGGGTGACGCAGGATCAGGCCACCATCGTGACGCAGCATGGTCGTATCGTGAAAACCCTCTTGGGCGGCGATAACCTGCTGGAGGTGAATAATCTCGCTGACGACCCGCTGATCAAGCCGAACCAGATCGCCAACGGCGCGGGCTGGACGCGCACGATGGGCTGGACCGAACACAAGCAGGTGCGTTACGCCACGGCACGCTCGACCTTCCGCTGGGACGGTACCGACAGCGTGAAGGTCGGCAGCGACGAAACGCAGGTTCGCGTGCTGGATGAAGAGGTCACCACCGACCAGGCCACCTGGCACAACCGCTTCTGGATCGACGAGGAAGGGCAGATCCGCCAGTCCTTACAGTATCTCGGTGCCGGATTCTTCCCGGTCAAAACCACCCTGATCAAGGCGGCGAAATCATGAAAACGCTCATTCACGCTGCGCTTATCGCCAGTTTTGCCGCGCCGCTGGCATGGTCCGCGGGAACGGTAAAGGTCTACACGCCGGACAGTGAAAAACCTAAAACCTTAACCCACGCCGAACATCTGCTCGATCTCGTCGGACAGCCAAGGCTTGCCAACAGCTGGTGGCCAGGCGCGGTCATCGCTGAACGGCAGAAGACCGTGGAAGCGGAACAGCAGCACAAGGCGCTTCTTGCCAGGCTAACGGGACTCGCGGAACAGGAAGACGGCGACGACGCGGCGGCCATTAACAGCGTCCGTCAGCAGCTGCAGGCGCTGAAGGTGACGGGCCGACAGAACGTCAATCTTGACCCGGATGAGGTGCGCGTCACGGAAAACGGCAACCCGACGCTAGAAGGGGACTATACGCTCTGGCTTCCGGCGAAGCCGACGACGGTGACCGTGATGGGGCTGATCGGCAGCCCGGGTAACAAGCCCTTTACTCCCGGCCGCGACGTGGCGAGCTACCTCGACGAGCAGAGTCTGCTGAGCGGTGCGGATAACAGCTACGCCTGGGTGGTTTACCCTGACGGCCACACGCAAAAAGCGCCCGTTGCTTACTGGAATAAACGCCATATCGAACCCATGCCGGGCAGCATTATTTTTGTCGGTTTTGCCGACCATTTCTGGACGAAGGCGTATGACGGGCTTAACGCCGATATCCTTCACTCCCTGATTCAGCGGATACCGGAATAATGAAAAGAACCTATCTCTACAGCATGCTGGCGCTCTGCGTGAGTGCCGCCTGCCATGCAGAAACGTATCCGGCACCCATTGGCCCGTCTCAGTCAGACTTCGGCGGCGTCGGTTTACTGCAAACGCCCACCGCGCGTATGGCGCGCGAAGGGGAAATTAGCCTTAACTACCGTGATAACGACCAGTATCGTTACTACTCGGCGTCGGTGCAGTTGTTCCCGTGGCTTGAAACCACGCTGCGCTATACCGACGTCCGTACGAAACAATACAGCAGCGTCGAGGCGTTCTCAGGCGATCAGACCTACAAAGATAAAGCCTTCGACGTCAAGCTGCGCCTGTGGGAAGAGAGCTACTGGATGCCGCAGGTCTCCGTGGGCGCCAAAGATATTGGCGGTACCGGCCTGTTTGATGCGGAATACATCGTGGCCAGCAAGGCCTGGGGGCCGTTCGACTTCTCGCTCGGTCTGGGATGGGGCTATCTCGGCACCAGCGGCAACGTGAAAAACCCGTTTTGCTCCTACAGCGATAAATACTGCTACCGCGATAACAGCTATCAGAAAGCGGGCTCCATCAACGGCGACCAGATGTTCCACGGCCCGGCATCGCTGTTTGGCGGCGTGGAGTATCAGACGCCCTGGCAGCCACTGCGCCTGAAGCTGGAGTACGAGGGGAATGACTACTCGCAGGACTTCGCCGGGAAGATTGAGCAGAAGAGCAAGTTTAACGTCGGCGCCATTTATCGCGTCACCGATTGGGCCGACGTTAACCTCAGCTACGAGCGCGGCAATACGGTGATGTTTGGCTTTACGCTGCGCACCAACTTCAACGACATGCGGCCGCACTACAACGACAACGCGCGGCCTGCATACCAGCCGGAGCCGCAGGATGCGATTCTGCAGCACTCCGTGGTGGCAAACCAGCTGACGCTGCTGAAATACAATGCCGGCCTGGCGGATCCAAAAATTCAGGTGAAAGGCGATACGCTTTACGTCACCGGCGAGCAGGTGAAATACCGCGACTCGCGGGAGGGGATCGAGCGCGCCAACCGGATCGTCATGAACGATCTCCCGGACGGGATCCGTACGATCCGCGTGACGGAGAACCGTCTCAACCTGCCGCAGGTGACGACGGAAACGGACGTTGCCAGCCTGAAGCGCCATCTGGAAGGCGAACCGCTCGGACATGAAACCGAGCTGGTGCAAAAACGCGTTGAGCCGATCGTGCCGGAGACCACCGAGCAGGGCTGGTATATCGACAAGTCGCGCTTCGATTTCCATATCGATCCGGTGTTGAACCAGTCCGTCGGCGGGCCGGAAAACTTCTACATGTATCAGCTGGGCGTCATGGCGACGGCGGATCTGTGGCTGACCGACCACCTGCTGACCACCGGCAGCCTGTTCGGCAACATCGCCAACAACTACGACAAGTTCAACTACACCAACCCGCCAAAAGACTCGACGCTGCCGCGCGTGCGTACCCGCGTGCGTGAGTACGTACAGAACGATGCCTACGTGAACAACCTGCAGGCCAACTACTTCCAGTACTTCGGTAACGGCTTCTACGGTCAGGTGTACGGCGGGTATCTGGAAACCATGTACGGCGGTGCGGGGGCAGAAGTGCTTTATCGTCCTGTCGACAGCAACTGGGCGTTTGGGATTGATGCCAACTACGTCAAACAGCGTGACTGGCGCAGCGCCCAGGACATGATGAAGTTCACCGACTACAGCGTTAAAACCGGTCACCTGACCGCCTACTGGACGCCGTCGTTCGCGCCTGACGTGCTGGTGAAAGCCAGCGTAGGCCAGTACCTGGCGGGCGATAAGGGCGGCACGCTGGATATCTCCAAACACTTCGACAGCGGCGTCGTGGTGGGCGGCTACGCCACCATTACCAACGTCTCGCCGGACGAATATGGGGAAGGGGACTTCACCAAAGGGGTTTACGTGTCGATTCCGCTGGATCTGTTCTCATCCGGTCCAACCCGTAGCCGCGCGGCCATCGGCTGGACGCCGCTGACGCGTGACGGCGGTCAGCAGCTTGGACGTAAGTTCCAGCTGTACGACATGACCAGCGATAAGAACATTAACTTCCGCTGATGCTTCACGCCGGGCGGCACTGCGTTTGCCCGGCCTACGGTTTTTGTAGGCCCGGTAAGCGCAGCGCCACCGGGCGAATGCGCCAAACATAAACAAAAAATATAGATCCCCGTCACATTTTTGCGTTATACAGAAACCTCGCCCTGGAGAATGAGGTGCTGTATGACATCCCTGACTCGCCCGCGCGTTGAGTTTATCTCAACTGTCCTCCAGACCGTGCTGAACCTCGGTCTGCTGAGCCTTGGCCTGATCCTGGTCGTCTTTTTGGGTAAGGAGACGGTGCATCTGGCGGATGTGCTGTTCGCCCCTGAACAAACCAGCAAATATGCGCTGGTGGAAGGCCTGGTGGTCTACTTTCTCTACTTTGAATTTATCGCCCTGATTGTGAAGTATTTTCAGTCCGGCTTTCACTTCCCGCTGCGTTATTTTGTCTACATTGGGATCACCGCGATTGTGCGGCTGATCATCGTCGACCATAAATCCCCGCTCGATGTGCTGATCTACTCGGCGGCGATCCTGCTGCTGGTGATCACCCTCTGGCTGTGTAATTCGAAGCGGCTGAAACGCGAATAAAAAAATGGCGGCCCGGAGGCCGCCTAACAACAGTCACAAGTTGGGTCAATACAATACGTCTAAAGTTGAGGGTTGCAGTGGCATAACAAAATGAAACTTAACCTTTCACACCGCCCGCCGTCAGGCCGTTCACCAGCCAGCGCTGCGCCAGCAGGAACACCACGGTAATCGGGATGGCAGAGAGTACGGCCGCCGCGGCAAAGTCGCCCCACAGGTAGTTTTGCGGGTTGAGGTATTGCTGCATCCCTACGGCCAGGGTGTAGCTGTTCACATCACGCAGTAACAGTGAGGCAACCGGTACTTCGGTGATCGCAGCGATAAACGACAGGATAAACACTACCGCCAGAATCGGCACCGACAGCGGCAGCAGCACCAGGCGGAACGCCTGCCACGGGGTCGCGCCATCCAGCGCAGCCGCTTCTTCCAGCGAGCCGTCGATGGTTTCGAAATAGCCTTTAATGGTCCACACATGCAGTGCGATACCGCCAAGGTAGGCGAAGATCACGCCGCCGTGGGTGTTCAGACCGATAAACGGAATGTACTGGCCCAGGCGGTCAAACAGGGCATACAGCGCCACCAGCGACAGCACCGCCGGGAACATCTGGAAAATTAGCATCCCTTTCAGCAGCGTCGCTTTGCCCGGGAAACGCATACGGGCAAAGGCGTAAGCGCAGGTGGTGGACAGCGCCACGATACCAATGGCGGTAATACCTGCGATTTTCACCGAGTTCCACAGCCACAGCAGCACCGGGAACGGCGGCGGCGTGACGCGGCCATCCGCGTGTTCCACGCTGAAGCCCAGCGCGAGCTTCCAGTGCTCCCAGGAGATTTCGTCCGGGATCAGGCTCCCGGTGGCGAAGTTACCCGAACGCAGGGAGATGGCGATAACCATCAGCAGCGGGAACATGATCGCCGCGATAAAAATCAGCAGGCCCAGGTGCGTCGCCAGGAGGCGCAGTTTCTGAGATTTGGGTTGTACCATAGCCATGTTCAGTGCCCTCCTTAGTCAAATTTCATACGTGTGGCTTTCAGGTTCACAATCGCCAGGGCGCCCACCAGCAGGAAGATCAGGGTGGCAATCGCTGCCGCCAGACCGAAGTCCTGACCGCCGCCGCCTTCGAAGGCGATACGGTAGGTGTAGCTCACGAGCAGGTCGGTATAGCCTGCCGGCGTGGTGGTGCCAAGACGGTCCGGGCCGCCGTTGGTCAATAGCTGAATCAGCACGAAGTTGTTAAAGTTAAAGGCGAAGCTGGCAATCATCAGCGGGGTGAGCGGCTTGATGAGCAGCGGCAGCGTAATCTTAAAGAAGTTCTGGAACGGACCCGCGCCGTCCATCGCCGAAGCTTCGTACAGGTCATCCGGGATGGCCTTCAGCAGCCCCATGCACAGGATCATCATGTACGGATAGCCCAGCCAGGTGTTCACGATGATGATCATCGAGCGGGCGGTGGTCGGGTCGCTGAACCAGGCCGGTTTGATGCCAAACAGCGCGCTCAGCATCATGTTGATTTCACCGAAGCTCTGGTTAAACAGCCCTTTGAAAATCAGAATCGAGATAAACGACGGTACGGCATACGGCAGAATCAGCAGCACGCGGTAAATCGCTTTGCCCTTCAGGGATTCCCACTGGACCAGACAGGCCAGCACCATACCCACGGCCACGGTCAGGATCACGGTCAGTACGGAGAAGACCACCGTCCAGACGAAGATGGCGAAGAACGGTTTCTGAATGCCTTCGTCGGTAAATACGCGGGTAAAGTTGTCCCAGCCGATGGTGACGGTATAGCCCGGGCTGAGTTTATCATCACCCCATTTGCCGTCGGCAGTAATGGACTGATAGAAACCAATGTCGTTATTCGGACGGTACTTCACGCCGCTCTGGTTGTTGGTCAGCGTGCCGTCATCCGCCAGGGTATAGAGCGGTTGGGTGCCGGAGAACTGGCGCAGCGAGCTCATGATCACTTTGCTGTCGTCTGGCAGCACGGCGGTGAGCTGGGTCAGCGCCTGACGGTTCTGGGTAATGACGCGCAGGTTGGCACGTTCACCTTCCGGCAGAGCCTCGGCCTCTTTTAAGGCCAGCTTCTGCTCGCCGCCAAATTTGAAGGCGTCAGAGACATAGTATTTCCCGCTTGCTTCGTCAGTAAGCGCTAACTTCCATTCGTTGCCTGCGGGATACAGGCCGAAGTTAAAGGTCTTGCCTGCCTGGTATGAGCGGTCCAGCAGGACCTGCTGCGCGCGTTCCTGCGCAAGCTGGTTGGTGCTGCTGTAGTTGGTAAACGCAATGGCGACGGTACAAATCAACGGGAACAGGACAAACAGCCCCATCCCGGCCACGCCCGGATAGACATAGCGCCAGGCATAGGCTTTACGGTTGGCGAAAATATACAGGCCAGCAGAGCTCAAAATCAGCGTCATGATGGCGAACAGATATTCCCCTTGTACGTACATTAAAACAACAAGGTAACCCACCAGCAGACACAGCAGACCGATCGCTGACCATTTCAGCGCGTCGCTTTGCCACCAGCGTTTCTTTTTAATGACATCCATGGGGTTCTTCCTCTACAACGGTGGAATCTTATCGTCAGGTGGCGCTGCGCTTACCTGACCTACGGATCGTGCCGTAGTCGTAGGGCGGGTAAGCGCACGCGCTACCCGCCGTTTTTCAGACTTACTTAGTTATACGACCCTGAGCATCTTTCAGTGCGGCATCGACAGTCTGACGACCGCTTGCAGCGTTGATAACCGCGGTACGGGTGGCGTACCAGAATGCGGCCATCTGTGGGATGTTCGGCATGATTTCGCCTTTCTGGGCGTTATCCATGGTGGCCGCGATACGTGGGTCTTTCGCCAGCTGATCCTGGAAGGATTTCAGCGCAACGGCACCCAGCGGTTTGTCCTTGTTCACTTCATCCAGACCCTGATCGGTCAGCAGGTAGTTTTCCAGGAACTCTTTCGCCAGCTCTTTGTTCGGGCTGGCGGCGTTAATGCCTGCGCTCAGCACGCCAACGAACGGTTTAGACGGCTTGCCTTTGAAGGTTGGCAGCAGCGTCACGCCGTAGTTGACTTTGCTCTTGTCGATGTTGGTCCAGGCCCACGGACCGTTGATGGTCATCGCGGTTTCGCCTTTGTTGAACGCCGCTTCCGCGATGGAGTAATCGGTATCCGCGTTCATGTGTTTGTTCTTGATCAGGTCGACTAGGAAGGTCAGGCCCGCTTTCGCGCCCGCGCTGTCGACGCCTACGTCTTTCACGTCGTATTTGCCGTTTTCAAACTTGAACGCGTAACCGCCGTCGGCAGCAATCAGCGGCCAGGTGAAGTACGGCTCTTGCAGGTTGAACATCAGGGCAGATTTACCTTTCGCCTTCAGCTCTTTATCCAGTTTCGGGATCTCTTCCCAGGTTTTCGGTGGGTTAGGGACCAGGTCTTTGTTGTAAATCAGAGACAGGGCTTCAACCGCGACAGGGTAAGCGATCAGCTTGCCGTTATAGCGAACGGCGTCCCAGGTGAACGGGAACAGTTTGTCCTGGAAAGCTTTGTCCGGGGTGACTTCAGCCAGCAGGCCAGACTGTGCGTAACCGCCAAAACGGTCATGCGCCCAGAAGATGATGTCCGGGCCGTCGCCGGTTGCCGCAACCTGCGGGAATTTCTCTTCCAGTTTGTCCGGGTGCTCTACGGTCACTTTGATGCCGGTGTCTTTCTCGAATTTTTTGCCCACTTCGGCCAGGCCGTTATAGCCCTTGTCGCCGTTAATCCAGATAACCAGCTTGCCTTCTTCAATTTTGGCGAGCGCCGGTGCGGAAATCATCATTGCTGCAAGGGCGGACAATGCGAAAACGCGTGCGCCAGTCTTGATATTCATATCTGCCATCCTTTTTGGTGATGTCTCGTGGTATGACTTCAGTGGTTCAACGTGACTCAGTCTCCTTATTTGACATCCTCTTTCCATCCTCCCAACCCCTACGCCCCACCCCCCGTTTGTGTGATCTCCGTTGCATAAATTTAAGTTATGAGTGCTGGCGCACATAAAAACGCACTGAATTTTGCAGGCGGCTTCACGAATTTTGCCTCAGCCCGCCCACGCCGGTCGCAGAGCCTGCTCTCTCATCCTCCCGCCTCCTCCCCCATAAAAAAGCCGGGGGGTGGAGGATTCGTGAAAGTAATGGATCCCCCATAGTCACCTTATCTTGAATGTTTCTGTCGGTGACAGGTTGTAACGAAGGGAGAAGGGCATGGCGAGCGTACAGCTGCGTAATGTAACGAAAGCCTGGGGTGACGTTGTGGTGTCGAAAGACATCAATCTGGACATCCACGAAGGTGAATTCGTGGTATTTGTCGGCCCATCAGGCTGCGGTAAATCAACCCTGCTGCGTATGATTGCCGGTCTTGAAACCATCACCAGCGGCGACCTGCTGATCGGTGATACCCGAATGAATGACATCCCGCCTGCCGAACGTGGCGTAGGCATGGTGTTCCAGTCTTATGCACTCTATCCCCATCTTTCCGTCGCCGAGAACATGTCCTTTGGTCTGAAGCTGGCCGGCGCGAAGAAAGAGGTGATTAACCAGCGCGTGACGCAGGTGGCGGAAGTATTACAGCTGGCGCACCTGCTGGAGCGTAAACCGAAAGCGCTTTCCGGCGGTCAGCGTCAGCGTGTGGCGATTGGCCGTACCCTGGTCGCCGAGCCGCGCGTCTTCCTGCTCGATGAACCGCTTTCCAACCTGGATGCCGCCCTGCGCGTCCAGATGCGTATCGAAATCTCCCGTCTGCACAAGCGTCTTGGCCGCACGATGATTTACGTCACCCACGATCAGGTCGAAGCGATGACCCTCGCCGACAAAATCGTGGTGCTGGATGCAGGTCGCGTGGCGCAGGTGGGCAAACCGCTGGAGCTGTATCACTACCCGGCAGACCGCTTTGTTGCGGGCTTCATTGGCTCGCCAAAGATGAACTTCCTGCCCGTCAAAGTGACCGCGACAGCCATTGAACAGGTACAGGTGGAGCTGCCAAACCGCCAGCAGGTCTGGCTGCCGGTCGACAGCGCCAACGTACAGGTGGGGGCAAACATGTCCCTCGGTATTCGTCCTGAGCATTTACTGCCGAGCCACATTGCCGATGTGACGCTGGAAGGTGAGGTTCAGGTCGTCGAACAGCTTGGTCACGAAACACAGATTCATATCCAGATCCCCGCCATCCGTCAGAACCTGGTCTACCGCCAGAATGACGTGGTGTTGGTAGAAGAGGGTGCCACATTCGCTATCGGCTTGCCGCCAGAGCGTTGCCATCTGTTCCGTGAGGATGGCACTGCATGTCGTCGGTTGCATAAAGAGCCAGGCGTTTAAGCAATCCCAAAAGAAGACACGAAACCGACAGGTGAAGTGTTCAAAGAAAAGCAATGATCTCAGGAGATAGAATGATGATTACTCTGCGCAAACTTCCTCTGGCAGTTGCCGTCGCAGCGGGCGTAATGTCTGCTCAGGCACTGGCCGTGGATTTCCATGGTTATGCTCGTTCCGGTATCGGCTGGACGGGTAGTGGCGGCGAACAGCAGTGCTTCCAGGCAACCGGTGCCCAAAGTAAATACCGTCTGGGTAACGAATGTGAAACCTATGCGGAACTGAAGCTGGGCCAGGAAGTGTGGAAAGAAGGCGACAAGAGCTTCTACTTCGACACCAACGTAGCGTACTCCGTGGCGCAACAGAACGACTGGGAAGCTACCGACCCGGCGTTCCGTGAAGCCAACGTGCAGGGTAAAAACCTGATTGAGTGGCTGCCAGGTTCCACCATCTGGGCCGGTAAGCGCTTCTATCAGCGTCATGACGTTCACATGATCGACTTCTACTACTGGGATATTTCAGGTCCTGGTGCCGGTATCGAAAACGTCGATCTGGGCTTCGGTAAACTGTCTCTGGCAGCGACCCGTTCTCAGGAAGCAGGCGGCTCATACATCTTCACCAGCAACGATATCTATCATGACTTCAAAGACACCGCTAACGACGTCTTCGATGTGCGCTTGGCGCAGATGGAAATCAACCCGGGCGGCACGCTGGAGTTGGGTGTTGACTATGGCCGAGCTAACAAAACTGACGGTTACAGCTTCGCTGACGGCGCATCTAAAGATGGCTGGATGTTCACCGCTGAACATACCCAGAGCATGCTGAAAGGCTACAACAAGTTTGTTGTCCAGTACGCTACCGATGCAATGACCACTCAGGGCAAAGGTATTCCGCAGGGTTCCTTCACCGGCAACAACTATGACAAAGACGCTGAAATTGGTGTTGTAAATAACAAGATTAACAACAACGGTTCCCTGGTTCGTATTCTCGACCACGGTGCGATCTCTCTGGGTGACAGCTGGGATCTGATGTACGTCGGTATGTATCAGGATATCGATCGTGACGACAACAACGGTACGACCTGGTACACCGTGGGTGTGCGCCCAATGTATAAATGGACGCCAATCATGAGCACCTTGCTTGAAGTTGGCTACGACAACGTTAAGTCGCAGAAAACTGACGATACCAACAACCAGTACAAAATTACCCTTGCACAGCAATGGCAGGCCGGTAACAGCATCTGGTCCCGTCCAGCGATCCGTGTCTTCGCAACTTACGCGAAGTGGGATGAGAAATGGGGTTATGACAACGGCATTGCAAAAAGCGATACTAAAGCCACAACCTACAGCCGTGGTGACAACGATGAGTGGTCCTTCGGCGCCCAGATGGAAATCTGGTGGTAATCCCGTCTTAATCTGACGTAATGACCAAACTGAGGGGCGCAAGCCCCTCAATCCTTGGGACGGCGCGCTATTGCCTGGCTACCGCTGACCTGTGCATTTTGAGGTGATAACAATGAAAATGAACAAAACTCTCCTTGCCCTTTGTTTATCCGCAGGGTTGCTGGCGAGCGCGCCTGCTGTAACGCTCGCTAATGTGAATTTCGTTCCGCAAAACACAACATCCGCGCCGGCCATTCCGGCAGCTGCGTTGCAACAGCTGGTCTGGACGCCTGTCGATCAATCTAAAGCCCAAACGACCCAGCTCTCGACGGGTGGGCAACCGCTTAATGTTCCGGGTATTAGTGGTCCAGTGGTCGCGTACAGCGTGCCCGCTAACATTGGCGAACTGACGTTAACGCTCTCCAGTGAAGTCAATAAACAGACCAGCGTCTTTGCGCCGAACGTGCTGATTCTTGACCAGAACATGACGCCTTCTGCGTTCTTCCCGAGCGAATATTTTACCTATCAGGAACCGGGTGTCATGAGCGCCGATCGCCTGGAAGGGGTAATGCGCCTGACGCCTGCGCTGGGTCAGCAGAAAATTTATGTACTCGTCTTCACCACGGAAAAAGATTTGCAGCAAACCACCACGCTGCTTGATCCTGCGAAGGCCTATGCCAAAGGCGTAGGTAACGCCGCACCGGATATCCCGGATCCGATTGCCCGCCATACCACTGACGGCCTTGTGAAGCTGAAAGTGTCGACCAGCAGTGCGTCCAGCGTCCTGGTCGGCCCGCTGTTTGGCTCCTCCGGTACCGGCCCTGTCACCGTGGGCAACACCGCTGCGCCTGCCTATACTGCGCCAGCTTCCACGGCAGCCGCACCGGTAGCGACCGCAGCGCCGGCCCCGGCGAAGAAAGCGGAGCCGGTACTGAACGACACCGAAGAATACTTCAACAATGCCATCAAGCAGGCGGTGAAGCGCGGCGATGTCGATAAAGCGCTGAAGCTGCTTGATGAAGCCGAACGTTTAGGTTCAACCACTGCCCGTTCCACCTTTATCAGCAGTGTAAAAGGCAAGGGGTAACCGTTTCCCCACAATGCTGATTTGTTAGTCGTTTGGTGCGCCTGAGTGGGCGCACTTTTTTTCGTCTCCGCCGGGCTGTTGCACTCTTGTTGCGATCGTGATCGTTAAATAACGTTTGGCCCCCCTCAATCCGCGTTTCTGCGATACAATGCCTGTACGTTATGTATCGGAGAGTCTGGCATGTCACACCCTGCGCTAACGCAACTGCGTGCGCTGCGCTATTTCGACCAAATACCTGCGCTTGATCCGCAGCAGCTGGACTGGCTGTTGCTGGAAGATTCCATGACAAAACGTTTTGAGCAGCAGGGAAAAACGGTCACGGTGACCCTGATTCAGGAAGGGTTTGTCTCTGGCGATGAGATCGCCAACGAGCTGCCGCTGCTGCCGCACGAGCCACGTTACTGGCTGCGTGAAATTTTACTCTGCGCTGACGGCGAGCCGTGGCTTGCCGGACGGACGGTGGTGCCCGAGTCCACCCTTTCCGGGCCCGAGCTGGCGCTGCAGCGTCTGGGGAAAACGCCGCTGGGGCGTTACCTCTTCACCTCGTCAGAACTTACCCGGGATTTTATTGAAATTGGTCGTGATGCCGAACTGTGGGGGCGTCGTTCCCGCCTTCGCCTGAGCGGTAAACCGTTAATTCTGACGGAGCTTTTTTTACCGGCATCACCGTTGTACTAAGAGGAAGAAAAAATGGAGTGGAGCCTGACGCAGAATAAGCTGTTGGCGTATCACCGCTTAATGCGTACCGATAAACCGATTGGCGCGTTACTGCTGCTGTGGCCGACCTTATGGGCGCTGTGGGTCGCCACGCCGGGCGTGCCGCCGCTGTGGATCCTCGGCGTGTTTGTTGCTGGCGTCTGGCTGATGCGCGCAGCGGGCTGCGTGGTCAATGATTATGCCGATCGTAAATTCGACGGCCATGTAAAGCGGACTGCCGGTCGTCCGTTACCCAGCGGGCAGGTGACCGGGAAAGAAGCCCGCGTGCTGTTTGCTGTTCTGGTGCTGCTCTCTTTCCTGCTGGTGTTAACCCTGAACACCATGACCATACTGCTTTCCGTTGCGGCGCTGGCACTGGCCTGGGTTTATCCCTTTATGAAGCGCTATACCCACCTGCCTCAGGTGGTGCTGGGCGCCGCGTTTGGCTGGTCGATTCCAATGGCGTTTGCGGCAGTTAGTGAGTCCTTACCGCTCAGCTGCTGGCTGATGTTCCTGGCGAACATACTTTGGGCCGTGGCTTACGACACGCAATACGCGATGGTTGACCGCGACGATGACCTGAAAATTGGCATCAAATCCACCGCCATCCTCTTTGGCCGTCAGGACAAGCTGATTATCGGGATTCTGCAGGTCGCCGTGCTGGCGCTGATGGTGGCGATTGGCCGCCTGAACGGGCTGAACTGGGCGTTTTACTGGTCCGTGCTGGTGGCGGGGCTGCTCTTTGCTTACCAGCAAAAGCTGATTGCGAAGCGCGAACGCGACGCCTGCTTCAAGGCGTTTATGAACAATAACTACGTCGGTCTGGTGCTGTTTTTAGGGATGGCGATGAGCTACTTCATATAAAAAAAGCCGGGTGGCGGCTTCGCCTTACCCGGCCTACGTTTTAGCAGGATATGTAGGCCCGGTAAGCGTCAGCGCCACCGGGCGTTTTTTTACCGGCGACGCAGCAGCCGCAGCGCGTTCGCCGTCACCAGCACCGTCGCGCCGGTATCCGCCAGCACCGCCAGCCACAGTCCGGTCATGCCGAGCAGGGTGGTCACCAGGAAAATCCCCTTCAGCCCCAGCGCGATGCCGATGTTCTGGCGGATGTTGGCACGCGTCGCCCGCGCAAGATCGATCATCTGCGCCAGTCCGGTCAGGCGGTTGTGGGTCAGCGCCGCGTCCGCCGTCTCTAGCGCCACGTCGGTGCCACTGCCCATCGCAATGCCGATGGTGGACGCCTTCATCGCCGGGGCATCGTTAATCCCGTCTCCGACCATCGCCAGCGGGGCGTGCGCGTTCAGCTCCGTTACCGCGCTGACCTTATCCGCCGGCAATAATCCGGCTTTAAACGCCAGCCCCAGCTCACCGGCAATCGCTGCCGCCGCGCGAGGGTTATCGCCGGTGAGAATCACGCCCTTCACGCCCAGCTGAAGCAGCGCCGCCACGGCTTCTTTTGCGTCATCGCGCAGGGTGTCGCGCAGCGCCAGCATCCCTTTTGCGACGCCGTCCTGCATAACGGTCACGACAGTTTGTCCGGTCTGTTCTAACGCCTCCACCTCTGGATGAGAAGACTTGCCCGCCGCGACAATCAGAACTTTTTTACCGTCAACGGTGGCCTCAATCCCGGAGCCTAACAGCGCCCGCTGAGCGGTTGCCGGTGGGATATTCAGCCCGCGCGACTGCGCTTCCCGCACTATCGCCTGCGCCAGCGGGTGAGTGGAGCCCTGCTCAACGGCGGCGGCCAGGGTCAGCAGTTCATCTTCACTGATGCCCTGCGAATACACGCCGGTCACCTGCGGCTTGCCGATGGTTAACGTACCGGTTTTATCGAAGGCGATATGCTGCACCTGACTCAGCTGCTCCAGCGCCGCGCCGCCCTTAATCAGCGCCCCGCGACGTGCCGCAGCCGCCAGCCCGGAGGTAATGGCCGCCGGGGTGGAGATGACCAGCGCGCACGGACAGCCGATCAGCAATAGCGTCAGCCCTTTATAAATCCAGCCCTCCCACGGCGCGCCAAAGAACAGCGGCGGGACGACGGTGACCAGCAGGGCAACCAGCATAATGGCGGGCGTGTAGATGCGGCTGAAGCGGTCGATAAAGCGTTCGACCGGCGCGCGGCGCTCTTCGGCCTCTTCAATCAGCTTCAGGATGCGGTCGATGGCGCTGTCACCCGGCTCGGAAAGCACGGTGAGCTGCACCAGACGGTCGACGCTGGTGGCGCCAGCAGGCACTTTTTCACCTGCGGCACGTTCAACCGGAATGGACTCACCGGTCAGGGCACTTTCATCAAAGCTCGCGGTGGCGGTAAGCAGCGCGCCGTCGGCAGGCAGGCGTCCGCCTGCCGCAACTTCTATCACGTCGCCCGGACGCAGGGTCGTGATGGCGACCGTTTCACGCGTGCCGTTTACTACGCGCGTGGCGGTTTCCGGCTTCAGCGCCATCAGCGCGCTGACCCCTTTACGCGCCCGGCTCGCCGCCCAGCCCTCAAGACGTTCACCGATTAAGAACAGCAGCAATACCATCGCCGCTTCTGCCGTCGCGCCAATAAACAGCGCGCCGATGGCCGCCACGCTCATCAGCGTTTCAATGGCGAACCAGCTGCCGCTTTTCATCAGACGCAGCGCCTGGCGGGCAATCGGAAACAGCCCGACCAGCGTGGTGGCGATAAACGCCAGGTTGCCGAACGGATGGTTGATCTGTTCCAGCCCCCAGCTCAGGGCCATCATGATGATCAGGGTAATGAGCGGCAGGTTTTCTTTCAGTGAAGAGGCTTTTTCCGCGGGCGCGGCTTCACTACGCAGGCTGTAACCCGCCTTGCTTACCGCGTCTTCAACCTGTTTGCTGACGTCGTTATCGGCGCTAACCAGCAGCTTTTCGGTGGCGAACAGCACCTGAACGTGGCTGACGCCCGGCACCTGTTTCACCGCATTTTCCACTTTGCGGGCGCAGGCGGCGCAGTCCATGCCGTTAACGACCCAGCTGTAGCGGTTGCCGCTTTCAGGAAGCGTTTGAGTTTGCGTTTCGCACGCGCCTTCGCAGCAGCAGTCGTCTTTCGACGGAACGGGACTGAGCTTAAGCGCCGAGAATTGAGGGACTTTTTTGGGTGTTTCTGGAGTCGACATGGCAGTCTCCGGCAATGATAATTTTCTCATTAACCGCAGCATACACTCTGGAGTCGACTCCAGAGTCAAGCGTTATTTAGATATAGAGCGAACGCACAATCAGGAAGTGCCCGGCAAAGTAACAGGCGGCGGCAATCGCGTTATCCGCCCGGAAACGGCGGCGATAGTGGCTGCCCAGCCACACGATATTCCCAATCAGCAGCAGCGCGGCCCCGAAGAACGCGGACATCGCCGGAGCGGTCGGACGGAAGAACCACAGTTCACCTGCCAGCCATACCATCACCAGCGTCATGGCGATAAACGTGCAGATCGGCAACCGCATCTCTTCCAGACGCGACCAGATCACCGCGATCAGCAGGGCACCAATCACCAGCAGGACCAGCGGCAGCGGCCAGAAGAAAGAGAGCGTCATCTGGCTGGCGAAGTAGATGGTATACAGCAGATGCGACAGGAAAAATGCCCCTACGGCATACAGCAGGCGCTGGCGCGGCAGCAGGGTTAAGGCATCGCCAATCAGAGAGGCGCACAGCCCGGCGAGGACCAGATAGCTGACGGCATTAAACATCGGTGCTTGCCAGGCCAGCAGCAGGAGCAGCAACAGCGTGACGGGTTTAAACAGCCAGCGCTGCCAGGTGGGACCACGGTACGACGCATCGACATAAAGCCATGCGGAAAAACAGACAGCGATAAATGACCAAAGCATATTAACTCCCTGTATCTGTTAAGTCTGAATAATCAGTTTCTGATCCAGTGTAGTGACGCGGGCGGGCGTTTGGCAATGCCGGGGAAGGCAGGGTATCCTGAATTCCGCATAATCTGATGGGATAGTTGAATGAGCAAGATGCCGCTGTTTTTCATTATCGTGGTGGCGATTATCGTCATTGCCGCCTCGTTCCGCTTCGTGCAGCAGCGCCGCGAGAAGGCGGATAACGATGCCGCGCCGCTGATGCAAAAGCGCGTGGTGGTGACGAACAAACGCGAAAAGCCGCTCAATGACCGCCGCTCGCGCCAGCAGCAGGTGACGCCTGCGGGCACAACAATGCGTTATGAAGCGAGCTTTAAGCCGGAAACGGGCGGCCTGGAGATGACCTTCCGCCTGGAGGCGCAGCAGTACCACCAGCTGACGGTGGGGGAAAAAGGAACGCTGAGTTACAAAGGATCGCGGTTTGAGGGGTTTGTTCCGGAGTTGTAACGCCGGGCGGCACTGCGTTTGCCCGGCCTACGTGGTTTCGTAGGCCCGGTAAGCGAAGCGCCACCGGGCGACTAAACGCACCTTACTTCTTCACCTGCGCCTTAAACTTCTTCATCCACACCAGCAGCTCAAACACGCCGAAAATAAACACGCGCAGCTGCTGCCAGCCCGTCATCTGCGGGCCGTCTTTCGGCAGACCGTTTTTCAGCATCACCATCTGCAGGGCGTGCATGAACGAGGTGAAAATCAGCGCCACGTTAACAAAAATGTTCATCGGACGCGGGAACGGGTGCACCAGGTTGAGCAGCAAAAACGCCCAGACGCCCAGCATCAGCAGACGTCCCAGATTAATCAGTACCGGCATCGGATCCTCCTTGTGCCTGACGGTGATACAGACGATAAGCAACCTGACCTGCCACTTTTTCACGGTGCAGATCCCAGTGAGCGGGAACCGGCGGCAAACCGTTTTCCACTTCGCTTTCCACGTAAATCAATGCGTCATCCGCCAGCCAGCCGTTTTGCTCCAGCAGGGATAACGTTTCTTCCAGCAGCCCCTTGCGGAACGGCGGGTCGACAAACACCACGGTGTGCGGCGTGCCCTTTTGCGCGAGGAAGCTCAGCGTGTTGGTGTTCACCACTTTCGCGTTGCTCGCTTTCAGCGTCGCCAGATTTTGCTGCAGCGTCTGCGCCACGCCGCGCTCCATCTCCAGCAGCGTGGCGCTGGCAGCATAGCGCGACAGCGCTTCCAGCCCGAGCGCGCCGCTACCGGCGAAGCAGTCCAGGCAGCGGGCGTCTACCATTGACGGGGCCAGCCAGTTAAACAGCGTCTCGCGCACGCGGTCGGTAGTAGGGCGTAAACCGGGGCTGTCCGGCACCGGTAATTTCCGGCCTCGCCACTGACCGCCGATAATACGAATTTGACCGGCCGGGGCGCGGTTGGGTTTCTTCATCTCAGGAAAGCTCTGTTAACAATTGGCCTGCGATTGCGGGCGGTGATGTCAATTAAGTAAAGTGTTAGACTATTTCATCATTTTTTTAGCTTCCATGTATATAGCGCCGCGAGGAGTGTAGTCGCAGATGGCAAAACAAAAAAAACGTGGCTTCTTTTCCTGGCTGGGCTTCGGTGAAAAAGAGCAAGAAACAGAACAGAAAACCGAAGAGCAACAAGCCGTTGAAGAGCCATCGCAGCCTGAAACGCCAGTAGAAACCGCCGCGGTTGTCGATGCGGAAGAAACGGCGCACAGCAAAGAAGAGGTTGAAACCTTTGCTGAAGAGGTGGTTGAGGTCACTGAACAGGTTCAGGAGAGCGAGAAGCCAGAACCGGTTGTCGTAGAAGCCGCTATCGAAGCGCCACAGGCTGCTATCGAACACGAAGAGCTTCCGCTGCCGGAAGAGGTCAAAGACGAAGCGGTGTCTGCCGAAGAGTGGCAGGCCGAAGCGGAAACCGTTGAAATCGTTGAGGCGGTGGAAGAAGAAGCGGCGCTCGAGCCGGAGCTGACCGACGAAGAGCTGGAAGCCCAGGCGCTGGCGGCGGAAGCGGCTGAAGAAGCGGTCATCGTTGTGCCCGTAGAAGAGCAGGCCGAAGAAGAGATCGTTCAGGAGCAGGAAAAACCGACCAAAGAGGGTTTCTTCGCGCGCCTGAAGCGCAGCCTGCTTAAAACCAAAGAAAACTTAGGTTCCGGATTTATCAGTCTGTTCCGCGGCAAGAAGATCGACGACGATCTGTTTGAAGAGCTGGAAGAGCAACTGCTGATTGCGGACGTTGGGGTGGAAACCACCCGTAAGATCATCACTAATCTGACCGAAGGGGCGAGCCGCAAGCAATTGCGTGACGCCGAAGCGCTGTACGGCCTGCTGAAAGACGAGATGGGTGAAATTCTCGCAAAAGTTGACGAACCGCTTAATATTGAAGGCAAAACGCCATTTGTTATTCTGATGGTCGGCGTGAACGGCGTGGGTAAAACCACCACCATCGGCAAGCTGGCGCGTCAGTTCGAGCAGCAGGGCAAATCGGTGATGCTGGCGGCGGGCGATACCTTCCGTGCGGCGGCGGTTGAGCAGCTGCAGGTCTGGGGCCAGCGCAACAACATCCCGGTGATTGCTCAGCATACCGGCGCAGATTCCGCATCCGTGATCTTTGACGCCATCCAGGCGGCGAAGGCGCGCAACGTGGACGTGCTGATTGCCGATACCGCAGGGCGTTTGCAGAACAAATCGCATCTGATGGAAGAGCTGAAGAAGATCGTTCGCGTCATGAAGAAGCTGGACGAAGACGCACCGCATGAAATTATGCTGACCATTGACGCCAGCACCGGACAGAACGCCATCAGCCAGGCGAAGCTGTTCCATGAAGCGGTAGGACTGACGGGGATCACGCTGACCAAACTGGACGGCACCGCGAAAGGCGGGGTGATCTTCTCCGTAGCCGACCAGTTCGGCATTCCTATCCGTTACATCGGTGTGGGCGAGCGTATTGAGGATTTACGTCCGTTTAAGGCGGACGACTTTATTGAGGCATTATTTGCCCGAGAGGACTAACAATGATTCGCTTTGAACACGTCAGCAAGGCCTATCTCGGTGGGAGACAAGCGCTGCAGGGGGTGACCTTCCACCTGCAGCCGGGCGAGATGGCATTCCTGACCGGCCATTCCGGCGCGGGGAAAAGTACCCTGCTCAAGCTTATCTGTGGGATCGAGCGGCCAAGCGCCGGAAAAATCTTTTTCAGCGGCCATGAGATCAGCCGTCTGAAAAACCGTGAGGTGCCGTTCCTGCGTCGTCAGATCGGCATGATTTTCCAGGATCACCACCTGCTGATGGATCGCACCGTTTTCGATAACGTGGCCATTCCGCTGATTATTGCCGGCGCCAGCTATGACGATATCCGCCGCCGCGTCTCTGCGGCGCTGGATAAGGTCGGGCTACTGGACAAAGCGAAGAACTTCCCGATCCAGCTCTCCGGCGGTGAACAGCAGCGCGTGGGTATCGCCCGCGCGGTGGTGAACAAGCCTGCTGTGCTGCTGGCGGATGAACCGACCGGTAACCTGGACGATGCCCTGTCAGAAGGGATTTTGCGTCTGTTTGAGGAGTTTAACCGCGTAGGGGTTACCGTATTGATGGCAACGCACGACATCGGGCTGATTTCCCGTCGTTCGTACCGCATGCTGACCCTGAGCGACGGGCATTTGCACGGAGGCCACGGTGAACAAGCGTGATGCAATAAACCAGATTCGGCAGTTCGGGAACCGGTTTGACCGTTTCCGTAAGCCGCAGGGCGGGGGTGACGGCAATCGTAATGCGCCGAAGCGCCAGAAGGCCGCGCCAAAACCGGCCTCCCGCAAAACTAACGTCTTTAACGAGCAGGTGCGCTACGCGTTCCACGGCGCGCTGCAGGACCTGAAAAGCAAACCGCTGGCGACGTTCCTGACGGTGATGGTAATCGCCATCTCCCTGACGCTGCCAAGCGTCTGCTACATGGTTTACAAGAACGTCAACCAGGCAGCGTCGCAGTATTATCCGTCTCCGCAGATCACGGTCTATCTGGATAAAGCGCTCGACGATAACGCGGCGGCGCAGGTGGTTGGGCAAATTCAGGCCGAGCAGGGCGTGGAGAAGGTCAACTATCTCTCACGTGAAGACGCGCTGGGCGAGTTCCGCAACTGGTCAGGCTTTGGCGGTGCGCTGGATATGCTTGAAGAGAACCCGCTGCCCGCCGTGGCGGTGGTGATCCCGAAGCTGGATTTCCAGGGGACCGATTCGCTTAACACCCTGCGCGATCGCATCACGCGCATTAAAGGCATTGATGAAGTGCGCATGGATGACAGCTGGTTTGCGCGTCTCGCTGCTTTGACCGGGCTGGTAGGCCGCGTCGCGGCGATGATTGGCGTGCTGATGGTGGCGGCTGTCTTCCTCGTCATTGGCAACAGCGTACGCCTGAGCATCTTCGCTCGTCGCGATACCATCAACGTGCAGAAACTGATTGGTGCGACGGATGGCTTCATCCTCCGACCGTTCCTTTACGGTGGCGCACTGCTCGGTTTTTCCGGCGCATTTCTTTCATTGATATTGTCAGAAATTTTGGTGATGCGGCTTTCCTCTGCCGTGACTGAAGTGGCGCAGGTTTTCGGAACCAAGTTTGATATCAGCGGCTTAGGGTTCGATGAGTGTCTCTTACTGCTGCTGGTGTGTTCGATGATTGGGTGGGTGGCAGCGTGGCTGGCAACCGTTCAACATTTACGTCACTTTACTCCCGACTAATAAAAGCGTGATATAATCTTTCCCTGCACCGAGATGTTCGCTCTGCAGGGAAAGCGTCCCTGTTGTCTCTTCCCCTGTTATCATCTCCATGTCACATTTTGTGCGTAATTTATTCACTGTTGCACCTGGAACTTGTGGATAAAATCACTGTCTGATAAAAGAGTGAATGCTAATCTCGTTGCTCAAACGCTTTGGCATGGTTGTTGCCTGACGGGGACAGCCTGGACCAGAAGAAACACTGAGAGGAATGAATGACCAAAGAAATGCAAACTTTAGCTTTAGCCCCTGTTGGTAACCTGGAATCTTACATCCGGGCTGCGAACACCTGGCCGATGTTAACGGCCGAGGAAGAAAAGGAGCTTGCTGAAAAGCTGCATTACCAGGGCGATCTGGAAGCAGCGAAAAAGCTGATCCTGTCTCACCTGCGCTTTGTTGTTCACATTGCTCGTAATTATGCGGGCTATGGCCTGCCGCAGGCGGACTTGATTCAGGAAGGTAACATCGGCCTGATGAAGGCTGTGCGTCGCTTTAACCCGGAAGTGGGTGTGCGACTGGTCTCCTTCGCCGTCCACTGGATCAAAGCAGAAATTCATGAATACGTGCTGCGCAACTGGCGTATCGTGAAAGTCGCCACGACAAAAGCGCAACGCAAACTGTTCTTCAACCTGCGTAAAACCAAGCAGCGTCTGGGCTGGTTCAATCAGGACGAAGTGGAAATGGTGGCGCGCGAGCTGGGTGTTTCCAGCAAAGACGTGCGTGAGATGGAATCCCGTATGGCCGCGCAGGACATGACCTTCGATATGTCCTCCGACGACGACGCATCTGACAGCCAGCCGATGGCACCGGTTCTGTATCTGCAGGATAAAACCTCTAACTTTGCCGACGGCATCGAAGAGGACAACTGGGAAGATCAGGCCGCGAACAAGCTGAGCTATGCGATGGAAGGCCTCGACGAACGTAGCCAGGATATTATCCGCGCCCGCTGGCTGGACGAAGACAACAAGTCCACGCTGCAGGAGCTGGCCGACCGCTACGGCGTCTCTGCGGAACGTGTCCGTCAGCTTGAAAAGAACGCCATGAAGAAACTTCGCGCCGCTATCGAAGCGTAATTAACGCGAAGTACACCGAGAACCCCTGGATGAGAGTCTGGGGGTTTTGTTTTTTTAGCGCCCGCTCTGGCGAATTCCCTCCCCCTGGCAAACACTTACTGATGCGCTAAGCAGGCGACTTTCTCAGGGGGACAGGGTGAAAAACAACGAACTGAACGACCGGCGGTTACAGGCGACGCCGCGCGGCATCGGCGTGATGTGTAACTTCTATGCCGATAAAGCCGAAAACGCCACGGTGTGGGACGTGGAAGGCAATGAGTACATCGACTTCGCCGCCGGGATCGCGGTGCTGAATACCGGCCATCGCCATCCTAAAGTCATTTCCGCCATCGAAAAACAACTCCACGCGTTTACCCACACGGCCTACCAGATTGTGCCGTACGAAGGCTACGTGGCGCTTGCCGAGCGCATCAACCAGCGCGTGCCGATTGACGGCCCGGCCAAAACCGCGTTCTTCTCGACGGGGGCTGAGGCGGTCGAAAACGCGGTGAAAATTGCCCGCGCCTTTACCAGACGCCCCGGCCTTATCACCTTCGGCGGCGCGTTCCACGGCCGCACCTTTATGACCATGGCGCTGACCGGCAAAGTTGCGCCGTACAAGCTCGGATTCGGACCCTTCCCCGGCTCGGTGTATCACGCCCAGTATCCGAATGAACTGCACGGCGTCAGCACGGCGGAAGCGTTGAAAAGCCTGGAACGCATCTTTAAAGCGGATATTGCCCCTGACCAGGTCGCGGCGATTATTCTCGAACCGGTTCAGGGAGAGGGCGGTTTCAACATCGCCCCGGCTGATTTTATGCAGGCGCTGCGCGCCCTGTGCGATACCCACGGCATTTTGCTGATTGCCGACGAGGTGCAAAGCGGTTTCGCCCGCACCGGCAAGCTGTTCTCGATGGAACACCACTGCGTGAAGCCCGATCTGATCACTATGGCGAAAAGCCTGGCGGGCGGGATGCCGCTCTCGGCGGTGTCGGGCCGTGCTGAAGTGATGGATGCGCCCGCGCCGGGTGGGCTGGGCGGTACCTACGCGGGTAACCCGCTGGCGATTGCGGCGGCGCACGCCGTGCTGGACGTGATTGATGAGGAAGATCTCTGCACGCGATCGGCGCATCTTGGCCATCACCTGGTGGAAGTGTTGAACAAGGCGAAGGAACACTGCCCGTATATCGCGGATATTCGCGCTCAGGGCTCGATGGTGGCGGTGGAGTTCAACGATCCGCAAACGGGTCAGCCTTCGCCGGAATTTACCCGCCAGGTGCAGGAGCGTGCATTGCAGGAAGGTCTGCTGCTTCTGAGCTGCGGCGTCTACGGCAACGTCATTCGTTTCCTCTATCCTCTGACGATTCCCGAAGTGCAGTTCCGTAAAGCGCTGGACATTATCTCCGCGTCGCTGACACGTTAAAGCCACATGCCCGGCGGAACTCTCTGCCGGGCTTATCATATATTCATTTCAAATTTGCTATTCCAAAATCATAAAAATGGGGTATGTTTTAGCAGAGTATGCTGAAAAAGCGCGAACAGCACACCTATAACTGAAATAAAGCGCTGCACAACAACATCACAACAATCGTAATAACCATAATAATGGGGAATCTCAGGATGAACATGAAGGGTAAAGCGTTACTGGCAGGATGTATCGCGTTGGCATTCAGCACCATGGCGCAGGCAGACATCAAAGTGGCTGTGGTTGGCGCCATGTCCGGTCCGGTAGCGCAGTACGGCGACCAGGAGTTTACTGGCGCAGAACAGGCGGTTGCAGACATTAACGCTAAGGGCGGTATCAAGGGCGAAAAACTGCAGATCGTAAAATATGATGATGCCTGTGATCCGAAACAGGCGGTCGCGGTCGCGAACAAAGTGGTGAACGACGGGATCAAATACGTTATCGGTCACCTGTGCTCTTCCTCTACTCAGCCCGCGTCTGACATCTACGAAGACGAAGGTATCCTGATGATCACCCCGGCGGCGACCGCACCAGAGCTGACCGCACGCGGTTACAAGCTGACCCTGCGCACCACCGGTCTGGACTCTGACCAGGGCCCGACCGCGGCGAAATACATCGTTGAAAAAGTGAAGCCGAAACGCATTGCCATTGTTCATGACAAGCAGCAGTACGGTGAAGGTCTGGCGCGTTCAGTGCAGGACAACCTCAAGAAAGCCAATGCCGACGTGGTGTTCTTCGACGGGATCACCGCCGGTGAGAAAGATTTCTCCACGCTGGTTGCACGTCTGAAGAAAGAGAATATCGACTTTGTTTACTACGGCGGCTACCACCCTGAAATGGGCCAGATCCTGCGCCAGGCGCGCGCGGCCGGTCTGAAAACCCAGTTCATGGGCCCGGAAGGGGTGGCGAACGTTTCTCTGTCTAACATCGCGGGTGAATCCGCCGAAGGCCTGCTGGTGACCAAACCGAAGAACTACGACCAGGTCCCTGCGAACAAACCTATCGTAGATGCCATCAAGGCGAAGAAACAGGATCCAAGCGGCGCGTTCGTCTGGACCACCTACGCGGCGCTGCAGTCGCTGCAGGCGGGCCTGAACCAGTCAGCCGATCCGGCTGAGATTGCCACCTGGCTGAAAGCGAACACCGTCGAAACCGTTATGGGGCCTCTCTCCTGGGACACGAAGGGCGACCTGAAGGGCTTCGAGTTCGGCGTGTTTGACTGGCATGCGAACGGCACGGCGACAGACGCCAAATAATTTTCCCGTCGCCTTTCGCGCCGCAGGTGCGTTGGCTGCGTTATTCAACCCCGGCCACTTACTTATGTAAGCTCCCGGGGATTTCATAACTTGCCGCCTTCCTGCAACACGAAATGCTTGGGAAAATGCGGTAGGAATTGTAGGCCGGGTAAGGCGCAGCCGCCACCCGGCTTTCTTTTAGCGCTTCTCCCACCCGCTCTCCTGCGCCGTAAACCCTAACGCCTGCATAAACGCCGCCATCACGCCGCGGTCTTCCACGCCCACGTCGGCCATCCACCATGAGGTCACGCCCGGGTTTTCGCGGAGCACTTCTTCAATTAAATACTGCCCCACGCCGCGACGGCGGGTCACGTCACGCACGCGCAGCGAGTCCAGCGCCCCTTCCGTGCCGCTCAGCGTTACGCGAACGGCGGCCAGAAGACGCTCGTTAAAGCGCGCGGCATAGATACGGTGATTTTCGTCGACGGCCAGCGACGAAGGGGAATATTCCGGCCAGATCTTGCCCAGGTCGATATGATCCTGGTCGCTAAAGGTCACCAGACGCACGATAGTCAGTTTCATTAGCTGCTTGTCCAAATCAAATTGAGTAGGGGCAGTGTACTCAATTTATTCGCTCAGCGGCTTCCTCTTTTTATCGCCGTTTGCCAGGTGATTAGTTTTTTGGCAGCGCGTTGGGCAGTTTGAAAACACATGGATCGAAAAATAAGCAGAATTTTAACCTGAAAGGCAGTGTTTTATTCGGCGCTTTGTACCGTTATTTTATGCTGCAAACTGCACTTTTATTTGTTTATCTCTGCCTGATTTCAGAATATTATCTTTGCTTAATCGCCTGAAAAATAGAGATTTTAGTCTGGTTTTTGACAAAAACCTGCGCTAAACCATTAAAGGCACTGGTAAAAATAGCGTTGTTCATTAAAAGTACAGAATGCTTTTTAACCATAATAAAACAAAATATAAACACGACATCACGAATGGGGATTCAGAGATGAAAAGGAACGCGAAGACGTTAATCGCGGGGATGGTCGCACTGTCGATCTCGCATGCCGCCATGGCGGAAGACATAAAAGTTGCGGTAGTGGGTGCGATGTCCGGCCCTGTTGCCCAGTGGGGTGACATGGAGTTCAACGGTGCGCGCCAGGCCATCAAAGACATCAACGCTAAGGGCGGCATCAAAGGCGACAAGCTGGTGGGCGTGGAATATGACGACGCCTGCGATCCGAAACAGGCCGTCGCGGTCGCTAACAAAATCGTCAACGATGGCATCCAGTATGTGATCGGCCACCTGTGCTCATCGTCCACCCAGCCCGCGTCTGACATCTACGAAGACGAAGGCATTCTGATGATTACCCCTGGCGCCACTAACCCTGAGCTGACCCAGCGCGGCTACCAGCACATCATGCGCACCGCCGGTCTGGACTCCTCTCAGGGGCCTACCGCCGCCAAATACATCCTTGAAACCGTCAAGCCGCAGCGTATCGCCATTATTCATGACAAGCAGCAGTACGGCGAAGGCCTGGCGCGCTCCGTTCAGGACGGCCTGAAAAAAGGCGGCGCGAACATCGTCTTCTTCGACGGCATTACCGCCGGTGAGAAAGACTTCTCCGCGCTGATCGCCCGTCTGCAAAAAGAGAATATCGACTTTGTTTACTACGGCGGCTACTACCCGGAGATGGGGCAGATGCTGCGTCAGGCGCGGGCCACCGGTCTGAAAACTCAGTTTATGGGGCCAGAGGGTGTGGGCAATGCCTCCCTGTCCAACATCGCCGGGGATTCTGCCGAAGGCATGCTGGTGACGATGCCAAAACGCTATGACCAGGATCCGGCCAACAAGGCTATCGTGGATGCGCTCAAGGCGCAGAAGAAAGATCCGAGTGGTCCGTACGTCTGGATCACCTATGCCGCCGTACAGTCTCTGGCCACCGCGCTGGATCGTACCGGCAGCAAAGAACCGCTGGATCTGGTGAAAGATTTAAAAGCACACGGGGCGAACACCGTGATTGGGCCGCTGAACTGGGATGAGAAAGGCGATCTGAAGGGATTTGAGTTTGGTGTCTTTAAGTGGCACGCCGACGGTTCGTCTTCGGCCGCCAAATAATTATCCCACCGCCCGGCATGACGGGCGGGTATAAAAAGGTTTGCATATGTCCGAGCAGTTTCTCTATTTCCTGCAGCAGATGTTTAACGGCGTCACGCTGGGAAGCACCTACGCGCTGATCGCCATCGGCTATACGATGGTTTACGGCATTATCGGCATGATCAACTTCGCCCACGGCGAGGTCTACATGATCGGTAGCTATGTCTCCTTTATGATTATCGCCGCCCTGATGATGATGGGCATCGACAGCAGCTGGCTGCTGGTCGCCGCCGGGTTTGTCGGCGCGATTGTGATTGCCAGCGCCTACGGCTGGAGCATCGAGCGCGTGGCCTACCGGCCGGTGCGCAGCTCCAAGCGTCTGATTGCACTGATTTCCGCCATCGGGATGTCGATCTTCCTGCAAAACTACGTCAGCCTGACCGAAGGCTCGCGCGACGTGGCGCTGCCAAGCCTGTTTAACGGCCAGTGGATTGTGGGAGCCAGCGAAAACTTCGCGGCCTCTATCACCACCATGCAGCTGGTTATCTGGGTCGTGACCTTTATTGCGATGCTGGCCCTGACGCTGTTCATCCGCTACTCGCGGATGGGACGCGCCTGCCGCGCGTGCGCAGAAGACCTGAAGATGGCGAGCCTGCTCGGCATCAACACCGACCGCGTGATTGCCCTGACCTTCGTGATTGGCGCCGCGATGGCTGCCGTCGCAGGCGTGCTGCTCGGCCAGTTCTACGGCGTGATCAACCCGTACATCGGCTTTATGGCCGGGATGAAAGCTTTTACCGCGGCGGTGCTGGGCGGTATCGGCAGTATTCCGGGCGCGATGATTGGCGGCCTGATCCTGGGCGTGGCGGAAGCGCTCTCTTCGGCGTATCTGAGCACGGAATATAAAGACGTGGTGTCGTTTGCCCTGCTGATTCTGGTTCTGCTGGTCATGCCTACCGGTATTCTGGGCCGTCCGGAGGTAGAGAAAGTATGAAACCGATGCATTTTGCAATGGCGCTGCTCTCTGCCGCCATGTTCTTCGTGCTGGCGGGCGTCTTTATGGGCGTCCAGCTTGAGCTGAATGGCACCAAACTGGTGGTGGATACCGCGCCCGACATCCGCTGGCAGTGGGTGTTTATCGGTACCGCCGTGGTGTTCCTGTTCCAGCTGCTGCGTCCGCTGTTCCAGAAGTCGCTGAAAAACGTCTCCGGGCCGAAATTCGTCCTGCCGGCCATCGACGGGTCTACCGTTAAGCAGAAGCTGTTCCTCGTGGCGCTGCTGGTGGCTGCCGTGGCGTGGCCGTTCGTGGTGTCTCGTGGAACCGTGGATATCGCTACCCTGACCATGATCTACGTGATCCTCGGTCTCGGTCTGAACGTGGTGGTGGGGCTCTCAGGCCTGCTGGTGCTGGGCTACGGCGGCTTCTACGCCATCGGCGCCTACACCTTCGCGCTGCTGAACCACTATTACGGGCTCGGCTTCTGGACCTGCCTGCCGCTGGCAGGGCTGGTCTCTGCCGCCGCAGGCTTCCTGCTCGGTTTCCCGGTGCTGCGCCTGCGCGGTGACTACCTGGCGATTGTGACCTTAGGCTTCGGTGAAATCGTCCGTATCCTGCTGCTGAACAACACCGAAGTGACCGGCGGCCCGAACGGCATCAGCCAGATCCCGAAACCAACCTTCTTTGGCCTGGAGTTCAGCCGTACCGCCCGCGAAGGCGGCTGGGACACCTTCAGTAACTTCTTTGGCGTGAAGTATGACCCGTCCGACCGCGTCATCTGGCTCTATCTGGTGGCGCTGCTGCTGGTGGTCATCACCCTGTTCGTGATTAACCGCCTGCTGCGCATGCCGCTGGGCCGCGCGTGGGAAGCGCTGCGCGAAGATGAGATCGCCTGCCGCTCCCTGGGCCTGAACCCGACCCGCATCAAGCTGACCGCGTTCACCATCAGCGCCGCGTTTGCCGGTTTCGCCGGGACGCTGTTTGCCGCGCGTCAGGGCTTCGTCAGCCCGGAATCCTTCACCTTTGCCGAATCCGCTTTTGTGCTGGCGATTGTGGTACTCGGCGGGATGGGCTCGCAGTTCGCCGTTATCCTGGCGGCCATCCTGCTGGTGGTCTCGCGCGAGCTGATGCGCGACTTTAACGAATACAGCATGTTAATGCTGGGTGGTTTGATGGTGCTGATGATGATCTGGCGTCCGCAGGGCTTGCTGCCGATGACCCGTCCACAGCTGAAGCTGAAGAACGGGCAAGCGAAAGGAGAACAGGCATGAGTCAGCCATTATTATCCGTTAACGGTCTGATGATGCGTTTTGGCGGCCTGCTGGCGGTCAACAACGTGAATCTGGATCTGCACAAGAAAGAGATTGTCTCCCTGATTGGCCCGAACGGCGCGGGGAAAACCACGGTCTTTAACTGCCTGACCGGCTTCTACAAGCCGACGGGCGGCACCATCATGCTGCGCGATCAGCATCTTGAAGGGCTGCCGGGCCAGCAGATTGCCCGCATGGGCGTGGTGCGTACCTTCCAGCACGTGCGTCTGTTCCGCGAGATGACGGTGATTGAGAACCTGCTGGTGGCGCAGCATCAGCAGCTGAAAACCGGGCTGTTCTCCGGCCTGCTGAAAACCCCGGCCTTCCGCCGCGCCCAGGATGAAGCGCTCGATCGCGCCGCCACCTGGCTCGACCGAATTGGCCTGCTGCAGCACGCCAACCGTCAGGCGAGCAACCTGGCCTACGGCGATCAGCGTCGCCTGGAGATTGTGCGCTGCATGGTGACCCAGCCGGAGATCCTGATGCTCGACGAACCGGCGGCGGGCCTCAACCCGAAAGAGACCAAAGAGCTGGACGAGCTGATTGCCGAACTGCGCGATCACCACGACACCACCATTCTGCTGATTGAGCACGACATGAAGCTGGTGATGGGCATTTCCGACCGTATCTACGTGGTTAACCAGGGCACGCCGCTGGCAAATGGCACGCCGGAAGAGATCCGCAACAACCCGGACGTGATCCGCGCATACCTGGGTGAGGCATAAGATGGAAAAAGCGATGTTAACGTTCGACAAGGTCAATGCGCACTACGGCAAGATCCAGGCGCTGCACGACGTCAGCCTGCATATCAACCAGGGTGAAATCGTCACCCTGATTGGCGCCAACGGCGCGGGTAAGACCACGCTGCTCGGCACCCTGTGCGGTGACCCGCGCGCCACCAGCGGGCGGATTGTGTTTGACGGCAAAGACATTACCGACTGGCAGACCGCCA
Organism: Enterobacter cloacae complex sp. 2024EL-00227; assembly: GCF_043945315.1. Taxonomy (NCBI): domain Bacteria; kingdom Pseudomonadati; phylum Pseudomonadota; class Gammaproteobacteria; order Enterobacterales; family Enterobacteriaceae; genus Enterobacter; species Enterobacter cloacae complex sp. 2024EL-00227. Next base: position 57,764 of record NZ_JBIMQP010000013.1, read on the forward strand.
GAATCATGCGCGAGGCGGTGGCGATTGTTCCGGAAGGGCGTCGCGTGTTCTCGCGTATGACGGTGGAAGAGAACCTGGCGATGGGCGGCTTCTTCGCCCACCGCGATGAATACCAGACCCGCATCAAGTGGGTGTACGAACTCTTCCCGCGCCTGTGGGAGCGCCGCATCCAGCGTGCGGGCACCATGTCCGGCGGTGAACAGCAGATGCTGGCGATCGGCCGCGCGCTGATGAGTCAGCCGCGCCTGCTGCTGCTGGATGAGCCGTCGCTCGGCCTGGCGCCGATCATCATCCAGCAGATCTTCGACACCATTGAGCAGCTGCGTAAAGAGGGGATGACCATCTTCCTCGTTGAGCAGAACGCCAACCAGGCGCTGAAGCTGGCTGACCGTGGCTACGTGCTGGAGAACGGCCGCGTGGTGCTTGAGGATACCGGAGACGCACTGCTGGCGAACGAAGCGGTGCGGAGCGCTTACCTGGGCGGCTGAGCCGTCTGTATCGCCCGGTGGCGCTGCGCTTACCGGGCCTACAGGGATCGACCAGGCCGGGTAAGGCGTAGCCGCCACCCGGCTTTTTAACCACTACACCCCTTCACACAACCATCATCCCCCTGACCCTTTGCTGTCACTTATCTGTAAACAAACAGTTATTTTTCTGTCATTCGAGCATGTCATGTTACCTCGCGAGCATAAAACGCGTGATATCGCGCATCCGGCACAATAAGAGAGATGACAATGACATCGTTACGACACACAGCTTTGGGTCTGGCACTGGGTCTGGCTTTTGCGACGAACGCAACGGCTGTGACGACCATTCCGTTCTGGCATTCCATGGAAGGGGAGTTGGGTAAAGAAGTTGACTCCCTGGCGCAGCGTTTCAACGACACCCACCCGGATTACAAAATTGTGCCGGTGTACAAAGGTAACTACGAGCAGAGCCTGAGCGCGGGCATCGCCGCCTTCCGTACCGGCAACGCGCCTGCACTGTTACAGGTTTATGAAGTGGGCACCGCCACCATGATGGCCTCCAAAGCCATCAAGCCGGTCTATGAAGTGTTCAAAGAAGCGGGTATTAACTTCGATGAATCCCAGTTCGTGCCAACCGTAGCGGGTTACTACACCGATTCCAAAACCGGACATCTGCTGTCTCAGCCGTTTAACAGCTCCACGCCGGTGCTGTACTACAACAAAGACGCCTTCAAGAAAGCCGGTTTAGACCCGGAGCAGCCGCCAAAAACCTGGCAGGACCTGGCCGAATACACCGCGAAGCTGAAAGCGGCGGGGATGAAGTGCGGCTACGCCAGCGGCTGGCAGGGCTGGATCCAGATCGAAAACTTCAGCGCCTGGCACGGCCTGCCGGTGGCGACCAAAAACAACGGCTTCGACGGCACCGACGCGGTACTGGAGTTCAACAAGCCGGAGCAGGTGAAGCACATCGCGCTGCTGGAAGCACTGAACAAGAAGGGCGACTTCAGCTACTTCGGGCGTAAAGACGAATCCACCGAGAAGTTCTACAACGGCGACTGCGCCATTACCACCGCCTCGTCCGGCTCGCTGGCGGATATCCGCCACTACGCCAAATTCAACTACGGCGTGGGCATGATGCCGTATGACGCTGACGTGAAGGGCGCGCCGCAGAACGCCATCATCGGCGGGGCGAGCCTGTGGGTGATGCAGGGTAAAGACAAGGGCACCTATAAAGGCGTGGCCGAGTTCCTCGACTTCCTGGCGAAGCCGGAAAACGCTGCCGAATGGCACCAGAAGACCGGCTACCTGCCGATCACCAAAGCCGCGTATGACCTGACCCGCGAGCAGGGCTTCTACAGCAAGAACCCGGGCGCGGATATCGCGACGCGTCAGATGCTGAACAAGCCGCCGTTGCCGTTCACCAAAGGCCTGCGCCTGGGCAACATGCCGCAGATCCGCACCATCGTGGATGAAGAGCTGGAAAGCGTCTGGACCGGGAAGAAAACGCCACAGCAGGCGCTGGATTCCGCGGTAGAGCGCGGGAATCAGCTGCTGCGCCGCTTTGAGCAGTCGACGAAATCGTAATCCGTGATTCGCCCGGTGACGCGTAGCGATCCGGGCCTACGATGTGCCCCATGTAGGCCGGGTAAGGCGTAGCCGCCACCCGGCACTGTTCAGGAACCCAATCTCAATGTCATCATCCCGTCCGGTGTTCCGTTCCCGCTGGCTGCCGTACCTGCTGGTCGCGCCTCAGCTGGTCATCACCGTTATCTTCTTTATCTGGCCTGCGGGCGAAGCGCTGTGGTACTCGGTACAAAGCGTCGATCCGTTTGGGCTCTCCAGCCAGTTTGTCGGGCTGGACAACTTTACCGCGCTGTTCCATGACAGCTACTACCTGGACGCCTTCTGGACGACGATCAGGTTCAGCGCGCTGGTCACCGTCAGCGGCCTTGTTGCCTCGCTGTTTTTCGCCGCGCTGGTGGACTATGTGGTGCGCGGCAGCCGCCTGTATCAGACCCTGATGCTGCTGCCGTACGCCGTGGCACCCGCCGTCGCCGCCGTCCTGTGGATTTTCCTGTTTAACCCCGGTCGCGGGTTGATTACCCATTTCCTGGCAGAGTTCGGCTACGACTGGAACCACGCCCAGAACAGCGGTCAGGCCATGTTCCTGGTGGTGTTCGCCTCGGTGTGGAAGCAGATCAGCTACAACTTCCTGTTCTTCTTTGCCGCGCTGCAGTCCATCCCGCGTTCGCTGGTGGAGGCCGCCGCCATTGACGGCGCAGGGCCGATTCGTCGCTTCTTCAGGCTGTCGCTGCCGCTGATTGCCCCGGTGAGCTTCTTCCTGCTGGTGGTTAACCTCGTGTACGCCTTCTTCGACACCTTCCCGGTGATCGATGCGGCCACCGCAGGCGGTCCGGTGCAGGCGACCACCACGCTTATCTATAAGATCTACCGCGAAGGCTTCGCCGGGCTGGATCTCTCGGCCTCCGCCGCGCAGTCGGTGGTGCTGATGTTCCTCGTCATCATCCTCACGGTGGTGCAGTTCCGCTATGTTGAAAGTAAGGTGCGCTACCAATGATTGAGAACCGTCGCGGGCTGACGATTTTCAGCCATACCATGCTGATTCTGGGGATTATCGTCATCCTCTTCCCGCTGTACGTGGCCTTTGTCGCCGCCACGCTGGACACCAAAGCGGTGTTCGATACGCCGATGACGCTGATCCCAGGCACACATCTGTTCGAGAACATGAAGACCATCTGGACCCAGGGCGTGGGCGCCAACAGCGCGCCGTTCTGGCTGATGATGCTCAACAGCTTCATCATGGCGTTTGGCATCACCGTCGGCAAAATTACGGTGTCGATGCTCTCGGCCTTCGCCATCGTCTGGTTCCGCTTTCCGCTGCGCAACCTCTTCTTCTGGATGATCTTCATTACCCTGATGCTGCCGGTGGAGGTGCGTATCTTCCCGACGGTGGAAGTGATCGCCAACCTGAAGATGCTCGACAGCTACGCGGGCCTAACCCTGCCGCTGATGGCCTCGGCGACCGCCACCTTCCTGTTCCGCCAGTTCTTTATGACCCTGCCGGACGAGCTGATTGAAGCCGCGCGCATCGACGGCGCGTCGCCGATGCGCTTCTTCCGCGACATCGTGCTGCCGCTGTCGAAAACCAACCTTGCGGCGCTGTTTGTGATCACCTTTATCTACGGCTGGAACCAGTACCTGTGGCCGCTGCTGATTATTCAGGACGTCAATCTCGGCACCGCCGTGGCGGGCATCAAAGGCATGATTGCCACCGGCGAAGGCACCACCCTCTGGAACCAGGTGATGGCGGCGATGCTGCTCACCCTAATCCCACCCGTAGTCATTGTTTTAGCCATGCAGCGCGCGTTTGTCCGCGGCCTGGTCGATAGCGAGAAATAAGATGGCAGGTTTAAAACTTCAGGCAGTAACCAAAAGCTGGGACGGCAAAACCCAGGTGATTCAGCCGCTGACGCTCGACGTGGCGGACGGGGAGTTTATCGTGATGGTCGGCCCGTCCGGCTGCGGCAAATCTACGCTGCTGCGCATGGTGGCGGGGCTGGAGCGCGTAACGTCCGGGGATATCTGGATTGACCGCCAGCGCGTCACCGAGATGGAGCCGAAAGACAGGGGCATCGCGATGGTGTTCCAGAACTACGCTCTCTACCCGCACATGAGCGTGGAGGAGAACATGGCCTGGGGGCTGAAAATCCGCGGCATGGGCAAAGGCCATATTGAGGAGCGCGTGAAAGAAGCGGCGCGCATTCTGGAGCTGGACGGCCTGCTCAAGCGCCGCCCGCGCGAACTCTCCGGCGGCCAACGCCAGCGCGTGGCGATGGGGCGCGCCATCGTGCGCGATCCGGCGGTATTCCTCTTCGACGAGCCGCTCTCTAACCTCGACGCCAAGCTGCGCGTGCAGATGCGTCTTGAGCTGCAGCAGCTGCACCGTCGTCTGAAAACCACGTCACTGTACGTCACCCACGATCAGGTTGAGGCCATGACCCTCGCCCAGCGCGTGATGGTGATGAACAAAGGCGTTGCCGAGCAGATTGGTACCCCCGTGGAAGTCTACGAGAAACCGGCCACCCGCTTTGTGGCGAGCTTTATCGGCAGCCCGGCGATGAACCTGCTCGAAGGGCGCATCAGCAGCACGGGCACGCACTTTGAGCTGGAAAGCGGGATGGCATTGCCGATCAACTGGTACTATCGTGGCTACGCCGGGCGTAAGATGACGCTCGGTATCCGCCCGGAACATATCGGTTTAACCTCTCAAGCGGAAGGCGGCGTGCCGCTGGTGATGGACACGCTGGAGATGTTAGGTGCAGATAACCTGGCGCACGGGCGCTGGGGCGAGCAAAAGATGGTGGTGCGTCTGGCGCATCAGGAGCGCCCGAAAGCAGGCAGCACGCTGTGGCTGCACCTGCCGGAAAATCATCTGCACCTTTTTGACGGTGAAACAGGACAACGAGTATGAGCAACTGGCCTTATCCCCACGTCGTCGCCCACCGCGGCGGCGGTAAGCTGGCGCCGGAGAACACCCTGGCGGCGATTGATGTTGGCGCGCGTTACGGCCACACCATGATCGAGTTCGACGCCAAGCTGTCGAAAGACGGCGAGATTTTCCTGCTGCATGACGATAACCTCGAACGCACCAGCAACGGCTGGGGCGTGGCGGGCGAGCTGCCGTGGCGCGATCTGCTGAAAGTCGACGCCGGAAGCTGGTACAGCGGCGAATTCAAAGGCGAACCGCTGCCGCTGCTGGCGGAAGTGGCCGATCGCTGTCGCCAGCACGGCATGATGGCCAATATCGAAATCAAACCGACCACCGGCACCGGGCCGCTGACGGGCAAAGTCATTGCCCTGGCCGCGCGCGAGCTGTGGGAAGGGATGACCGCGCCGCTGCTCTCCTCGTTTGAAATTGACGCCCTGGAGGCGGCGCAGGCGGCCGTGCCGGAATTGCCGCGCGGGCTATTGCTGGACGAGTGGCGCGAGGACTGGCGCGAGCTGACGACGCGCTTAGCGTGTGTCTCTATTCATCTTAATCACAAGCTGCTGGATGAGGCGCGGGTGAAGATGCTGAAAGACGCGGGACTGCATATTCTGGTTTACACCGTCAATAAACCCCAGCGTGCGGCCGAACTGCTGCGCTGGGGCGTGGACAGCATCTGTACCGATGCGATTGACCTGATCGGCCCGGACTTTAGTTCTGCGGATTAAGCATACTGCCATTCGACTGCGGCGGCAGCATATGCTGCTGTCCGCTGCCTGACGAGGTCATTCCACCTAACATTCCGCCATTTTTGTTCGGCAGCGGCTGCTCGCGAACCTGCCCCTGCTGCACGCGCTGGGTGTTGGCGTTCATCTGATTTTGCAGGCTTTGCTGCTGCATCTGGGTCTGCGTTCTCAGCTGCTGATTCAGCATCCCTTTTTGCTGCTGTTGCTGGCTCATCATCTCGGTCTGCATACGCTGCTGGCTCGGGATAACGTAACCCGGCTGGTTCGGGTTATTCATCGTATTGAGTGGCTGTGCGAGCGCGGCAAACGGGATCAGCGCCGTAAGAATCAATAAGCGTTTCATTGTCATTTCCTCCTTTTGAGGTCTCTCTTAAGTTTACCCTGATTTCACCATGACGATGATTTTTTAGGAGTTGTGAACCAGGCTTAAGCGGGGAATATGGATCCCTTCACCTGGAGAACAATAATGATGAAACCAACGTTTTTGCGCTGGGTCGCCCTCGCCGCGCTGATGGCAGGCGGTACATTTAGCGTGGCGGCCAACCCGCCCGCGGCGCCTCCGGTCTCTTACGGCGTGGAGGAAGATGTCTTTCATCCCGTGCGGGCAACCCACGGCATGGTGGCGTCGGTGGATGCGCTGGCGACCCGCGTGGGTGTCGATATTCTCAGGCAGGGCGGTAACGCGGTGGATGCGGCGGTCGCCGTCGGCTATGCGCTGGCGGTGACGCACCCGCAGGCGGGGAACCTGGGCGGCGGCGGCTTTATGATGCTGCGCACCAAAGACGGGAAAACCACCGCCATCGACTTCCGTGAAATGGCGCCTTCTCAGGCGTCACGGGACATGTTCCTCGATGACCAGGGCAACCCGGACAGTAAAAAATCCCTGACCTCGCACCTGGCCTCCGGCACGCCGGGCACCGTTGCGGGCTTCTCGCTGGCGCTGGAAAAATACGGCACGATGCCGCTGAACAAGGTGGTGCAGCCTGCTATCAAGCTGGCGCGGGAGGGCTTTGTGGTGAATGACGCCCTGGCAGACGACCTCAAAACCTACGGCAGCGAAGTCATCCCGAATCACGAAAACAGTAAGGCGATCTTCTGGAAAGACGGTGAACCGCTGAAGAAGGGCGATAAGCTGGTGCAGAAGAACCTCGCCAAAAGCCTGGAGCTGATTGCGGAGCACGGTCCGGACGCTTTCTACAAAGGGGCGATTGCCGACCAGATTGCGGAAGAGATGCAGAAGAACGGCGGGCTCATCACCAAAGCGGATCTGGCGGACTACAGGGCGGTGGAGCGCGAGCCGATTAGCGGCACCTACCGCGGGTACGAGGTCTTCTCCATGCCGCCGCCGTCTTCCGGGGGCATTCACATCGTGCAGATCCTCAACATTCTTGAAAACTTCGATATGCACAAGTTCGGCTTCGGCAGCGCGGATGCCATGCAGATAATGGCGGAAGCGGAAAAACGCGCCTATGCCGACCGCTCGGAATATCTCGGCGACCCGGACTTCGTGAAGGTGCCGTGGCAGGCGCTGACCAACAAGGCGTACGCCAAATCCATTGCCGATCAGATTGATATCAACAAGGCCAAGCCGTCGAGCGAGATCCGTCCCGGCAAGCTGGCGCCGTATGAAAGCAACCAGACCACCCACTTCTCGGTGGTGGATAAAGACGGTAACGCGGTGGCGGTGACCTATACGCTCAACACCACCTTCGGCACCGGGATTGTGGCGGGCAACAGCGGCATTCTGCTGAACAACGAGATGGATGACTTCTCTGCCAAGCCGGGCGTGCCGAACGTCTACGGGCTGGTCGGCGGCGATGCGAACGCGGTAGGGCCGAAGAAACGTCCGCTGTCGTCCATGTCGCCCACCATCGTGGTAAAAGAGGGCAAAACCTGGCTGGTAACCGGTAGCCCGGGCGGCAGCCGAATTATCACCACCGTATTACAGATGGTGGTAAACAGTATCGACTTTGGGATGAACGTCGCCGAAGCGACTAACGCCCCGCGTTTCCACCACCAGTGGCTGCCGGACGAGCTGCGCGTCGAGAAGGGCTTTAGCCCGGACACCATTAAACTGCTTGAGCAGCGTGGGCAGAAGGTGGCGGTGAAGGAGGCGATGGGCAGCACCCAGAGCATTATGGTGGGGCCGGACGGAGCGCTGTTTGGCGCATCAGACCCGCGTTCGGTGGATGATTTGACGGCGGGGTATTGATGTATTGCCCGGTGGCGCTGCGCTTACCGGGCCTACAACTGCACGAACGTAGGCCGGGTAAGGCGAAGCCGCCACCCGGCAAATCACTACTTCATTCTCGCCATATAATACGCGTCCACATATTCGCCGTTGCGCAGGGCAAATTTCTTGCCGGTCCCTTCGATTTCAAAACCAAAATTTTTATAGAGGGCAACAGCCGCGGGGTTATCGGCAAAGACCGTCAGTTCGATACGTTCAATGCGCAACCAGTTGTCACACAGGTTGATCATCTCGCTCATGAGCCTGCGGCCTACGCCGCGTCCCTGCATATCCGCAGCCACGCTGATGCCGAATGTGGCAACATGGCTGCGACGCGGGTTTTCCATCACGTCCAGCGCCATATGCCCGATAACGCGCTGGTCCAGACAGGCAACGAGATGGCGCCGGCCTGGTTTTGTCGCAACGCGTTCGTGCCACATTTCCATAGAAGGATGAGGGAGCTGTAGCGTGTCGTGATACACATCAGGATGCGACATGATGTCACGTAAAGCTTCTGCATCGCTGGGTTCGATGTGGCGTATCACTATCTCACTCATTCCTTGTTCCTCAGTCATTTAAAAGGCCCTTCCAACATCAATGACTTTAAAATTTGAGTCAACCGCTATTTTTTGCAAAAAGTATTGGACAAGTGCGAATGAGAATGATTATTATTGCTCTGCATTCAGGAAGACCGCTACGGGAACCTGAAAGCACGACATTGCTCACATTGCTTCCAGTATTACTTTAGCCAGCTTTTAGCTGGCTTTTTTTTTGTTATGGTTAGACTCAGTAACCTTCCAAAAGGACTGAGCCATGACACTACACTGTGCATTTATTGGATTTGGCAAAAGCACCACCCGCTATCACCTGCCGTATGTCCTCAACCGTAAAGATACCTGGCATGTGGCCCATATCTACCGCCGCCGCGCGAAGCCGGAAGAGCAATCTCCTCAGTATTCCCACATCCACTTCACCAGCGATCTCGATGACGTGCTTAACGATCCGCAGGTCACGCTGGTGATTGTCTGCACCCACGCCGACAGCCATTTTGACTATGCGAAACGCGCGCTCAATGCGGGTAAAAACGTGCTGGTAGAAAAGCCGTTCACCCCGACTATTGCCGAAGCGAAAGCGCTGTTCGCGCTGGCGAAAAGTAAAGGGCTGACCGTCACGCCGTACCAGAACCGTCGCTTTGACAGCTGCTTCCTGACGGCAAAAAAAGCGATTGAAAGCGGCAAGCTCGGCGACATTGTGGAGATAGAAAGCCACTTCGATTACTACCGTCCGGTGGCGGAAACCCAACCCGGACTGCCGCAGGATGGTTCATTCTATGGTCTGGGGGTGCATACCATGGACCAGATCATCTCCCTGTTTGGCCGCCCGGACCACGTGGCGTATGACATTCGCAGCCTGCGCAATAAAGCCAACCCGGACGATACCTTCGAAGCCCAGCTTTTCTACGGCGACCTGAAGGCCATCGTCAAAACCAGCCACCTGGTGAAGATCGACTACCCGAAATTTATCGTTCACGGCACTAAAGGTTCGTTTATCAAATACGGTATCGACCAGCAGGAGACCAGCCTGAAGGCCAATATCATGCCGGGTGAACCAGGCTTTGCCGCGGACGATTCCGTGGGCGTGCTGGAGTATGTGAACGACGAGGGCGTGACGGTCAAAGAAACGCTGAAGCCGGAAACCGGCGACTATGGCCGCGTCTATGATGCGCTGTTTGAGACCCTCACAAACGGCACGGCGAATTACGTCAAGGAATCTGACGTTCTGACCAACCTCGAAATCCTTGAGCGGGCCTTCGAACAGGCCTCTCCTGCCACGGTAACCCTCGCAAAATAAGCAAAAACGGCTCCTCTGAACTTGTTCACAATTTTTGAACAGAGGAGTCAATTTTCACCCTCTATGATCCCAGGCCGTTTGCGTCCACACTTACTCCATCGAAACGAACTGAGGGTGAAAACAATGATCTACTTACGCAAAGCAAACGAACGTGGTCACGCGAATCATGGCTGGCTGGACTCATGGCATTCATTCTCGTTTGCCGACTACTACGACCCGAACTTCATGGGCTTCTCCGCACTGCGGGTGATTAACGACGACGTGATTGATGCAGGCCAGGGCTTTGGTACCCACCCGCACAAAGACATGGAAATCCTGACCTATGTGCTGGAAGGCGCGGTTGAGCACCAGGACAGCATGGGCAACAAAGAGCAGGTTCCGGCGGGCGAGTTCCAGATTATGAGCGCGGGTACCGGGGTGCGTCACTCCGAGTACAACCCAAGCAAAACGGAAAAACTGCACCTGTATCAAATCTGGATCATTCCAGAAGAGACCGGCATCACGCCGCGCTACGAGCAGCGCCGCTTCGACGCCAAACAGGGTAAACAGCTGGTGCTCTCCCCGGATGCGCGTGAAGGTTCCCTGAAAGTGCATCAGGATATGGAGCTGTACCGCTGGGCGCTGGCGAAAGATGAACAGTCCGTGCATCAGATTGCCGCTAACCGCCGCGTCTGGATCCAGGTGGTGAAAGGGGAGGTGTCCATCAACGGCACCAAAGCGACAACCGCCGATGGTCTGGCCATCTGGGATGAGCAGGCGATCTCCGTGCATGCCGACAGCGAAAGCGAAATTCTGCTGTTTGACCTGCCGCCGGTGTAATAAAACATAAATAAATCCCCATCCTTCCCTTTGACAGGGGAAGGATGGGCTTTGTCCGTGGTAAACTGAGCGAATCTCTCACTTCAAGATTTCTCAGGACGATGAAAAAGAAACGCCCCGTACTTCAGGATGTCGCCGATCGCGTCGGTGTGACCAAAATGACGGTCAGCCGTTTTTTACGTAACCCGGAACAGGTTTCCGTGGCGTTACGTGGCAAGATTGCCGCTGCCCTTGATGAACTGGGTTACATCCCCAACCGTGCACCCGATATTCTCTCCAATGCGACCAGCCGCGCGGTGGGCGTTCTGCTTCCTTCTTTGACCAACCAGGTTTTCGCCGAAGTATTACGTGGAATCGAAAGCGTTACCGATGCGTTTGGTTACCAGACCATGCTCGCCCACTACGGGTACAAGCCGGAACTCGAAGAGGAACGTCTTGAATCGATGCTTTCCTGGAACATTGACGGCCTGATTTTAACCGAACGTACCCACACTGCCCGCACGCTCAAAATGATTGAAGTGGCCGGTATTCCGGTCGTGGAGCTGATGGACAGCCAGTCGCCGTGCCTCGACATCGCCGTCGGCTTTGATAACTTCGAAGCGGCGCGCCAGATGACGGCGGCCATTATCGCCCGTGGGCATCGTCATATCGCCTATCTGGGTGCGCGTCTTGATGAACGTACTATCATCAAACAGAAGGGATACGAGCAGGCGATGCTCGACGCGAACTTAACCCCGTACAGCGTGATGGTGGAGCAATCCTCTTCCTATACGTCGGGTATTGAGCTGATGCGTCAGGCGCGACGCGAGTATCCGCAACTGGACGGTATTTTCTGTACCAACGATGACCTTGCGGTCGGCGCAGCGTTTGAGTGCCAGCGTCTGGGGCTGAAGATCCCTGATGATATGGCGATCGCCGGTTTCCACGGCCATGACATCGGTCAGGTGATGGAGCCGCGTCTGGCGAGCGTCCTGACGCCGCGTGAACGTATGGGCCGCATTGGCGCAGAACGCCTGCTGGCGCGCATTCGTGGCGAGACGGTTACGCCGAAAATGTTAGATTTAGGTTTCACCTTGTCACCGGGTGGATCTATTTGAACTGACAAATTTGAAGTAGCTCACACTTATTCACTTCGCGCACGTTTGGATATTGCTTCTCTTTTGCCCCGGCAGGACAATGTTACCGATAACTGTTACCCGTAACAATTGACTGAGGGACACCCTTTGAGCACGACTAATCACGATCACCACGTCTACGTCCTGATGGGCGTTTCCGGTAGCGGGAAATCAGCCGTGGCCAGCGAAGTGGCGCATCAACTCCAGGCTGCGTTTCTTGATGGCGACTTCCTCCATCCGCGCAGCAACATCATGAAAATGGCCTCCGGCGAGCCGCTGAACGACGACGACCGCAAACCGTGGTTGCAGGCGCTGAACGACGCCGCGTTCGCGATGCAGCGCACCAACAAAGTCTCCCTGATCGTCTGCTCCGCGCTGAAAAAAACCTACCGCGATCTGCTGCGTGACGGCAATCCGAACCTCTCTTTCATCTACCTGAAAGGGGATTTCGAGGTGATTGAAAGCCGCCTGAAGGCGCGTAAAGGTCACTTCTTCAAAACCCAGATGCTGCTGACGCAGTTTGAAGCACTGCAGGAGCCGGGTGAAGACGAAAAAGACGTCTTAGTGGTTGATATCGATCAGTCACTGGAGGGTGTTGTTGCCAGCACCATCGAGGTCATTAATAAAAGGCAGTAAGTTTTGAGTACATTAACGCTAGTTTTGACAGCAGTAGGTTCGGTATTGCTGCTGTTGTTTTTAGTGATGAAGGCGCGCATGCACGCCTTTGTTGCTTTGATGGTGGTTTCTATTGGTGCTGGTCTCTTTTCCGGTATGCCGCTCGACAAGATCGCCGCGACAATGGAAAAAGGGATGGGCGGTACGCTGGGCTTCCTGGCGATTGTGGTCGCGCTGGGCGCGATGTTTGGCAAGATTTTGCACGAGACGGGCGCGGTCGACCAGATTGCCGTCAAGATGCTGAAATCCTTTGGCCACAGCCGCGCGCACTACGCGATTGGTCTGGCCGGTCTGATTTGCGCGCTGCCGCTGTTCTTCGAAGTGGCCGTTGTGCTGCTGATAAGCGTCGCATTCTCCATGGCGCGCCATACCGGTACTAACCTCGTGAAGCTGGTCATTCCGCTGTTTGCGGGCGTGGCGGCAGCCGCAGCGTTTCTGCTGCCGGGGCCTGCCCCGATGCTGCTGGCCTCCCAGATGCACGCCGACTTTGGCTGGATGATCCTGATTGGCCTGTGCGCGGCAATCCCGGGGATGATTATCGCCGGTCCGCTGTGGGGCAACTTCATCAGCCGTTACGTTGAGCTGCACATTCCGGACGACATTACCGAGCCGCACCTGGGCGAGGGCAAAATGCCATCCTTCGGCTTCAGCCTGTCGCTGATCCTGCTGCCGCTGGTGCTGGTGGGCCTGAAAACCATCGCCGCGCGCTTTGTGCCGGTCGGTTCTACCGCCTACGAATGGTTTGAGTTCATTGGTCATCCGTTCACGGCGATCCTGGTGGCGTGCCTGGTGGCGATTTACGGCCTGGCGATGCGTCAGGGGATGCCAAAAGACCGGGTGATGGAGATCTGCGGTGCGGCGCTGCAGCCTGCGGGGATTATCCTGCTGGTGATCGGTGCAGGCGGCGTGTTCAAGCAGGTGCTGGTGGATTCCGGCGTGGGCCCGGCTCTGGGCGAAGCGCTGACCGGGATGGGCTTGCCGATTGCGGTCACCTGCTTTGTGCTGGCTGCGGCGGTGCGTATCATCCAGGGTTCCGCCACCGTGGCGTGTTTAACCGCCGTGGGTCTGGTGATGCCGGTGATTGAACAGCTGAACTACTCCGGTGCCCAGATGGCCGCGCTTTCTATTTGTATCGCGGGTGGTTCGATTGTGGTCTCTCACGTTAACGACGCCGGCTTCTGGCTGTTCGGTAAGTTTACCGGCGCCACCGAAGCGCAAACCCTGAAAACCTGGACGCTGATGGAAACTATCCTCGGCACGACGGGTGCAATTGTCGGGATGATTGCCTTTACGCTGCTCAGCTAAATGCAATGATTTAACAAGGCAAAAAAAGGCCCGGTAGCGTCAGCGCTTACCGGGCCTTTTTATTATCCAGGGCGTCAGGCCGGGCCATAACCCGGCATTGTGTTACTCGCCCTGCGTGGCGCTCTCAATCGTTAAGCGCACGTCCGAGGTAATCAGCTCTGCCAGCATCTGGTACACCTTCAACGTCTCTTCCGGCTCGGCATCACCCGTATCGCTGATGAAGCCTTCATCGCGCAGCGTCAGCACCAGAGAACTGAAGACCGCTTTGTCGAAGAATTCAGGGGCGTTAATGCCGTGCAGAACGGACAGGCGCTGGGCCAGCGTCCGGCTCTCTTTCTCCAGCGTACCGCGGTTGATGGACGGGTTCGCGCTCAGCAGCCAGAACGTGATGGCGTAGCGCTGCAGCGTTTCGCGCGCACCGGCCGCCAGCAGTTGCAGGGTGCGGGAGCGTGACGGATTGATGTGCAGCTCGTCGTTGTTCAGGGTAATCAGCCCCTGGCGACGCATCTCTTCCGTCATCTTATCCAGTTCTGTCGCCAGCTCATCCTTACTCCAGCGCAGGAACAGCTCCGCTTTCAGCATTGGATAGATGGTCTCAAGATGGCGCAATAGCTCCTGACGGGAGATATGACGATGCTGGGTAATAATGGCGGCCATGAGCGACGGCAGCATCAGCATATGCGTGATGTTGTTGCGGTAGTAGGTCATCAGAACGGCCTGCTCGCGCGGCAGAATGATGATGTCGCCGATCGTGTCCTTCTCCACTTCAAACTTGTTCATCTGCAACGCGTGATCGATAAGTTCACTGGCGGTTGCAGAAGGCACGGTCGAGTCAACCGAATACGGCACGTTACGCATCATGTCCAGATAGCAATCCAGCTGCTCCGTGAGCTGTTCACGGGTCAGCGAGCGCTGACGTGAAGCCAGCAGCGCCGTACAGCAGAGGTTCATGGCGTTAGCCGCACCGGCGTTGTTAATGCGCACCATCAGCTCGGACGCGATGCCGTTAACCGTTGGCGTTAGCCAGGCCGGACGCACCGCTTCGATAGGATCGATGGACTCGCGCCACTCCGGCACGTGATGGTTCAGGTAGGTCATCAGCGGCATCGGCTCGCCGAAGTTCACGTAGCCCTGACCGAGATTGCGCAGCTTGCTCAAGCCGCGCAGCATCTGCGGCAGGCTCTCTTTCTCTTTGGTCGCGCCACGCAGCTCTTTCGCGTACGTGCCCACTTCCATCACGTGCTCGTAGCCGATGTAGATAGGCACCAGCGTGATCGGACGGGTACCGCCGCGCAGCATGGCCTGGATGGTCATCGACAGCGTGCCGGTCTTCGGATCGAGCAGACGACCGGTACGGGAACGGCCGCCCTCCACGAAGTATTCCACGGAATAGCCGCGGCTGAACAGCTCGCCCAGATACTCGCGGAACACGGTGGAGTAGAGCTTGTTGCCCTTGAAGGTACGACGAATAAAGAACGCGCCCAGGCGGCGGAAAATCGGGCCCGCTGGCCAGAAGTTCAGGTTGATACCGGCTGCGATGTGCGGTGGCACCAGCCCCTGGTGATAGAGCACGTAGGAAAGGAGCAGGTAGTCCATGTGGCTGCGGTGGCAGGGGACATAGACAATCTCATGGCCATCGTGCGCCAGCTGACGCACGCGCTCGGCGTTATGCACGTTGATGCCCTGATACAGTCGGTTCCAGGTAAAGCCGAGAATACGATCGGACAGGCGAATCATCTCGTAAGAGAAGTTTGCTGCGATCTCTTCCATCAGCGCAATGGCGTTCTGCTGAGCTTTCTCATGCGAAATTTTCTTGCTGCGCGCTTCATCTTCAACGGCGCGGGCGATCGCTTTGGAGGCCAGCAGCTTGTTGAACAGATCCTGACGCGCCGGAAGGCGTGGCCCTACGGCCGCCAGGCGCTGACGGGCGAAGTGCATACGCGCCACGCGCGCCAGTTTTTGCGCGATGATCTTGTCGGTGCCGTGCTCGTCCGCCATGCGACGCAGCGAAACGGAAGGGGAGAAGCGCACGAAGCTGTCGCGTCCCAGCCAGGAGACCGCGAAGAACTTCTGGATGCCGTTAAGCATGCGCAGCGGCGGATTCTCTTCGCCTTTTTCACGACCCGGACGACGACCAAACATCACCGATACCGGCACCATCTGCACATCCAGATCGGGGTTGCTGCGGTGCAGATCGAGATAGTCATGGAACAGCTTGATGGACTCTTCTTTCGGCGTGTAATAGGTAAACACGCGCGGCCCGCCGTGGATGAAGACGTAGCGCGGCAGCAGCGTACCGTCAACTTCCAGCGGTTCAAGCGGGTCAGGTAAGTCATGCGCCAGACACTGGGCGCGAAGCGTCAGTAAGTCTGCCTTCGAGTTATAAGGCAAAACGTACATAATAGGGCGCGACGTATCGAGCCCCAGTTCCAGCGCGGGTTCTGCTGGGATAGACTTGCTTTTTACCAGGATGCTTAATGGTAAATTAAGTAATTTGTAGTAAATTCGTGGCCAGCCGGACATAAACGATGTAAAGCCTCTGGTTAATAATGCAATTGCGGCGCAAGGATAACAGAAAGCGCGCAAAATTTCTGTTGTTACCCGTCATACTTCAGGCTGTAGCGAAACGCGCTCCGCCTCATGTTAATGACGCTCTTTTTTAAAAAAGGTTCTTTTAATGGCCAATAATACCACTGGGTTAACGCGTATCATCAAAGCCGCCGGCTATTCATGGAAAGGGTTCCGTGCCGCATGGGTCAACGAAGCCGCTTTTCGCCAGGAGGGCGTTGCCGCAATCGTCGCGGTGATCGTCGCCTGTTTCCTTGATGTTGATGCGATTACCCGCGTACTGCTTATCGGTTCCGTACTTCTGGTGATGATAGTGGAAATTCTTAATAGCGCTATTGAGGCCGTTGTTGATCGCATTGGTTCCGATTTCCATGAGCTTTCTGGCCGTGCAAAAGACATGGGCTCTGCTGCCGTGTTGCTGGCGATTATCACTGCCGTTATCACCTGGGTCACCCTGCTTTGGTCACATTTCCGATGAGCCTCGAGGAATAATTAAGTCCCTGGTTTTTTGTGCAGTTTTTGGTTCCAAAATCGCCTTTGACTGTATATACTCACAGCATAACTGTATATACACCCAGGGGGCGGAATGAAAGCGTTAACGACCAGGCAGCAAGAGGTGTTTGATCTCATTCGGGATCATATCGGCCAGACGGGTATGCCACCCACGCGTGCGGAAATCGCGCAGCGTCTGGGCTTCCGTTCTCCGAATGCTGCCGAGGAACACCTGAAAGCGCTGGCGCGTAAGGGTGTGATTGAGATTGTGTCAGGCGCGTCGCGTGGTATCCGCCTGCTGGTGGAAGAAGAGACGGGCATTCCGCTGATAGGTCGTGTTGCTGCAGGTGAGCCGCTGCTGGCACAACAGCATATTGAAGGTCACTACCAGGTCGATCCCGGCATGTTCAAACCGAGCGCTGATTTCCTGCTGCGCGTCAGCGGCATGTCGATGAAAGACATCGGCATTCTTGATGGCGATCTGCTTGCGGTGCATAAAACTCAGGACGTGCGAAACGGCCAGGTCGTGGTCGCACGCATTGATGACGAAGTGACCGTTAAGCGTCTGAAAAAGCAGGGTAACACTGTTCAGTTGCTGCCCGAAAACAGCGAGTTCACCCCGATTGTGGTCGACCTCCGCGAACAGAGCTTCTCTATTGAAGGTCTGGCGGTAGGCGTGATTCGCAACGGTGAATGGCTGTAATCTCTTCCTGACAGGCTATGGCACCGCTGTAGCCTGATTCATTCCCCACTCCCGGTATCTTTCATGTCACTGCTGACGGCATCCGATAAGGCATTGTGGCGTCTTGCTCTGCCGATGATTTTCTCCAATATTACCGTGCCCTTGCTGGGGCTGGTTGATACTGCCGTTATAGGCCATCTTGATTCACCGGTTTATCTTGGCGGCGTGGCGATTGGCGCGACGGCAACCAGCTTCCTGTTTATGCTGCTGCTCTTTTTGCGCATGAGTACCACCGGTCTTACCGCACAGGCTTATGGCGCGAAAGATCCGCTGCGTCTGGCGCGCGCACTGGTGCAGCCGCTGATCCTCGCGCTTGGCGCGGGTGCGTTAATCGTTGTATTGCGGGCCCCCCTGATCGATCTTGCGCTTCATATCGTCGGTGGCAGCGAAGCGGTACTGGCGCAGGCGCGACGGTTCCTGGAAATCCGCTGGCTCAGCGCACCCGCCTCGCTGGCAAACCTGGTTCTGCTGGGGTGGCTACTGGGCGTGCAGTACGCCCGCGCGCCCGTGATTTTGCTGGTGGTGGGTAATCTGCTCAACATTGTTCTGGACGTCTGGCTGGTCATGGGTCTGCATATGAACGTGCAGGGCGCGGCGCTGGCGACGGCGATTGCCGAATACGGGACCTTTATCATTGGCTTGTGGATGGTCCGGTGTGTGCTGGCCATGCGCGGGATCTCCCTGGCGCTGCTCAAAACCGCATGGCGCGGCAATATCCGTAAGCTGCTGGCGCTCAACCGTGACATCATGTTGCGCTCGCTTCTTCTTCAGCTCTGCTTTGGTGCGCTGACGGTTTTCGGGGCTCGACTGGGGCCGGAAATCGTTGCGGTGAATGCGGTATTGATGACGCTTCTGACCTTTACCGCCTATGCGCTGGACGGATTTGCCTACGCGGTTGAAGCGCATTCCGGGCAGGCGTACGGCGCGCGCGAAAGCGGGCAGCTTCGGGAGGTGTGGCGGGCTGCCTGCCGTCAGTCGGGGCTGGTGGCGCTGGCCTTTGGTCTGGTTTACGCCTGCTTCGGTGAGCAAATCGTTGCATTGCTTACCTCTCTCCCTGCGCTGCGCGAGCTGGCGAGCCACTATCTCATCTGGCAAGTCGTCTTACCGGTGGTTGGCGTCTGGTGTTATCTGCTGGACGGCATGTTTATTGGGGCGACGCGCGGAGCCGAAATGCGCAACAGTATGGCTGTCGCGGCGGCCGGATTTGGCCTGACGCTCCTGACGCTCCCCTGGCTGGGGAATCATGGTTTATGGCTGGCCCTGGCCGTCTTCCTCTCGTTGCGCGGATTATCGCTGGCGTTTATCTGGCACCGACACTGGCAAAACAATACCTGGTTTCCCTCGCGCTCCGATATATCGTGACGGTTAAAGATTCCGAATATGAAATTAACCACGGAATCCTTAACTACAATAATTATCACGTCCAGCAGAAAAGAACGTAACGGACGTTACGACCCGACGCTTAACGAAGAGGACACGATGATGAATAAAGACGAAATCGGCGGCAACTGGAAGCAGTTCAAAGGTAAAGCGAAAGAACAGTGGGGTAAGCTGACGGATGACGACATGACCGTCATCGAAGGTAAACGCGATCAGCTTGTCGGTAAAATCCAGGAGCGTTACGGCTACGCAAAAGACCAGGCGGAAAAAGAAGTGGGCGACTGGGAAAAACGCAACGACTACCGCTGGTAACCGGGCTACACCCGAAAGTACAAGGAAGTACACCCTGAGGGCGGCCATGAGCCGCCTTTTCTTTTGCCGCTAACGCGGCTTTTTCTTCACCAGGATAGAGTGGTCGTGCTGACACGCGTCCTGATGGCGACAGGCTTCCACCTCCACGCACGCGGAACAGAGCCCGTGCGCTTCAATCACGTTATGACGCAGGGCAAAGCCCATTTTCGCTGCCAGCGTATGCATAATATCTTCCACGCCTTCCGCAGCCTCTTCTTTCACCACGCCGCAGCGGTCACAGATAAACATCGCCGATGTGTGGGTGGGCTGATCGAACAGATGGCATAGCACATAGCTGTTGGTGGATTCCACCTTGTGCACGAACCCTTGTTCAAGCAGGAAATCCAGCGCGCGATAGACCGTCGGCGGCTTTGCCTGCGGCTCGCTTTCGCGGAGTAGATCCAGCAGATCGTAGGCGCTGATGGCACCCTGCTGCAGGCTCATCAGACGTAATACTTCAAGGCGCTGCGGAGTCAGGCGCACATTGCGTTGCGCACACAGCTTTTCGGCCTGCGCTAACAGCTCTTTTGTGGACTTATCCATGTAGCACCCCGGATGTTATAGGACGGAAAACCTTCACTTTATCATGTTCTGCTAAAAACACCGAGATCCGCCAGTCTGTGCTATACCTGACCCATCGAAAACCGGGAGAACCAGAATGAAAAGACCTGACTGCATTCGACACTGGCGCGACGTGGAAGGCGCGGATGACTCGACCTACCCCGACAGCGATGAGCTGTTTTCCATTGGTGCTCCGCTGGCTCGCAGGCTTGGGCTCGGGCGTATTGGCATCCATCATGAGCGCCTGCCGCCGGGGCGCAGAACATCCTATCCGCATGCGGAGAGCGACGAAGAAGAGTTTATTTACGTGCTCGAAGGTTACCCTGAAGCCTGGATTAACGGCTACTTGTGGAAGCTGGAGCCTGGCGACAGTGTAGGTTTTCCCGCCGGCACCGGCATCTGTCATACCTTTATCAACAACACGGACTACGAGGTTCGGTTACTGGTCGTTGGCGAGGCCAACAAGAAGCACAACCGCATCTACTACCCGCTCAACCCCGTGTATGCCGCCACGCGGGAAGATCGCTGGGTAGATCATCCCCCGCAGTTTTTTGGGCCGCATGATGGAAAACCTGGGAAAAAATAATTTCCTCTTCTATAAATATTGAGGGCCGTCACAAAATATAACAGGCCGTAAGGGAGTTTTACTTAGGGAAAGAAATAGCGGGTCTTTTACTACTTATTCACAGCAATAGTTCGTTCCTGTTTGGGTGATAACAGACAGGGGTTATTTCATAACAGACTATAACGGGCATACTGTGAAAAAAAATTTTAAATTTTCGGTGGTTAGCATTGCTGTCTCCTTGTTTATGGCAAATCAGGCGGGAGCAGCCAATACCTGGACAGAATCACGCAGCGACGCAATGGGTGGCACCGGCGTGGCTTCGGGAAGCTATGGTAGTGGGGCGTTAATCAACCCCGCGCTGCTGGCAAAGGCAAAACCGGACGATGATGTGACGGTCATATTGCCTTCGGTTGGCGCGCAAATCACGGATGAAGACAATCTTCAGGACGAGATTGATAACATCAACGACAAAATTAATCACTACAAGGATGTGGTTGATAATCTCACGCCACGAGAAATTATCACCAATCCATTAGGTTCCATTAATCAATTCCAGGGCGCGGCCAAAGATCTGGCCGATGAGCTGGACTATCTCAAAGGCAAAACCGCACGCGCAACGGCAGGGGCAGGGCTTGCGGTGAGTATCCCTAACGATGTCCTTTCGGTAGCCTTCATGGCGAAAGGCTATGCCCATGGCCGGGTGAGCTCGTCTATCGATCAGCAAGATATTGATTACCTTCGCCGTATTCAACGAAGCAATGTCGTGGCTGCCGGTGTCGCGCTGGACGCTGCGCTGAATGGTACGGATCAGATCACCAAAAACCTCAACTCAACGGCATCCGGCCGGGCGGCGATAGTCTCCGATTACGGTGTTGCTGTTGCCCGTCAGTTCGATCTGGGTGGCGTCCCGGTTTCCGTGGGGGTTACGCCAAAACTGCAAAAAACCTGGGTCTATAACTACACCACGTCAATCTACGATTACGACAGTAACAAGTGGAACGACAGCCGCTACCGCACTGACGATACGGGCTTCAACGTGGATGCCGGTATTGCGGCCGATTTCGGCGAACACTGGACCGTGGGCGTGAGCGGACAAAACCTGATGTCGCGTGATATCGACACCAAAGACATCCGTATTCGCAACGGCCGTACGGGAGAAGTGGTGAGCTATAAAGACACCTATCAGATCCGTCCGCTGGTGACCGCCGGTGCTGCCTGGCACAACGACCTGGTGACGCTGACCGCCGATGGCGATCTGACCGAAACCAAAGGCTTCAAGAGCGAAGATACATCGCAGTACGTGGGTGTCGGTGCCGAGGTGACGCCGCTGAGCTGGCTGGCGGTGCGTGCGGGTTATCGTGCCGACGTGAAGGGTAACGACAGCAATGTCTTTACCGGCGGTGTCGGTTTCGCGCCGTTTAGCACCGTGCATGTTGACCTGATGGGCCTGTACGGTGAAGACGAAACCTGGGGCGCAGGGGCTCAGCTGAGCATGACGTTCTAAAGTCCACCGGAGGCGCTGCGCCTCCGGCTTTTCTTTGTGCTATAGTAGCGCCCCTTTTCCACCAGATGCTTAAAACTTCGCCATGTCGTCAGAATTACAGACCGTTTTCCCTGCACACCGTTTTTCCATTGCGCCAATGCTCGACTGGACGGACAGACACTGCCGCTATTTCCTGCGCCAGCTCTCCCGCCATACGCTGCTGTACACCGAAATGGTGACCACAGGCGCAATCATTCACGGCAAGGGCGACTATCTGGCCTATAGCGAAGAAGAGCATCCGGTTGCCCTGCAATTGGGCGGCAGCGATCCGGCCGCCCTGGCGCAGTGCGCGAAGCTGGCTGAAGCGCGCGGCTACGACGAGATCAACCTCAACGTTGGCTGCCCGTCCGATCGCGTGCAAAACGGCATGTTCGGCGCCTGCCTGATGGGGAACGCGCAGCTGGTGGCGGACTGTATCAAGGCGATGCGCGACGTCGTTTCCATTCCGGTGACGGTCAAAACCCGTATCGGGATTGACGACCAGGACAGCTACGAATTCCTGTGCGATTTCATCAATACGGTCTCCGGCAAGGGCGAATGCGAGATGTTCATCATCCACGCGCGAAAAGCCTGGCTCTCCGGCCTGAGCCCGAAAGAGAACCGTGAGATCCCGCCGCTGGACTACCCGCGCGTGTATCAGCTGAAGCGTGACTTCCCGCACCTGACGATGTCCATTAACGGCGGCATCAAGTCGCTGGAAGAGGCCAAAGCGCATCTTGAATATATGGATGGGGTGATGGTCGGGCGCGAGGCGTATCAGAACCCGGGCATTCTGGCGACGGTCGATCGCGAAATCTTTGGCATCGAAGGTGCAGACACCGATCCGGTTGGCGTCGTGCGTGCGATGTATCCTTACATTGAGCGCGAGCTGAGCAACGGTACGTATCTCGGCCATATCACTCGCCATATGCTTGGGCTGTTCCAGGGCATTCCGGGCGCGCGTCAGTGGCGTCGCTACCTGAGCGAAAACGCCCATAAAGCCGGGGCCGATATTGAGGTGCTGGAACATGCGTTGCGCCTGGTGGCGGACAAGCGATAACTTTCGCTAAAAGTTCGTCAAATTCACCACGCCCTGCGAATTCTCGCGGGGCGTTTTGTTTTAAGAACAACACGTTATGTCTGGCATGATTCTTGTAATGTTTGCTGCATCATTCGGGAACTCGTGGGAGAGCACCATGCTGGAACTACTTTTTGTGATTGGCTTTTTTGTCATGCTGTTAGCAACGGGCATTTCGCTGCTCGGCATTCTGGCGGCTATCGTGGTGGCGACGGTCGTCATGTTTATTGGCGGATTGTTTGCCCTGACGATCAAACTGCTGCCGTGGTTACTGCTGGCCGTCGCGGCGGTGTGGGTGATACGGGCGATTAAATCGCCAAAAGTGCCCAGTTATCAGCGCAATAACCGCTTCCGTTACTAAGGTATTGAGGGGTTCGTCACAGAGTTGTAACTTTTCCAGCAGCCTGGCTTAGAACAGAATAGGATTTACTTATCGAATCTGTCACTATGACTGCCGTTAAAGAATTCATCGCGCTGTACCCTACATACAGCCGAACTAAAAAAAGAAAGGGCTTCCCACGGGAAGCCCAATTTCTTTTTGGGGCTCAGGGAATCAACAAGCTCGATCCCTGCGTTGCCCGGCTCTCCAGCACCTCATGCGCGCGCTGCGCATCGGCTAGCGGGTATTTCTGCGCTTCTGCCACATCCACCTTAATGACGCCGCTGGCGATCAGCGAGAACAGCTCGTTGCTGGCTTCCTCAAGTTCTTCCCGGTTGGTGATGTAACCCTGCAGGGAAGGGCGCGTGACGTACAGCGAGCCTTTCTGGTTAAGGATGCCCAGATTCACGCCGGTGACTGCGCCTGAGGCATTTCCGAAGCTCACCATCAGCCCACGACGCTGCAGGCAGTCCAGCGACGCTTCCCAGGTGTCTTTCCCAACCGAGTCATACACGACACGCACCTTTTTGCCGCTGGTGATCTCCTTCAGCCGTTCGACAATGCTCTCTTCACGGTAGTTAATCACCTGCCAGGCGCCCGCCTGCAGCGCGCGCTGGGCTTTTTGGGCATTGCCCACGGTGCCGATCAGTTTTGCGCCCAGCGCTTTTGCCCACTGACAGGCGATGAGACCGACGCCACCCGCCGCGGCATGAAACAGGAACTGCTCGTCGGGTTTAATTTCATAGGTTTTGCGCAGCAGGTAGTAAACGGTTAACCCTTTCAGAAAGGAGGCCGCCGCCTGCTCAAAGGAGATGGCGTTGGGCAGCAGGGCGGCTTTATCCGCCGGGACGTTGTGGACGGAGCTGTAAGCGCCCAGCGGAGATTGCGCGTACACCACGCGGTCGCCTTCTTTAATATGCTTAACCGCGCTGCCCACTTTGACGACGACGCCGGCCGCCTCGGTGCCCAGTCCGCTCGGCATCGACGGAGGCGGGTAGAGCCCGCCGCGAATATAGGTGTCGATGTAGTTTATGCCGATGGCTTTGTTTTCAACCTGCACTTCGTTTTCGCCAGGCGCGGTGGGGGTGAACTCCACCGCGTTGAGTACGTCAGGGCCACCATGCTTGTGAAATTCAATACGTGTTGCCATGCTTCCTCCAGAATGTGGTAATCTTTCGACCCACTCTTTATCTCGGTAACTCCATTCACTATGGCAGGAAACAAACCCTTCAACAAACAGACTGAACCTCGCGAGCGTGATTTCCAGGTCGCAGGGTTAAAAGTCCCGCCGCACTCGATTGAAGCGGAACAGTCGGTGTTGGGCGGTTTAATGCTGGATAACGAGCGCTGGGACGACGTCGCCGAGCGCGTGGTGTCCGAGGACTTCTACACCCGTCCGCACCGTCATATCTTTACCGAAATGGCGCGCCTGCAGGAGTCGGGTAGCCCGATTGACCTGATCACGCTCGCGGAATCGCTGGAGCGTCAGGGACAGCTGGACAGCGTCGGCGGGTTTGCCTATCTGGCAGAACTGTCAAAAAACACGCCAAGTGCGGCGAACATCAGCGCTTATGCTGACATCGTGCGTGAACGCGCCGTTGTCCGCGAGATGATCTCGGTGGCGAATGAGATCGCCGAAGCCGGTTTTGATCCGCAGGGTCGCACCAGTGAAGACCTGCTCGACCTTGCCGAGTCTCGCGTCTTCAAAATCGCCGAAAGCCGCGCCAACAAAGACGAAGGCCCCAAAAACATCGCCGACGTCCTCGACGCCACCGTTGCCCGTATCGAACAGCTGTTCCAGCAGCCGCACGACGGTGTGACCGGGGTGAACACCGGTTATGACGATCTCAACAAAAAAACCGCCGGTCTGCAGCCGTCGGATTTGATTATCGTCGCCGCGCGTCCGTCGATGGGTAAAACGACATTTGCGATGAACCTCGTCGAAAATGCGGCAATGTTGCAGGATAAGCCGGTACTGATTTTCAGCCTTGAGATGCCCTCCGAGCAGATCATGATGCGTTCTCTGGCATCGCTGTCGCGCGTGGACCAGACCCGCATCCGTACCGGTCAGCTCGACGATGAGGACTGGGCGCGCATCTCCGGCACCATGGGCATTCTGCTGGAAAAACGTAACATCTATATTGATGACTCCTCCGGCCTGACGCCGACGGAAGTCCGTTCCCGCGCGCGTCGTATCGCCCGCGAACACGGCGGTATCGGCCTTATCATGATCGACTACCTTCAGCTGATGCGCGTCCCGTCGCTCTCCGACAACCGTACGCTGGAGATCGCCGAAATTTCCCGCTCGCTCAAGGCGTTAGCCAAAGAGCTGCACGTGCCGGTGGTGGCGCTGTCGCAGCTTAACCGCTCTCTGGAACAACGTGCCGACAAGCGCCCGGTCAACTCCGACCTGCGTGAATCCGGCTCGATCGAGCAGGATGCCGACTTAATCATGTTTATCTACCGTGATGAGGTTTATCACGAGAACAGTGACCTGAAAGGGATCGCCGAAATTATTATTGGTAAACAACGTAACGGCCCGATCGGGACGGTGCGTCTGACCTTTAACGGCCAGTGGTCGCGTTTCGACAACTATGCCGGTCCTCAATATGATGATGAGTAATTTCTAAGGAATTCAAATGCAAGCGGCAACTGTTGTCATTAACCGCCGCGCTCTGCGACACAACCTGCAACGTCTGCGTGAACTGGCACCCGCCAGCAAGCTCGTTGCAGTCGTGAAAGCGAACGCTTACGGACACGGTCTTCTTGAGACCGCGCGAACGCTCCCCGATGCCGACGCCTTTGGTGTCGCCCGTCTTGAAGAAGCCCTCCGCCTGCGCGCGGG
Organism: Enterobacter cloacae complex sp. 2024EL-00227; assembly: GCF_043945315.1. Classification (NCBI taxonomy): domain Bacteria; kingdom Pseudomonadati; phylum Pseudomonadota; class Gammaproteobacteria; order Enterobacterales; family Enterobacteriaceae; genus Enterobacter; species Enterobacter cloacae complex sp. 2024EL-00227. The sequence continues at coordinate 83,962 of NZ_JBIMQP010000013.1, forward strand.
GGGGATTACCCAGCCGATTCTGCTCCTCGAAGGCTTTTTCGAAGCCGCCGATCTGCCAACTATCGCGGATCAGCATCTGCACACGGCGGTACACAACGAAGAACAGCTGGCCGCGCTGGAAACCGCCGAGCTGAGCGAGCCGGTGACCGTGTGGATGAAGCTTGATACGGGCATGCACCGTCTGGGCGTGCGTCCGGAAAGCGCCGAAGCGTTTTATCAGCGTTTATGCCGGTGCAAAAACGTGCGCCAGCCGGTGAATATTGTCAGCCACTTCGCCCGTGCCGATGAGCCCGAGTGCGGTGCGACCGAGCGACAGCTGGATATCTTTAATACCTTCTGCGAAGGCAAGCCGGGGATGCGCTCGATCGCCGCATCCGGCGGTATTCTGCTGTGGCCGCAGTCGCATTTCGACTGGGCGCGACCGGGCATCATTCTTTACGGTGTGTCGCCGCTGGAGAATAAACCCTGGGGGCCGGACATGGGTTTCCAGCCAGTCATGTCTCTGGTGTCTACTCTGATTGCCGTGCGTGAACACAAAGCCGGTGAACCGGTGGGCTATGGTGGCACCTGGACCAGCGAGCGCGACACGCGTCTCGGCGTGGTGGCGATGGGCTACGGCGACGGCTATCCGCGCGCAGCACCAACGGGTACGCCGGTGCTGGTCAACGGTCGCGAGGTGAAGATCGTTGGCCGCGTGGCGATGGACATGATTTGCGTCGATCTGGGGCCAGAAGCGCAGGATAAACCCGGCGACGATGTGGTGATGTGGGGGGAAGGTTTACCCGTTGAACGTATTGCTGAAATCACTAAAGTGAGTGCTTACGAACTTATCACCCGCCTGACGTCTCGGGTGGCGATGAAGTACATCGACTAACATTTCATTCCAGGGAAGGATAATGTCCCCTTCAGAAATCGCTGCATGTCTGGCCTATGCTCTCTCCGTCTGGCTGGCCGCCAGAAACAATATCCATACGTGGTGGATAGGCATCATCGGTAGCGGGCTTTATGCCTGGGTCTTCTATTCTGTGCAGCTTTATGCTGACGTTACCCTTCAGTTCTTTTTCATCATAACGAGCATAACCGGCTGGCTGCATTGGCTTAAAGGCAATCATGGAGAGGTCTTGCCTGTCCGTCGTACCAGACCGGGACATTTTTTTATGCTTTTAGCCTGCGCCGTAAGCGTAGCAGCGGCGTACGGGTGGATATTGCATCTCTATACCAACGCATGGGCCCCCTGGCTGGACTCCATCATTTTGACATTTAGCATTCTTGCTCAGTTTATGTTGATGGGACGGCGTCTGGAAAACTGGTACATCTGGCTTGCCGTTAACACGCTGGCAGTACCGCTGTACGCGACGAGAGAACTGTATCTGACCGCCGGTTTATATCTGGTGTTTTGGTTTAATGCGTGGCACGGACTGTATCAGTGGCGCAAGGAGATCCGTGCGCAATGACGCTGTATGCTAACGGCCTGGTGGTAGGCAAATTCGCACCATTACATGCAGGCCATGAAGCGCTTATCAATACGGCACTTGAGCAGTGCGAGACGGTCTGTATCATCAGCTATTCGTCGCCGGAAATACGCGGTTACGAACCTGAAAAGCGGCTTAACTGGTTAACAACGCGCTTTCCGCAATGTCGCCACCTCGTGCTTTCGCCGCATGTGTTGGCTACATATGGCCTTGCGCCACCGCCACCGAATGACGCTGATGACGATCTTCACCGGCATTATGTTGCAACGCTGTGTGAGGACATTTTGCACTGTCAGCCAGAGGCGGTATTTACTGCCGAAGACTATGGAGACGGGTTTGCCGTTGTCCTGAGCCAGCGTTTCGGACGACCGGTTGCGCACGTGCGTCTCCAGCGTCAACGGGGACCAGAGGCCCCTTCGGGAACGCTCATCCGTTCTGATGTTCATCGTTATCGTAAGATGATGTCCCCAGAGGTGTACCGCAGCTTTGTTTTTCGTATCTGCTTATTAGGAGGAGAATCGACGGGCAAAAGCACGCTAGCAAAAGCTCTGGCGCAGACGTTAAACGTTCCGTACGTTGCAGAGTATGGCCGTGAACACTGGGAAGCGAAGAACGGTATCCTGGATCGGGAGGATTTGCTGCATATTGCCCGCGAGCAAGTACGTCGGGAAGCATTAGCCTGCACGGCGCCTTATCTGGTCTGTGATACCTCACCTTTAACGACCCTGTTTTACGCACTCGATCAGTTTGGCAGCGCGCCGCAGGCGTTAAAGGAGTTAGCTGAACGAGACTATGCGCTGGTCGTACTTTGCGGAGATGAATTTCCGTTTGTGCAGGATGGCACCCGGCAGGGCGAGGCGTTTCGCCACCGACAGCAAGTATGGTATGAAGCAGAGCTGTCGGCACGAAATATTCCTTTTCTGCGCGTGCAGGGCTCACTGCCTGAGCGAATCGATCACATTTGCCGATATATCCAGGGACCGATCTGATATCGCTCTCGACCTTCATCTGCTTCCGGTTTATTGTTGAAATCCCTGCCTCATCGAATTCCGGAGAACCATCGCGTGTTTCAGAAAGTTGACGCCTATGCCGGCGACCCTATCCTCTCCTTAATGGAGCGTTTCAAAGAAGATCCTCGCAGCGACAAAGTGAACCTCAGCATCGGTCTGTATTACAACGAGGAGGGCATTATTCCTCAATTAAAAGCCGTTGCCGAAGCCGAAGCGCGTCTGAACGCGGTTCCACACGGCGCGTCTCTGTATCTGCCGATGGAAGGGCTAAACGCTTATCGCAACACCATTGCACCGCTGCTGTTCGGCGCCGATCACGCTGTGCTCGCGCAAAAACGCGTGGCGACCATCCAGACGCTGGGCGGCTCGGGTGCGCTGAAGGTCGGTGCAGACTTCCTGAAAAAATATTTCCCGGATTCAGGCGTGTGGGTCAGCGACCCGACGTGGGAAAACCACGTTGCGATCTTCGAGGGCGCGGGCTTTAAGGTGGCGACCTATCCGTGGTTCGACAGCGAAACGAACGGCGTGCGCGTTGACGCGCTGCTGGAAAAGCTGAACACGCTGCCAGCGCGCAGTATTGTGCTGCTGCATCCGTGCTGCCATAACCCAACCGGGGCGGATCTCACCCATGCTCAGTGGGATGCGGTGATCGAGGTGCTGAAGACCCGCGACCTGATCCCGTTCCTCGACATTGCCTACCAGGGCTTTGGCGCGGGTATGGAAGAAGACGCCTATGCCATCCGTGCCGCTGCCAGCGCCGGGCTGCCTGTTCTGGTGAGTAACTCCTTCTCTAAGATCTTCTCCCTGTACGGTGAACGCGTTGGTGGCCTGTCCGTGGTGTGTGAAGACGCCGAAGCGGCGGGCCGCGTGCTGGGCCAGCTGAAAGCGACGGTGCGCCGTATCTACTCCAGCCCACCAAACTTTGGTGCTCAGGTGGTGGCGACGGTTCTCGGTGACGAAACGCTGAAAGCCTCCTGGCTTGCCGAAGTGGAAGCGATGCGTAAGCGCATCCTGTCGATGCGTCAGGCGCTGGTTAATGTCCTGAAAGAGGCCGTGCCCGGGCATAACTTTGATTATCTGCTCAAGCAGCGCGGGATGTTCAGCTATACCGGACTGAGCGCGGCGCAGGTCGATCGCCTGCGCGAAGAGTTCGGCGTCTACCTGATCGCCAGTGGCCGTATGTGCGTGGCGGGCCTGAATGCCAGCAACGTTCATCGCGTGGCGCAGGCGTTTGCAGCTGTGATGTAAGTACTCACAACTTATTATCGCCCTCTCCCTGTGGGAGAGGGCATCAGGCCGCAGAAAATCTTGCCCGGTGGCGGCTGCGCCTTACCGGGCCTACATCACTCATCCACACTTTGTGATCGTCTTCTTTTTATTCCGCTTCATAAGCAAAAACTCCTTCCCTTCACCTCCCGCTGGGGTTAAGGTCGGATAGTTTTTTGACCATTCACTCAAAATAAAACGATAACTAGCTGAATATTCAGGGGAAAACATGCGCAAGATCACACTGGCGCTCAGCGCCGCCTGCTTATTGTTCTCACTTAATAGCGCCGTCGTCGCACGTGCCTCGGCGCCGACGCCGCTTTACACCGGCACCACCGCCGCCATGCTTGCCGAGCAGGCGCCCATTCACTGGGTCTCCGTGGCCCAAATCGAAAACAGCCTGATGGGACGCGCGCCAATGGCCGTGGGCTTCGACATTGACGATACCGTGCTGTTCTCAAGCCCTGGCTTCTGGCGCGGCAAAAAAATGTATTCACCGGACAGCGAAGCGTATCTGAAGAATCCGGAGTTCTGGGAAAAAATGAATAACGGCTGGGACGAGTACAGCATCCCGAAAGAGGTCGCCCGGGCGCTTATTGCTATGCACGTTAAGCGCGGTGACAGCATTTACTTCGTTACCGGCCGTAGCCAGACCAAAACGGAAACCGTCTCCAGAACACTGCAGGACGATTTCCAGATCCCGGCTGCCAATATGAATCCGGTCATTTTTGCGGGTGACAAAGAGGGGCAAAACACCAAAATCCAGTGGCTGGAAAAGAAAAACATCAAAGTGTTTTATGGCGATTCGGATAACGACATTACCGCCGCGCAGGATGCTGGTGCCAGAGGGATCAGGGTGTTACGCGCGTCTAACTCGACCTATCGACCGCTGCCGATGGCCGGAAAGTTTGGTGAAGAGGTGATCGTCAACTCGGAGTATTAAGCCTCTGGCAGCGAGTTTGACTCTTTTTTAATCAAATCTCGCTGCTGCGGGTTTTACCTTTCGCCTTCTTGCTGCACACTTAGAAAGATTCATCTTTCATTACGGAGCAGCAGATGTGGTACCAACAGACCCTGACCTTAAGCGCTAAACCACGCGGTTTTCACCTGGTGACGGATGAAGTCATCGGGCAGCTCCGCGACCTGTCGCGGGTCAAAACGGGTTTGCTGCATCTGCTGCTTCAGCACACGTCAGCCTCTCTCACGCTGAATGAAAATTGCGATCCCACCGTCCGGTCTGACATGGAGCGTCATTTTCTGAAGAGCGTCCCGGACAACGCGCCCTACGAGCATGACTATGAGGGGGCGGACGATATGCCTTCGCATATCAAATCTTCCCTGCTGGGCGTATCGCTGATGCTGCCGGTCCACAACGGACGGCTGCTGTTGGGCACGTGGCAGGGGATCTGGCTGGGAGAGCATCGCATTCACGGTGGTTCGCGTAAAATTATCGCCACGCTACAAGGGGAATAAAGATGACAATTTCGGAGATACTTCAGTACTGCATGAGCAAACCCGGCGCGGAGCAGAGCGTCCATAGCGACTGGAAAGCCACGCAGGTTAAGGTGGGGGATGTGCTGTTTGCGATGGTGAAAGAGGTAGAGGGCCGTCCGGCGGCGTCGCTGAAAACCAGCCCTGAACTGGCGGATTTACTGCGTCAGCAGCATGATGACGTGAGGCCGAGCCAGCACCTCAATAAGGCGCACTGGAGCACCGTCTATCTGGATGGATCGATTCCAGGCTCGCAAATTTACTACCTGGTGGACGCGTCCTATCAGCAGGCGGTTGAGCTGCTGCCGGAAACGACCCGACAGCAACTCTCCGTGTGACAATTACAGCAACGGTTTAAGGAAGCGCGCGGTGTGCGAGGCTTCGCACTCTGCAACGGTCTCTGGCGTACCGGAGACGAGGATTTCACCGCCGCCGCTGCCGCCTTCCGGGCCAAGATCGACAATCCAGTCCGCGGTTTTAATCACGTCCAGGTTATGCTCGATGACCACGATGGTGTTGCCCTGATCGCGCAGCTGATGCAGCACGTCCAGCAGTTGCTGGATGTCGGCAAAGTGCAGACCGGTGGTCGGCTCATCCAGGATATACAGCGTCTGGCCGGTACCGCGTTTTGACAGCTCGCGCGCCAGCTTCACGCGCTGCGCTTCACCGCCGGACAGCGTCGTGGCGGACTGCCCCAGACGAATGTAGGTCAGGCCGACGTCCATCAGCGTCTGCAGCTTACGCGCCAGCGCAGGGACGGCGTCAAAGAACTCACGCGCCTCTTCGATGGTCATATCCAGCACTTCGTGGATGGTCTTGCCCTTGTACTTAATCTCCAGCGTTTCGCGGTTATAGCGCTTGCCTTTGCACTGGTCGCACGGCACGTAGATATCCGGCAGGAAGTGCATCTCAACCTTGATCACGCCGTCGCCCTGGCAGGCTTCACAGCGGCCGCCGCGCACGTTAAAGCTGAAACGGCCTGGCGTGTAGCCGCGTGAACGCGCTTCCGGCACACCGGCAAACAGTTCACGTACGGGCGTGAAAACACCGGTATAGGTTGCCGGGTTAGAGCGTGGCGTACGGCCAATCGGGCTCTGGTCGATATCGATAACCTTATCGAAATGTTCCAGCCCCTGAATGTCACGGTACGGTGCAGGTTCGGCCAGCGTCGCGCCGTTCAGCGCCGTCTGCGCAATCGGGAACAGCGTATCGTTGATCAGCGTCGACTTACCGGAACCGGACACGCCGGTAATGCAGGTAAACAGGCCCACCGGCAGCGTCAGGGTAACGTCTTTCAGGTTGTTGCCGCGCGCGCCGGTCAGCTTCAGCACTTTTTCCGGGTTCGCCGCCACGCGCTGTTTTGGTACTTCAATCTTGCGCTTGCCGCTCATGTACTGGCCGGTCAGCGACTCGGGCACCGCCATAATGTCCTTCAGCGTGCCTTCCGCCACCACCTGGCCGCCGTGCACGCCAGCGCCCGGGCCAATGTCGATCACGTGGTCTGCGGCGCGGATCGCGTCTTCGTCGTGCTCCACCACGATCACCGTGTTACCGAGGTTACGCAGGTGAACCAGGGTGCCGAGCAGGCGCTCGTTGTCGCGCTGGTGCAGGCCGATGGACGGCTCATCGAGCACGTACATCACGCCCACCAGGCCCGCACCAATCTGGCTCGCCAGACGAATACGCTGGGCTTCACCGCCGGAGAGCGTTTCTGCCGAGCGTGAAAGCGTCAGGTAGTTCAGGCCGACGTTCACCAGGAACTTCAGGCGATCGCCAATCTCTTTCAAGACTTTTTCAGCAATTTTGGCGCGCTGGCCGGACAGCTTCAGGTTATTGAAGAAGTCCATCGCGTGGCCGATGCTCATGTCTGAGATGGTCGGCAGCGCCGTATTTTCCACGAACACGTGGCGCGCTTCGCGACGCAGGCGCGTGCCCTCGCAGGTGGCGCAGGAGCGGTTGCTGATGAACTTCGCCAGCTCCTCGCGCACCGCGCTGGATTCGGTCTCTTTGTAGCGGCGCTCCATATTGTGCAGCACCCCTTCGAACGGGTGGCGACGCACGGAGGTATCGCCGCGATCGTTCATATACTTGAACTCGATGTTCTCTTTGCCAGAACCGAACAGGATCACTTTGTGTACGTTCGGGCTCAGGCTCGCCCACGGCGCTTCCACGTCGAACTTGTAGTGCTCCGCCAGCGACTTCAGCATCTGGAAGTAATAGAAGTTACGCTTGTCCCAGCCGCGAATGGCGCCACCCGCCAGCGACAGCTCCGGATTCTGGATCACGCGGTCCGGGTCGAAATACTGCTGGACGCCCAGACCGTCACAGGTCGGGCAGGCGCCCGCCGGGTTGTTAAACGAGAACAGGCGCGGTTCCAGCTCGCGCATGCTGTAGCCGCAAATCGGGCAGGCAAAGTTGGCGGAGAAGAGCAGCTCTTCCGCCTGCGGGTCGTCCATGTCGGAAACCACGGCCGTGCCGCCGGAGAGCTCCAGCGCCGTTTCAAACGATTCTGCAAGACGCGTGGCGAGATCGTCACGCACCTTAAAGCGGTCAATCACCACCTCAATGGTGTGCTTCTTCTGCAGTTCCAGCTTGGGTGGGTCGGACAGGTCACACACCTCGCCGTCAATACGGGCGCGGATATAGCCCTGGCTTGCCAGGTTCTCCAGCGTTTTGGTGTGTTCGCCCTTACGCTCTTTAATGATTGGCGCCAGCAGCATCAGGCGTTTGCCTTCCGGCTGCGACAGCACGTTATCCACCATCTGGCTCACGGTCTGTGCCGCCAGCGGGACGTCGTGGTCCGGGCAGCGCGGCTCACCCACGCGGGCATACAGCAGACGCAGGTAGTCATGGATTTCAGTAATGGTACCGACCGTGGAGCGCGGGTTATGCGACGTGGACTTCTGTTCAATAGAGATAGCAGGAGACAACCCTTCAATGTGGTCGACATCCGGTTTTTCCATCAGCGACAGGAACTGACGCGCGTACGCCGAGAGCGATTCAACGTAACGACGCTGTCCTTCGGCATACAGAGTGTCGAAAGCCAGTGAGGATTTGCCAGACCCCGAAAGCCCGGTCACGACAATGAGTTTGTCGCGAGGGATTATGAGGTTGATATTCTTGAGATTGTGGGTGCGGGCGCCCCGAACTTCGATCTTATCCATTCACCTTTCCCGGTTGGAACACGGATTGCCTGGTTTGTTTGAAGGACAAACGGCTGTCAGAAACGGCTAATTATGACACAATTTGACCTGTTTGAATATACAGTATTGGAATGCATTTTCTGACGGACTGTGTAACAATGTTATGTTCGCACGAGAACTCTGGAATCCATCTCGCAGCTATCAAAATGCAGCGTGGAAATGGTACACTCGCGCGTTTACACTATTAAGAAACGTATTCAGGAGACACGAACATGGCCAGCAGAGGCGTAAACAAGGTGATTCTCGTCGGTAATCTGGGCCAGGACCCGGAAGTACGCTACATGCCGAGTGGTGGCGCAGTTGCCAACATTACGCTGGCTACTTCCGAATCCTGGCGTGATAAAGCGACCGGTGAGATGAAAGAGCAGACCGAATGGCACCGCGTTGTGCTGTTTGGCAAACTGGCAGAAGTGGCCGGTGAGTATCTGCGTAAAGGTTCTCAGGTCTATATCGAAGGCCAGCTGCGTACCCGCAAATGGACCGATCAGTCCGGTGCTGAGAAGTACACCACTGAAGTCGTGGTTAACGTCGGCGGCACCATGCAGATGCTGGGTGGCCGTCAGGGCGGTGGCGCACCAGCAGGTGGCGGCCAGCAGCAGGGCGGTTGGGGTCAGCCTCAGCAGCCACAGGGCGGCAACCAGTTCAGCGGCGGCGCGCAGTCTCGTCCGCAGCAGCAGTCTGCTCCGGCGCCGTCTAACGAACCGCCAATGGATTTCGACGACGACATTCCGTTCTGATTTGTGCGTCCTTCAAACAAAAAACCCAGACATCGTCTGGGTTTTTTTATTCCATAAAGGGATCAGGTAATCACCATTGGCCAGTCTGGTGGCGTGTGGCTCATCGCTTCAACCATCACCACTTTGATATTTTCCCAGACGGCGGCGATATCCAGCAGGGTAATGCCAAGCAACCCCGTTGCAAACCAACATGCTGCACCCAGCCCCAACAGCGTGCTGATGACAGCGAGACCCGCGTAGTCAGATTTACGAAACTGAATGTTCAGCGTGCTGGCCAAAAACATCAGTACCGCACTCAACAAAGGCCAGCGCAGGAGAACCATGCTGGTAGTAATGGTTGCCATAAACCCATCCTCTACAAAACAGACGACCTGAATGAAACGGTGTTTCTCGTTACAGAATATGTGTGAACTATATCACATTTGTTGATTTATTCGCCAGTGTCTGTGCGATCAAAAAACGGTTTTTATTCCTCAGGTAAAGAGTGTGTGCAGGCTGGCCCTGCCTTCGGCGCGCGAGGAGGCGCCCCCCAGCGTGCCGGAAACGTCCATCGGGCTAGTGGTGATACCTCAAATTCGGTTTTTATAAGAGGGGGCTCAGTCGAATCATAAAATAGTGCGGCGAAGACTGATTATTTATAAATCAACGCACACAATGCCCCACAGTAAATAGCATAAAACGTCATGATAAAGGTGCGCTTTTTTCATGCTGCCAGAAGTTTGGCTTAATCAACGATCGTCTGTTGTGTTATCTTCCCTCCGTCCTCGAGGGCTGGATAATTATTTTCCTTAATTGAAACGGAACGAATACTTACAGTTTCACTTACGGGAAAATATTATCGTCATAACGAAATTTAAGATTTTTAATACGAAAAGTCAGTTGCTAACTTCGCATGATTCATGCAACGTAATCACCTGTTTAACACAGCATCCGGCCTTCATTACTACAGGCGTACAACATGCAGGGATATAGGGCGGGAAATGAATCGTAGCGCGCGGCGCAAGATGCTCAGAGTGGTAGGGATCATCATGGTAGTTATGCTGCCGGTGATGCTTGCGCTATGGTTTGCCCAGCTAAGAGCCGTGTCTGAAACAAGCGCCCAGCTACGGACATTTGCTGAACTGGCTTTAGACAAAACTGAGCTGGTTATACAACAGGTTGATCTGGCCCGGGACGAGGCAGAAAAATATTGGGGCGAGCTCTGTACCCCGGGACACCGTCAATATATGTTGAACGTTGTTCGTGGTCGCCTGTTTGTTGCCGATTTAATTTACGCTGAAGGTCAGAATTTTCTTTGTTCGACCGTTTTTACACCGGATCAACCCTACGCCATACCCGTCGCTAATTACACGCGAAAACCTGACGTCGCTATCTATTATTATCGCGACACCCCATTTTATACTGGCTATAAAATGACATATATGCAGCGCGGAAATTATGTAGTGGTCGTTAATCCACTTTCATACAGCGAAGTCATGTCCGCGGATCATTCTCTCTCGTGGGGGGTTTACGACACGGTAACCAATGCTTTCTTTTCCGTCAGTCAGAAAGCCAACGTTTCGTTATTAAATTCGCTGATTCGGGATAAGGAATCGGTATTTCAAAAAGATAACCGCTTTTATACGATCGTCACATCCCCTAAAAGACCGATTGCGGCCATCGTGTCGACATCGAATAAACGCTTTTATGAAACGCTTTATCATCAGGCGACATTAACGCTGCCGCTGGGCATGATCTGCAGCATTATTATTTTGTTGGTCTGGTCCCGTACTCATCGTGAGCTTAATTCGCCGGGGCGTTTACTGCACCGGGCGCTGAACAAACGCCAGCTTTGCGTGCACTATCAACCGATTATTGATATCAAGAACAACCGGTGTGTCGGCGCGGAGGCGTTGTTACGCTGGCCGGGTTTTAACGGACAGGTGATGAGCCCGGCTGAGTTTATTCCGCTGGCTGAAAATGAGGGGATGAGCGAGCGGATTACGGATTACGTCGTTGAGGAAGTGTTCAGCGATTTGGGCCATTTCCTGGCCGAGCATCCGCATCTCTATATTTCGATTAACCTGTCGGCCACGGATTTCCACTCCTCGCGGCTGATCGCCATGATTTCTGAGAAGGCTCGCCACTACGCCGTCCGCGCGCAGCAAATCAAAATTGAAGTGACGGAACGCGGTTTTATCGATGTGCCTAAAACCACGCCGGTGATTCAGGCTTTCCGTCAGGCGGGGTATGAAGTGGCGATCGATGATTTCGGTACCGGCTATTCGAACCTGCACAACCTCTACTCGCTGAACGTCGATATTCTGAAAATCGATAAATCGTTTATCGATACCTTAACGACCAACAGCACCAGCCACCTGATCGCCGAGCATATTATCGAGATGGCGCAAAGCCTGCGGCTGAAAACCATTGCGGAAGGGGTCGAGACGGCAGAGCAGGTGAGCTGGCTGTTGAAGCGCGGCGTCCAGTTTTGTCAGGGATGGCACTTCGCGAAAGCGATGCCGCCCCAGGAATTTATGACCTGGCAGCAGCAACCTTTGCACTGAGAGTAATTAATTCAACTGGTGGCGATAGTCGCTCGGCGTGCGGTCAAACTCGCGGCGAAACACGCGGGAAAAGGTTTGTTGCGACACATAGCCAAGATCCATCGCGATATCAAAAATCGGCCGCTGCGTTGAGCGTAGCGCCTGCGCCGCCAGCAGCAGCCTGCGCTGACGAATGTACTCACCCAGCGTCTGGTGCATGACCGTGCGGAACATTCTCTGTAAATACCATTTCGAATAGCCCGACTTTTTCGCGACCACATCAATGTTCAACGGTTGGTCGATATGATCGTCAATCCATTCAATAAGCGTCTGAATAATCTGCTGATGCGACATAAGGTTGCCCCTCTGTAGATACAACTTTCTCGGTTGATTCGTCGTTTTCTCTGCGGGGGAGTATAATTCCTCAAGTTAACTTGAGGTAAAGAGGTTTTATGGAAAAGAGATTGCCGCGCATTAAAGCGCTGTTAACCCCCGGCGAAGTGGCAAAGCGAAGCGGCGTTGCGGTATCGGCGCTCCACTTCTATGAAAGCAAAGGGTTAATTAAAAGCATCCGCAACGGCGGCAACCAGCGTCGCTATACCCGCGACGTGCTCCGCTACGTGGCGATTATCAAAATTGCGCAACGAATCGGCATTCCCCTGGCTACCATTGGCGAGGCATTTGGCGTGCTGCCGGAAGGGCATACGCTGAGCCCGAAAGAGTGGAAAGAGCTTTCATCCCAGTGGCGAGAAGAGCTGGACAGGCGTATCCATACGCTGGTCGCGCTGCGTGATGAGCTGGACGGTTGTATCGGCTGCGGCTGCCTGTCGCGCAGCGACTGCCCGTTGCGTAACCCCGGCGACAAACTGGGCGAACAGGGGACGGGAGCGCGGTTGCTGGAAGAGGATTGAGCGTGCGTGTAGCCCATTCGCCGGGTGGCGCTTCGCTTACCCGGCCTACCAAACCGTCAAATGTAGGCCGGGTAAGGCGCAGCCGCCACCCGGCAAAACCCCGCACAATAAAGAACTAAAGCGCCACAAAGGGCGCTTTAGTTTTTCCCGGTCTTTGTCTTTCTCTCTATCCCGCTGGTTCACGGGAGGGTTTCCCCCGACGTCAGCACCCCTCATGTCGAGCTGGTTGGGGAGGTTCCGGATTGTGCTGACACTTTAATTCTATGCAAGACCCGTTTTTTCGCCAGCGTCGCTGACCGGTTTTTAGCCGAATTTTTTTCGCGGTGTTGTTCGATTTTCTATAGTTAAAAAGTATGAATAACAGGAGAAAACCATGCTCACGGTACACCACCTTAACCAGTCGCGCTCGCACCGCGTGATCTGGGCGCTGGAAGAACTCGGTCTGCCTTATGAGATCGTTCACTATCAGCGCGAAAAGAACATGCTTGCGCCGGAGGCTCTCAAAAAGGTGCATCCGTTGGGCAAATCGCCGGTCATCGAAGATAACGGGCTGATCCTCGCGGAGTCTGGCGCCATTCTCGAGTATCTGCAGGAAACATACGATGCCGAGTCGCGGCTTAAGCCTTTAGATCCGGCGCATAAGGTGCAGTATCGCTTCTGGCTGCACTACGCGGAAGGATCGCTGATGCCGCTGCTGCTAATGAAGCTGGTCTTCAGCAGTCTCGGCAAGCCGCCGGTGCCGTTTGGTATCCGAACCCTGGGCAAAGCGCTTGGGCAGGGGGTGCAGAAAGCGTACCTTAACCGCCAGCTGGAAACCCATGCGCGCTTTATTGAGTCGCACCTTGCTAAAAACAGCTGGTTTGCCGGGGATTCGCTCAGCATGGCCGACATTCAAATGAGCTTCCCGATCTTTGCCCTGCTGGCGCGCGGCGGTATCGACAACCTGCCGCATAGTCAGGCATGGAAAACGAAAGTTGAAAACAGCCCCGGCTGGCAACGAACCCTGACACAAGGGGGACCGTTATCCATTCCGGGTGAGGATTGAAATGTAAACAAATTGCGCATAGACGATAACGTTTGCGCATCCTCTGTTTATTTCTTCAGCGTCATAAGGGAATTTTAGCGAAAAACGATAAAGTTCAGTTGAAAAGGGCGGGGATTAGGCTAGATAATCGTTTGCCTTAATTTGACCACCCGTTTGTAAGCGCGGAGCTAAACGTTTGCTTTTTATGTGACGCCCTTTCGTCGCAAACGCAACACAAGGATTTGACGTTTAGCTGGCAGTGGCGTCTCCACCTCGCTTACGGACTTCCTAAAAAACTCTCAGGGGATGTTTTCTATGTCTACGCCATCTGCGCGTACTGGCGGTTCACTTGACGCCATGTTTAAAATTTCGGCCCGCGGCAGCACCGTGCGCCAGGAAATCGTTGCCGGTTTGACAACGTTTCTGGCGATGGTTTATTCCGTCATCGTTGTGCCGGGTATGCTGGGCAAAGCGGGCTTCCCGCCAGCGGCTGTCTTTGTGGCGACCTGCCTTGTGGCCGGCGTGGGCTCTATCGTGATGGGCCTGTGGGCGAACCTGCCGCTGGCGATTGGTTGCGCCATCTCCCTGACCGCGTTTACCGCGTTCAGCCTGGTGCTGGGCCAGCACATCAGCGTACCGGTTGCGCTGGGCGCCGTGTTCCTGATGGGTGTGCTGTTTACCGTTATTTCAGCGACCGGCATCCGTAGCTGGATCTTGCGCAACCTGCCGCAGGGCGTGGCGCACGGTACCGGCATCGGTATCGGCCTGTTCCTGCTGCTGATCGCCGCCAATGGCGTCGGTCTGGTTATCAAGAACCCGCTCGACGGCCTGCCGGTTGCGCTGGGCCACTTCGCCAGCTTCCCGGTGATCATGTCACTGATCGGCCTGGCGGTGATTATCGGTCTGGAAAAACTGAAAGTCCCGGGCGGCATTCTGCTGACCATTATCGGCGTGTCCATTGTGGGCCTGATTTTCGATCCGAACGTCCACTTCTCCGGCATTTTCGCCATGCCGTCGCTGAGCGATGACAAAGGCAACTCTCTGATTGGCAGCCTCGATATCGTTGGCGCGCTCAACCCGGTGATCCTGCCAAGCGTGCTGGCGCTGGTGATGACCGCCGTGTTTGACGCGACCGGTACCATTCGTGCGGTGGCCGGTCAGGCGAACCTGCTGGATAAAGACGGTCAGATTATTGACGGCGGCAAAGCGCTGACTACGGACTCCCTGAGCAGCGTCTTCTCGGGCCTGGTGGGCGCAGCGCCTGCGGCGGTGTACATCGAGTCCGCAGCGGGTACGGCGGCGGGCGGTAAAACCGGCCTGACGGCGATCACCGTGGGCGTGCTGTTCATGCTGATCCTGTTCCTCTCCCCGCTCTCCTATCTGGTTCCGGCGTACGCGACCGCGCCAGCGCTGATGTACGTTGGCCTGCTGATGCTGAGCAACGTGGCGAAAATCGACTTTGCGGATTTCGTTGACGCGATGTCTGGCCTGATTACCGCGGTCTTCATCGTGCTGACCTGTAACATCGTGACCGGCATTATGATCGGCTTCGCGTCGCTGGTGATTGGTCGTCTGGTCTCCGGTGAATGGCGCAAGCTGAACGTTGGCACCGTTGTGATTGCCGTTGCGCTGGTGGCGTTTTACGCGGGCGGCTGGGCAATCTGAGTTGTCCTTTGATGCGAAAACGGGTGGCTCAGGCCGCCCGTTTTTATTTTCAGGACTCATCCTGTTGCCTTTTGCGTTACTCTGGGGAAGATAGAATAAAAGGCACGACGCCTTCCGGAGTACATAAGCAACACAGCAAACAGGGAACGCATGGAAATCTTCTTCACAATACTCATCATGACCCTTGTGGTCTCGCTATCCGGGGTGGTTACACGCGTACTGCCCTTTCAGGTCCCCCTGCCATTAATGCAAATTGCCATCGGCGCGCTGCTGGCGTGGCCAACGTTTGGCCTGCACGTGGAATTTGACCCCGAACTGTTCCTCGTGCTGTTCATCCCGCCACTGCTGTTTGCCGATGGCTGGAAAACGCCCACGCGCGAGTTCCTTGAGCACGGGCGAGAGATCTTCGGCCTGGCGCTTGCGCTGGTGGTGGTCACCGTCGTCGGGATTGGTTTCCTGATCTACTGGACGGTACCGGGTATCCCGTTAATTCCTGCCTTTGCGCTGGCCGCCGTGCTGTCGCCAACCGATGCCGTGGCGCTGTCCGGCATTGTGGGCGAAGGCCGCATTCCGAAGAAAATCATGGGGATTTTACAGGGTGAGGCGCTGATGAATGACGCCTCCGGCCTGGTTGCTCTGAAGTTTGCCGTGGCCGTTGCGATGGGCACGATGGTCTTTACCGTCGGCGGCGCGACGCTGGAGTTCTTTAAGGTAGCCATCGGCGGTATTCTCGCGGGCTTCGTGGTGAGCTGGCTGTACGGCCGCTCATTGCGCTTCCTCAGCCGCTGGGGCGGCGATGAACCCGCGACGCAGATCGTACTGCTGTTCCTGCTGCCGTTCGCCTCTTATCTGATTGCCGAACATATCGGCGTGTCGGGCATTCTGGCCGCGGTCGCGGCAGGGATGACCATCACCCGCTCCGGCGTGATGCGCCGCGCGCCGCTGGCGATGCGCCTGCGTGCCAACAGCACCTGGGCGATGCTGGAGTTTGTCTTTAACGGCATGGTGTTCCTGCTGTTGGGCCTGCAGCTGCCGGGCATTATGGAATCCTCGCTGGTGGCGGCGGAGGCCGATCCGAACGTTGAGGTCTGGATGCTGTTTACCGACATCGTGCTGATCTACCTGGCGCTGATGCTGGTGCGTTTCGGCTGGCTGTGGACGATGAAAAACTTCAGCGTCCGCTTCCTGAAGAAAAAACCGATGGAGTTCGGCTCGTGGACAACGCGTGAGCTGCTGATCGCCTCTTTTGCGGGCGTACGCGGGGCGATAACCCTCGCCGGTGTGCTCTCCATTCCGCTGCTGCTGCCGACGGGCGATGTCTTCCCGGCGCGTTACGAACTGGTGTTCCTGGCGGCGGGGGTGATTCTGTTCTCCCTGTTCGTCGGCGTGATTATGCTGCCGATTTTGCTCCAGCATATTGATGTTGGCGATTCGACCCAGCAGCACAAGGAAGAGCGTATTGCGCGTGCGGCCACCGCCGAAGTGGCGATTGTCGCCATCCAGAAAATGGAAGAGCGCCTGGCCGCGGATGCGGAAGAGAACATCGACAATCAGCTGCTGACGGAGGTGAGTTCCCGCGTAATTGGTAACCTGCGTCGCCGCGCGGACGGGCGTAACGATGTAGAAAGCTCGCTGCAGGAGGAGAACCTGGAACGCCGGTTCCGTCTGGCCGCGCTGCGCTCAGAGCGTGCCGAACTGTATCACCTGCGCGCCACGCGCCAGATCAGCAACGAGACGCTGCAAAAGCTGCTGCACGATCTGGACCTGCTGGAAGCGCTGTTGATAGAGAATCAGTAGCGCTGTTTTGCCGGGTGGCGGCTTCGCCTTACCCGGCCTACGGTTCGAACGTAGGCCCGGTAAGCGCAGCGCCACCGGGCACTATTCAGACCGCACCCAAAACCCCTCACAACACTGCAGCCACGCCTGCGCGCTCTGCGACAAATAGACCCCTTCACGCCAGATCATCCCTAACTGCCAGTGCAGATCGCTCTCCAGCGGGATCCAGCGCAGCGTGTTTTTGTCCAGACGCTCGCAAATCGGCTGCGGCAGAATGGCAATCCCCACGCCCGCCTGCACCATCGCGGCCAGGAAATCCCACTGACCGCTGCGCACCGCGATGCGCGGCTTGACGTTATGTTGGTTAAACAGCGTCATTAGCTGGCGGCTAAGAGCGAAGTCTTCGTTGTAGATCAGCAGAGGGTGTTCGCCGAGCAGCTCAGGCTTCACCGCGTCCCTTTTCAGCCAGTCGCCGGAGCGGGGAACCAGCACGCACAGCGGGTGGCTAAAGAGCGGAAGCGTCGCCAGGCCGCTCTCTTCCTCAACGGGGAGGGCGGTCATGGCCACGTCGAGCTCGCCGTTAGTGACGGCCTGCTGGACGGTTAAGCCACCAAACTCCGAAATCTTCAGCTCTACGCCAGGATAGCGCTGGCGAAACAGGCCGATCGGCCCGGCCATCATCATCCCCACCATCGGTGGAATGCCGAGGCGAAGCACCCCTTTGGTCAGATGATTAATATCGTCCAGCTCCGCTTCCAGCTGGCGGAACTCCGCCAGAATGGCCAGCCCGCGTTCGAACACCACGCGTCCGGTGTCGGTCAGCAGCAGCTTGCGCCCGTCGCGGATCAGCAGGGTACAGTTAAGTTCATCTTCGAGGTTTTTCAGCATCTTGCTGATGGTGGGCTGGGTAACAAACAACTTCTCCGCTGCGCGGGTAAAACTTTGCTGGCGAACCACTTCGACAAAATAGCGCAGCGTTCTTATGTCCATGATTATTCCTCGAAACTATACCTGTGATGATTTTAATTCATTTCAGTCCATACCGTGCGCTCACTATACTGGCGCCTCGTCTCATTTTTGAGGAAAACCCCCATGGCCGTGGCGTTAAGCCGTGTTACGCCTGCCGTTGTGCAACGACTCCAGGTCCCGGTTCAGGTACTGCTCTACGCGGGACTGTTTGTTTTCGCCGAATATCTTGTCGGCTGGCTCCACCTGCCGCTGCCTGCCAACCTGGTGGGGATGCTGCTGATGTTGACGCTCATCCTCTGTCGCGTGATCCCCCTTAACTGGGTGCGCGCCGGGGCGCGCTGGCTGCTGGCGGAGATGCTGCTGTTCTTTGTGCCTGCCGTGGTGGCGGTGGTGAACTATGCGCAGCTGTTGATGGTGGACGGCTGGCGCATCTTCGCGGTGATCGCGCTGAGTACGCTGATGGTGCTGGGAGCGACCGCCTGGGTGGTGGATAAAGTGTATCGCTTTGAAATCAGCAGGCACAAACATGACTAACTTTCAGATCAGCGTTTTGTGCCTGATCGCGACGCTGGCGATCTACTTTGCCAACAAGCGGCTGTATCGCCGGTTTCATGCGCTGCCGCTGATGCCGCTGGTCTTCACGCCGATCCTGCTGGTGCTGATGCTGGTCTTCGGCCATATCTCCTGGCAGAACTACATTGGTGAATCCCACTGGCTGCTGTGGCTGCTCGGCCCGGCGACCATCGCCTTTGCCGTGCCCGTTTACGACAACCTGGCGATTATCAGGCGCCACTGGATGTCGCTCAGCGCAGGCGTCATCACCGCCACGGTGGTCGCGGTCTGTAGCTCCGTCTGGCTGGCGAGACTGTTTACGCTGCCCGACGAAATTCAGCGCAGCCTGGCCGTGCGCTCGGTGACCACGCCGTTTGCGCTCGCGGCGGCGAAACCGCTCGGCGGACAGCCGGACCTGGTGGCGCTGTTTGTGGTGGTGACGGGCGTCTTTGGGATGGCGGTGGGCGATATGCTCTTTCTGCGGCTTTCCATCCGGGAAGGGATGGCCAAAGGCGCGGGGTTTGGCGCGGCGTCGCACGGCGCGGGGACGGCGCGTTCGTATGAACTCGGTCAGCAGGAGGGGGTTGTCGCAAGCCTGGTGATGATGCTCTCGGGCGTGACGATGGTGCTGGTTGCACCGCTGGTGGCGTGGATGATGTTTTGAACTCCCCGGCCAGAGCGGCCGGGGAGAAAGGTTTAGTGCGCGCGGCCCTGCTCAACGCCAAGACCGGTTTGTGAACGAATAAACTGGGCGCGGAATTTCTCACGCTCCAGGTTACCCTCCGGCGAGTTGTCGGTAGCCGAGAAGACCCAGATACCGATAAACGCCACGGCAATGGAGAACAGCGCCGGGTACTCGTACGGGAAGATAGCGCTTTCGTGACCGAGGATCTGCACCCAGATGGTTGGGCCCAGAATCATCAGGATCACCGCCGTCAGCAGCCCCAGCCAGCCGCCAATCATCGCGCCACGGGTGGTCAGTTTCGACCAGTACATGGAGAGCAGGATGATCGGGAAGTTACAGCTTGCCGCGATGGAGAAGGCCAGCCCCACCATAAAGGCGATGTTCTGCTTCTCGAACAGAATGCCCAGCAGGATCGCCACGACGCCCAGCACCAGCACGGTGATTTTAGAAACCTTCAGCTCATCGCGCTCGCTCGCGCCTTTGCGGAAGACGTTGGCGTAGAGGTCATGCGAAACCGCCGACGCCCCGGCCAGCGTTAAACCCGCAACCACCGCAAGAATGGTGGCGAAGGCCACGGCGGAGATAAAGCCGAGGAACAGGTTGCCGCCCACCGCGTCGGCCAGATGCACCGCCGCCATGTTATTGCCGCCAATCAGCGCGCCCGCGGCATCTTTAAACGCCGGGTTTGCCCCCACCAGCATGATCGCGCCAAAGCCGATAATAAAGGTCAGGATATAAAAGTAACCCATGAAGCCGGTGGCGTAGAAGACGCTCTTGCGCGCTTCACGCGCGTCGCTCACGGTGAAGAAGCGCATCAGGATATGCGGTAAGCCTGCGGTACCAAACATCAGGCCCAGACCGAGCGACAGGGCCGATATCGGGTCTTTCACCAGCCCGCCCGGGCTCATGATGGCTTCCCCTTTCGGGTGGACCGCCATGGCTTCAGTGAACAGGTTATTGAAGCTGAACCCGACGTGCTTCATCACCATAAAGGCCATAAAGCTGGCGCCGAACAGCAGCAGCACGGCTTTGATGATCTGCACCCAGGTCGTCGCCAGCATGCCGCCGAACAGCACGTACATCACCATCAGCACGCCCACCAGCACCACCGCGATGTGGTAGTTCAGGCCGAACAGCAGTTGGATCAGTTTACCCGCGCCCACCATCTGCGCAATCAGGTACAGCGCCACCACCACCAGCGAACCGCAGGCGGAGAGGGTGCGAATCGGTCCCTGCTTCAGGCGATAGGAGGCCACGTCGGCGAAGGTGTAGCGGCCCAGATTGCGCAGGCGCTCGGCAATCAGGAACAGAATGATCGGCCAGCCGACGAGGAAGCCGAGGGAGTAAATCAGGCCGTCATAGCCGGAGGTGTAGACCAGCGCGGAGATCCCGAGGAACGAGGCGGCGGACATAAAGTCACCCGCAATCGCCAGCCCGTTCTGGAAGCCGGTAATGTTGCCGCCTGCGGTGTAGTAATCGTTACGGGAGCGCACGCGTTTCGACGCCCAGTAAGTGATGTACAGCGTCAGCACCACGAAAATCAGGAACATCACAATCGCCTGCCAGTTGGTTGGCTGGCGCTGTACCTCGCCGGTAATCGCATCTGCCGCGTGGGCGGCAAAGGGAAGCGTGGCGGCGAGCGCCGTCAGAATTCTCTTCATGATGCTTTTACCTCTTGCAGTACCGCTTTATTAAGGCGATCGAATTCACCGTTCGCGCGCCAGACGTAAACACCGGTCAGCACAAATGAAATCACGATGACGCCAATGCCAATGGGAATACCGCGCGTCACGCTGGTGCCCTCGTGCAGCGGGGTGCCCAGCCAGTGCGGCGCAAAGGCGATCAGCAGAATAAAGCCGACATAGATAATCAGCATGATGATGGAAAGGGTGAAGGCAAACCGTTGCCGCTTATCGACGAGCTCCCTGTAGTGCGCACTATTCTCTATCTGCTGACAAATATGGTCATTCATCACAGAGTCTCCAAAGGTAAGGTTGGTTTGTTTTTATCCCCTCTCCCCTATGGGGAGAGGGTGAGGGGAGAGGGAGAAAACACTAGGAAGGCATTGCGATGGCCTGCTTCTCTTCGAGCAGTTTTTCCACCACGCCAGGATCCGCGAGCGTTGAGGTATCACCGAGGTTGCTGGTGTCCCCTGCCGCGATTTTGCGCAAGATACGGCGCATGATTTTGCCGGAGCGGGTTTTCGGCAGCGAGTCGGTCCAGTGCAGCACGTCCGGCGTCGCCAGCGGGCCAATCTCTTTACGCACCCAGTTGCGCACCTCAGCATAGAGCTCTGGCGACGGCTCTTCCCCGTGGTTCAGGGTGACGTAAGCGTAAATTGCCTGGCCCTTGATGTTGTGCGGAATGCCGACAACGGCGGCTTCGGCAATCTTCGGATGCGACACCAGCGCCGATTCAATCTCCGCGGTGCCCAGACGGTGGCCGGAGACGTTCAGCACGTCGTCCACGCGTCCGGTGATCCAGTAATAGCCATCTTCATCACGACGCGCGCCGTCGCCGCTGAAGTACATGTTTTTAAAGGTCGAGAAGTAGGTCTGCTCGAAGCGATCGTGATCGCCGAACAGGGTACGCGCCTGACCCGGCCACGAGTCCGTGATCACCAGGTTGCCTTCGGTGGCCCCTTCCAGCGGGTTGCCTTCGTTATCCACCAGCGCAGGCTGTACGCCGAAGAACGGACGGGTTGCCGAGCCCGCTTTCAGCTGCGTGGCGCCCGGCATCGGGGTGATCATAAAGCCGCCGGTTTCGGTCTGCCACCAGGTGTCCATGACCGGGCATTTCTCGTTGCCGATTTTCTTCCAGTACCACTCCCAGGCTTCCGGGTTGATTGGCTCACCCACGGAGCCGAGGATGCGCAATGAAGAACGGTCCGTGCCTTCGATGGCTTTGTCGCCTTCCGCCATTAACGCGCGGATGGCCGTTGGTGCGGTGTAGAGAATGTTGACCTGGTGTTTGTCGACCACCTGGCACATACGCGCCGGGGTCGGCCAGTTCGGCACGCCTTCAAACATCAGCGTGGTGGCGCCACAGGCCAGCGGACCGTACAGCAGGTAGCTGTGTCCGGTGACCCAGCCCACGTCGGCGGTACACCAGTAGATGTCGCCCGGGTGGTAGTCGAAGACGTATTTGAAGGTAGTGGCCGCGTAGACCAGATAACCGCCGGTGGTGTGCAGCACGCCTTTCGGTTTGCCGGTTGAGCCAGAGGTATAAAGAATGAAGAGCGGATCTTCCGCGTTCATCTCTTCCGGCTGATGCTGGTCGCTCGCCTTTTCAATCAGGTCGCTCCACCACAGGTCGCGCCCCTCGTGCCAGTCGATTTTGCCGCCGGTACGCTTAAGGACGATGACGTTGCTGACCGTGTTGACGTTCGGGTTTTTCAGCGCTTCGTCGACGTTTTTCTTCAGGGGGATACTGCGTCCTGCGCGCACGCCTTCATCGGCGGTGATCACCAGTTTTGAGCTTGAATCGACAATACGACCCGCAACCGCCTCTGGCGAGAACCCACCGAAAATAACGGAATGAATCGCGCCGATACGCGCACAGGCCAGCATGGCCACCGCCGCTTCCGGCACCATCGGCATATAGATAGCGACCACGTCGCCTTTTTTAATGCCTTTATCCAGCAGGACGTTGGCAAAGCGGCACACGTCGCGGTGCAGTTCTTTATAGGTAATGTGTTTGCTCTGCGAGGCATCATCGCCTTCCCAGATAATCGCCGTCTCGTTCCCGCGCGCGGCAAGGTGACGGTCCAGACAGTTTGCCGCCAGGTTCAGCGTGCCATCTTCATACCATTTAATGGAGACGTTACCGGGCGCAAAGGAGGTGTTCTTTACCTTCTGATAAGGTTTGATCCAGTCAAGGATATGGCCCTGCTCACCCCAGAAGGTGTCCGGGGCGGTAATAGATTGCTGATATTTCTCGTGGTACTGCTCCGGGTTGATCAGGCAACGGTCCGCAATGTTTGCGGGAATGTCATGTTTGTGTATTTGGCTCATGGCTTTTTTTCTCCTTGTAAGATGTTAATAATATGTCGCAAAAACGTTAAGAGTAGGGGCTTTACAAGCTTTGTTTATTATTTGGGCGACAGATCACGCATTGTTTGAACAGGTTGAAAAATGAGCGAATGAAACTTTGAAGGAAAATAATTTATGCTGACGATTATTCACATTTATGTTTAAAAAAGGTTTTTTATAACAAAAGGTTATTTATTAGAATCAGGAGAAACTCCCGTCACAGACGCTTTTACGAGTGAAATGCGTCGTTCTTTAAGGCTTGCGCAACAGGCCGCGCAAATGATACTCATACGCCGCGTTAAAAAATCCCATAAATCGACGCAACACAATTCATACCCTTTCAGTATGTCCCCATATTCATGCAGTTTAAGTGAATAAGGCGCTTCATTGAGGAAGTCAGTTTCTATGAAAAACGTTAAAGTCAGCCTGGCCTGGCAGATCTTAATCGCCCTTGTGCTGGGCATCCTGCTGGGCAGTTACCTCCACTATCACAGCGACAGCCGCGACTGGCTGATTGCGAACCTGCTTTCACCGGCAGGGGATATCTTTATTCACCTGATCAAGATGATCGTAGTACCGATTGTGATCTCGACGCTGGTGGTGGGTATTGCAGGCGTCGGCGATGCGAAGCAGTTAGGCCGTATTGGTGCGAAAACCATTATCTATTTCGAAGTGATCACTACGGTTGCGATCATTCTCGGTATTACCCTGGCGAACGTGTTCCAGCCGGGTTCCGGGATTGATATGTCGCAGCTGGCGACGGTGGATATTTCGAAATACCAAAGTACGACCGCTGACGTGCAAAGCCATGCACACGGCCTGATGGGCACGATCCTTTCTCTGGTACCGACCAACATCGTGGCGTCGATGGCGAAGGGCGAGATGCTGCCTATTATCTTCTTCTCGGTCCTGTTTGGTCTGGGGCTCTCTTCACTGCCCGCGACGCACCGCGAACCGCTGGTGACCGTGTTCCGCTCGATCTCCGAAACCATGTTTAAAGTGACCCACATGGTGATGCGTTACGCGCCGGTAGGGGTGTTTGCGCTTATCGCCGTCACCGTGGCGAACTTCGGTTTTGCCTCCCTCTGGCCGCTGGCGAAGCTGGTGCTCCTGGTGCACTTTGCCATCCTGTTCTTTGCGCTGGTGGTGCTGGGAATTGTGGCGCGTCTGTGTGGGCTGAGCATCTGGATCCTGATTCGTATCCTGAAAGATGAGCTGATTCTGGCCTACTCCACGGCAAGCTCTGAGAGCGTGCTGCCGCGTATTATTGAGAAGATGGAAGCCTACGGTGCGCCAGCGTCGATCACCAGCTTCGTGGTGCCGACCGGTTACTCCTTTAACCTGGATGGTTCCACGCTGTACCAGAGCATCGCCGCTATCTTTATTGCGCAGCTGTACGGCATTGACCTGTCGCTGTGGCAGGAGATCGTCCTGGTGCTGACCCTGATGGTGACGTCTAAAGGCATCGCAGGCGTACCGGGCGTTTCGTTCGTGGTGCTGCTGGCGACGCTGGGCAGCGTAGGCATTCCGCTGGAAGGCCTGGCCTTTATCGCGGGTGTGGACCGTATCCTCGACATGGCGCGTACGGCGCTGAACGTGGTGGGTAATGCGCTGGCGGTGCTGGTTATCGCCAAGTGGGAACACAAATTCGACCGTAAAAAAGCGCTGGCGTATGAACGCGAGGTGCTGGGTCGTTTTGATAAGACGGCTGACCAGTGATGTAAAAAGCCGGGTGGCGGCTTCGCCTTACCCGGCCTACACAAGCCGTAGGCCCGGTAAGCGCAGCGCCACCGGGCAATGGTTTACTCCCCGCTCAACGCATCAAACTCTTCGCACCCCGTATCAAACCCTTCCGTACAGCTCAGGTTTAACCAGTACAGCGCTTTCTGTTTATTGGGCGTGATAAAGCCTTTCTCCCCCTGCCTGAACAACATCCCTGCCCAGTACTCGGCATAGCCCGTACGCGAAAGGGCTGAACTCCGCTTGAACCACGAGGCGGCCTGCACGTCATCCTGCGCTACTTCGACGCCGTTGGCATAAATCAGCCCCAGCAGCAGCTGTGCATCGACCGCAGAGTCGCTGTCGATATCTTCGGTTGCCGTGTGCAGCAGTCTGATGGCCTGGGGATAGTCAGTTTTCCCCGCCTGAGTATTCACCAGAATGCGCGCCAGCATGATCGCGCCGCGTTTGCTGCCAGCAATGTTTGCCTGTTGGGCCAGGGCTTTGGCCTGTGAGTAATCGCCCTGCGTAAAGAGGATTTGCGAGAGCAACCCCATGGCGTCGACATCGCCGCCTTTCGCGGCTTTCTCGGCCCACAGCGCGGCCTGCTTGCTGTCGCCGGAGCTGAAGTACGTATCGGCAAGATAATACTGGGCACGCGCATCACCGGCTTCCGCCTGTTTCCGATACTGGCTGCCTATCTCATCGGCGCGGGCGAAGGATGTTAAAAACACTAACAACAGAAAAATGGCTTTCATGGATTCTTATCATCTGGGTACACGCCGCGCAGTATAATCGCGGGCGCAAAAGAAAAAAATGGGTGCATTAAGACCTCAGCATCCTACAAGCCGGGCGGAACCGTTGTTCCGCCCGTAGAGGTTAGCCTGGGTTGCAGGCTAATTTAGCCGCCACCTCCTGATGCTCACTCTTTATTACTCGCAGAGCCTGCCGCGAGTAATAAAGGTAAAGATCACTATCGTCAGGCAAACAATAAAGACGATGCCTAACGCAGTTTTTAATGGCGTCATGCCTTTTACTCCTTGTCAAAAAAAGAATAAGAGGCTACTCTCAACTTGTTGGAGTTGAGGGAGTAGCCTCGGGTAAATGAAAATTTCCCGGGGCTTTCTACTTTCTGTCCCTCAACAATGCTCAAGACAGAAAGTCTTAAGCACCCGCCGAATATCTTATCCCTCTGAATTAAAATGCAAAGATGTAATTCTTTTTCGCGAAAATTACATTATTTCTGCGAGCCGTTTTCAAGAATATTAATTAATATTATTGATGGGTTACTCGGAAATAAAAAGGGAGTGAATATTTCACTCCCTTTATTCATCGATGAATTAACGGCTTCAACCCATTGCGCTTTCGCGCAGTCGGGCTTTTAGCTTGTTATATTCGTCGATCACATACTGTTCCGCGGCGTGCTGATCCGCAATCGGCTCAACGTTAACGGCGCAGTATTTATACTCCGGCGTTTTGGTTATCGGGCTTAAGTTCTCTGTTACCAGCTCGTTGCAGGCACCAATCCACCACTGGTAGGTCATATAGACCGCCCCTTTGTTTGGACGATCGCTGACCTGCGCACGAGTAATGATCCGCCCTTTGCGCGAGTTCACCCACACCAGCGCTTCATCCTCAATACCGAGCTGTTCCGCATCGGCGGTGTTGATTTGCGCATAGCCCGGTTCATCCGCCAGCGCCGCCAGCGCGGCGCAGTTTCCGGTCATCGAACGACAGGAGTAATGGCCCACTTCGCGTACGGTGGAGAGCACCATCGGATACTCATCGGTGAGTTTATCGATCGGCGCGACCCAGTCGCAGGTGAAGAACTGCGCCAGCCCGTTCGGGGTGTCGAATTTCTCCTTAAAGAGATAGGACGTCCCCTGATCGGCCTTTGACTCATCCCGACACGGCCACTGGATGTATCCCAGCTCGCCCATTTTTTCATAGGTGGCGCCGTAGAAGTCCGGACACAGGCTGCGCAACTCATCCCAGATCTCCTGGGTGTTGTTGTAGTGCATCGGGTAGCCCATGCGGGTGGCGATTTCACTGATGATCTGCCAGTCCGTTTTCAGATCCCACTTCGGCTCGACCGCCTTGAAGAAGCGCTGGAAGCCGCGGTCGGCCGCCGTGTAGACGCCTTCATGCTCGCCCCAGGAGGTCGACGGTAAAATGACATCCGCCGCCGCCGCGGTTTTGGTCATGAAGATATCCTGGACAATCACCAGCTCCAGATCCTCAAACCCTTTACGCACTGCAGAAAGCTCGGCGTCGGTCTGAAGCGGATCTTCACCCATGATATAGGCCGCACGCACTTCGCCATGCGCCGCGCGGTGCGGCAGCTCGCTGATGCGATACCCGGTATGTTCCGGCAGGCTTTCCACGCCCCACGCCTTCGCGAACTTGGCGCGGTTTTCCGGGAACTTCACGTACTGGTAGCCCGGATACGTGTCCGGCAGCGCGCCCATATCGCAGGCGCCCTGCACGTTATTCTGACCGCGCACCGGGTTCACGCCAACGTGTGCTTTACCCAGATTACCGGTCAGCATCGCGAGGCTGGTGAGCGAGCGCACGGTTTCCACGCCCTGGTAGAACTGGGTCACGCCCATGCCCCAGAGAATGGCGGCGGTTTTTGCCCCGGCATACATTCTGGCCGCCTGACGAATCTCCTGTGCGCTAACGCCGGTTATCGCTTCGACGGATTCAGGCGTATAGCCCTCGACTATTTTCTTATACTCTTCAAAGCCTTCTGTACGGGTCGCGACAAACGCCTGATCGTACAGGTTCTCCTCAATAATGACGTGCCCCATTGCGTTCAACAGCGCGATGTTTGAGCCGTTTTTCAATGCAATGTGCATATCCGCAATGCGCGCGGTTTCAATTTTGCGCGGATCGCAGACGATGATTTTCGCCCCATTCTGTTTAGCGCGAATAACGTGGTTCGCGACGATAGGGTGAGAATCCGCCGGGTTATAACCAAAGATGAAGACGAGATCGGTATTATCTATCTCGTTGATGGCATTACTCATTGCGCCGTTACCGACCGACTGGTGCAGACCTGCAACCGATGGGCCGTGTCAGACGCGAGCGCAGCAGTCGACGTTATTGGTACCAATAACGGCGCGCGCGAATTTTTGCATCACATAGTTGGTTTCATTTCCCGTCCCGCGGGAAGAGCCGGTGGTCTGGATGGCATCCGGGCCATACTTGGCCTTAATGGCACTCAGGCGCGTGGCGACATAATCCAGCGCCTCGTTCCAGGATACGGCTTCCAGCTTGCCGCCGCGCTCGCGGCGGATCATAGGGGTTTTCAGGCGCGGGGTAAGGATTTGGGTATCGTTAATAAAATCCCAGCCGTAGTACCCTTTCAGGCACAGCGTGCCCTGGTTGGTTTTCCCCTGCGCGGCCTCCGCCCGGACGATTTTGCCGTTATCGACCACCAGGTGGATCTTGCAACCTGAGGCACAATAAGGGCAAACCGTGACGACTTTTTTCATCAGTCTGCTCCAGTTAATCGAATCGTTCGCACCCACTATGCAGCTTCTATGCCATGTTTTTTGTATGGGTATCCCCTGACTTTACGGCCCATCCGGGGTGAAAACCCTGACAAAAAGCAGTCAATCGTCAAAATTGACGTGTCGACAGGGCGGCGGATGTGACATGGGTTGAATTTCCGTCACTGAAAAAACCTTTTGACTGGAGCCGACGGCAGAATAGTTCAGACTTAACATAATCCCCTGACGGAAGCATACGATGAAACCGGCGATTCTGGTGGTTGATGACGATACGGCAGTCTGCGAACTGCTTCAGGACGTGCTGAGCGAGCACGTCTTTAGCGTGCTTGTCTGCCATAACGGCCAGGATGCGCTGCGCCAGGTGCAGCAGGAGCCGAATATCGCGCTTGTGCTGCTGGATATGATGCTGCCGGATATCAACGGCCTGCAGGTTCTGCTGCAGCTGCAAAAGCAGCGTCCGGCGCTACCGGTTGTGATGTTAACCGGCCTGGGCAGTGAGTCAGACGTGGTGGTGGGGCTGGAGATGGGGGCCGACGATTATATTGGCAAACCGTTCAACCCGCGCGTGGTGGTCGCCCGGGTGAAAGCGGTGTTGCGCCGAACGGGCGCGCTGGCGGCAGAAGCCCCCGCAGCGCCCGTCGCGGGCATTGCGTTTAACGGATGGACGCTTGATACCACCCGCTGTGAGCTGATTGATCCGCAGCGTAATACCGTGCCCTTAACCCAGGGCGAGTACGGCCTGCTGCTGGCGCTCACGCAAAATGCCCGCCGGGTGCTGAGCCGTGACAGGCTGCTTGAGCTGACCCACAGCGAAAGCGCCGACGTGTTCGACCGCACGATTGACGTGCTGATCATGCGCCTGCGCCGGAAAATAGAGGCTAACCCGCATCAGCCTGCGCTCATCAAAACCATCCGCGGGTTGGGTTACGTGTTTGCCACTGACGTGAGCCGGCCCGAACAGGCGGCATAAGGCTTACGTTATCGCCGGAACAATGATGGCGGCAAAGATTGCAGCGATGCAAAGATACTTGAGGGCGTAATAGGCCTTACGGTTCCTTTTTTTCAGACGCTGCCCCCGCTCGCGACCTGCATGAACGTATTTAAAAATGCGGTTAATGCCGCCGGTGCTGTCATTCTCGTCATTCGGTGACCTGGCCGCAGACATCAGCGTGGTTCCCACCCAATGGTTAACCGCCTGCGCCCAGCGCCATTTCATCGGACGCTCGATATCGCAGAAGAGAATAATGCGCGTTTGATCCGTTTTATTTTCTGCCCAGTGGACGTAGGTCTCATCAAAAATAACGGCTTCACCATCCCGCCAGCTGTGGCGTTGCCCGTCGACTTCAATAAAGCAGCGATCGTCATTCGGGGTGAATAAGCCCAGATGGTAACGAACCGAGCCCGCATACGGATCCCGGTGCTTGCCAAGCTTTGCACCCGCCGGCAGCTCGGCAAACATGGCCGCCTTCACCGAAGGGATTTCACTCACCAGCCGGGTCGTCACCGGGCATAAAGACTGCGCGGAGGGATGGGCATCGGCATACCACTTCAGATAAAAACGTTTCCAGCCGCGTTTAAAAAAGGTGTTAAAGCCGGCGTCGTTATTATTTTCCGCTGCCTTAATATGATGCTGCAAACGCAGCGCCTCTTCGCGAATAACCAGCCAGTTTTCCGTCAGCTTATTTAATTCCGGGAAGCGCTCTGTTTCAAAGAAAGGCTGCCTGGCGGGCAGGGAAGAAAACGCCGTCATAAACATATTGATGGGCGCCATAAACGTCGAATGGTCGAAGAGCTGACGGGAAAGCGTCTGTTTTTCTTTGCCGCGGGAATGCGCATAAATAACGCTGATAATGAAAATACCGATGATGATGGCTGCGAACATTTTTCCCTTGTCCTCTTTCTATCTCATTTCGGAAAAGCGTGCGGACAGAGTGCTGCCCACGCCGAATATGCCAGATGGAGAGAGTGTAGTTCGGGAATATAAAATTCATAGAACTGTAATGAAAAATCGCAATTATTGTTAAATTAAATGCTCTCGCGAATAAACGCCTGCAGCTCGGCCAGCGTTTTTGCGCCGTCAATCGCATTGGCGGCCAGCAGGCTTGCCCGCGCGCAGGCGTGCGCCAGATAAATACTCTCTGTTAGCGGGAGCGATTCATGGCAGCCGTATAAAAAGCCCGCGCAAAAGGCATCGCCCGCGCCGACGCTGCCGATAATCTCTTCCTGCTCCAGCATCCATGACGGGATCCAGCGACCCGCTTCACCGCGAGCTTCTCCCCATGCGCCTTCCGGACAGTGGATCACCACCCGCTGGCGTACGCCGGCCGCCAGCAGCTGCGCCGCGGCGTCCGCGATATGGGCAATGTGCGGGGCGTCGTTTTCGTCACGCATTGTCAGGCCGCTAAACTCACCGGCCTCCAGCTCGTTAATCACCAGATAGTCGAGATGGCGAAGGGCAGGGAGCACCAGCGGCTGATAGCGCGGGTCGCCCTTGCGGGAAACCAGATCGAGCGAGGTTTCATACCCCTGGTCGCGCATCTGCGCCAGCAGCCGCGCGCTGCGGGTGCCAAATTCGTCATCGGGCATATCCAGGCTGTCGAGCAGCAGGAGATAGCCGAGATGGAAGATCTTCATCGATCCGTCTAAGCGATCGAAGGCGGGAAGATCCAGCAGGCGGTTGGCCCCCGGCGAGTGGAAAAAGGTGCGCTGTCCGCTGGGGTCGGTCATCACCTGCGACATGGAGGTTGGCGCAAAGGTGGTGCGCTGTACGCGCTGGCGGTTGACGTGGTACTGGTCGAGCATCGCCAGAATGTAGTCCCCGTCGCCGTCTTCGCCAATCAGCCCCACCGCCTGCAGCGGCAGGCCAACGTGCATTTTTGCCAGCGTCAGCAGGACGTTGAGCGGCGCGCCGCCGGTTGAGCGTTCGCTGTGGGTGATTTCCGCCAGCCAGCCGCGCTCCGGCCACTGTACGATCTGGTGGACGTGGTCCACCAGCATATTGCCTGCGGCGATGATGCCTTTGCGTTCCATCATGCCTGCCCCGCGCTGCCGAAGATGCGCATCTGTTCGGCGACCGTATCGGTAATCGCTTCTTCAATGCCGAGCAGCAGTTCGGCAAACTCGTCGTACAGCGGCTGGCGGTTCGCCATGCGCTGCTCCACGGCGGCGAGTGCGGCCTGCGACATGCCGGTATAGAAATTGATTTTATGAATGCCCAGCTCGATGGCGCGGCGGAAGTCGGCATCGCTAATCCCGGAGCCGCCGTGTAAAACCAGCGGCAGCCCCGTCTGCTGACGAATGGCGTCCAGACGCGGGAAATCGAGCTTCGGCTCGCCTTTATACTTGCCGTGTGCGTTGCCGATGGCGACGGCCAGCGCGTCGATGCCGGTTGAATCAACAAATTCGCGCGCCAGCTGCGGATCGGTGAAGAAGGCTTCATCCGCATGTCCGTAAAGCGCGCCCCCTTCATCACCCCCGACCGCGCCCAGCTCTGCCTCCACGGAGACGCCCACCGCATGGCACATCTTCACCACTTCTCGCGTCTGGCGAACATTTTCCTCATAGCTCAGCGTAGAGCCATCGAACATCACGGAGCTGAACCCTAAGCGCAGGGCGCGCACGACGGCGTCATAATGCAGGCCGTGGTCGAGGTTGAGCACCACGGGAATAGCGTGGCGAGCGGCCTCGAACTTCACCGCTTCGACAAGGGAATCCAGCGACACGTACTTAAAATGCACTTCCGCGATGTTGATGATAAACGGCGAGCGTTCCTGCTTTGCGGCGGCGAATAGCGCGCGCAGGAAGTGGGAGTCGAGCACGTTAAACGCGCCCAGCGCATAGCGGTGTTGTCTGGCGTGCGCAAGACCGTCGGCAAGAGAAATCAATGGCATCATTCACCCCTTATATCCGGAACAGGTTGTACTCGTTGCACAGCACCAGCAGTGCCGGTTCGTCTTCTTCGATGTTGTTATAGCGGGCAACCGGCTGCAAAAAGTGGTTGTCGTGTTCATCGTCATTAACCGAGGAGACTTCCCCCACCAGCACGTCGCCGAAGCCGCGTTCGCCCCAGAAACTGTGGTAAAGAGTGGGCGTCAGGCAGATGCTTTCCCCTGGCGTGAGGCGCAGCTGGCTGCCGGGGGCGTGGGTCTGGCGGCAGCCGTCGACGGTGACGGTCACGTCGGTGTTTTCCGTCTCTTCATGCGCTCCGGCATTCCATAACTCAATGATCAGATTCCCGCCGCCCCGGTTGATGATGTCTTCGCGCTTGCGCCAGTGAAAATGCATCGGCGTCACCTGGCCGTCGCGCACGTGCATGATTTTTTCGGCATAGCTTTTTTCATAAGGCACGCCGTTGGGCGAGCCGTTGCGCAGGGTAAAGAGCGTCAGGCCCTCAGCGGCAAAGTTGTTGCCGCCGAACGCCGTCACGTCCCAGCCGAGCTTGAGGTCGAACACTTCCTGCCATGCGGCCTGGTCAAGCTGCTGCCATTTCGTTGGCGGAAAGCTGGCAAAAGGCGGGAGATGAACGTCGTGCATGGAGAAAAACTGCCGCGTGTGGCCGAGGATTTCATTGATGTCGGAGCGTTTCATGGGGACTCCTTGAAAACAGTTCCCTCTCCCTGCGGGAGAGGGAAAAGGATCATTTAACCGTCCAACCCTTATAGGTACCGACGTTCTTTTTATCGATCATCGTCACCGGGATCAGCACGGGCGCTTTCGGCGCGGGTTTGCCCTGGAGAATGTCATAGCCAATCTCCACCGCTTTTGCCGCCATGACCTGCGGATCCTGCGCCGGGGTCGCCACAAATAGGGAGTTTTCGCGCTTCAGCGCTTCCTCACCGTCCGGCGATCCATCCACGCCAACGATAAAGAACTCATTGCGCTGAGCCTGTTTCGCGGCCAGATCGGCGCCGATCGCAGTCGGATCGTTAATCGCAAACACGCCGTCGATCTTCGGATTGGCCGCCAGCAGGGAGGTCATGACTTCCAGACCGCCTTCACGACTGCCCTTGGCGTTCTGGTTATCCGAGAGCACCTTGATATCCGGATGTTTTTTGAACTCCGTCTGGCACCCTTCTACGCGGTTTTGTACCGCAGAGACCGGCGGTCCGTTGATGATCACCACGTTGCCTTTCCCTTTCAGGCGGTCGGTAATGTACTTACAGGCCATCTCACCCGCCTGGGTGTTATCGGAGGTGATGGTGGCATCAGCCCCTTCCGCCGCCACGTCAACCGCCACGACCACAATCCCGGCGTCCTTCGCGCGCTTCACCGCCGGGCCGATCCCTTTGGAATCCGCGGCGTTGAGGATGATCATGTCCACTTTCGCGGCAATGAAGTTGTCGATCTGCGCCACCTGCTGGCCCAGATCGTACCCGCTGGAGACCAGCGTCACCTTGACGTTATCGCCCGCCAGCTTGCGCGCTTCCAGCTCGGCACCTTTGGTGATCTGCACGAAGAACGGGTTAGCCAGGTCGCCCACCGTCACGCCGATGGACTTCAGATCTTTCGCCTGCGCAAACGGCGTTGCGGCAAGCAGCGCGCCAGCACAGAGCGCGGTCACTAAGGGTTTCAAACGCATCTTGTCTTCCTCACTCGTAGGGTATTGTTGTTATGCACTTTGATGGTGTCGGGTACGGTATTTGTCGATCAGCACCGCAATGATGATCACCGCCCCTTTGATCACCAGCTGCCAGAAGTAGGAGACGCCCATCAGCGTCATGCCGTTGTTGAGGGTGGCGATGATCAAGGCACCGACCAGCGTGCCGGTGATCGTGCCGATCCCGCCGACGAAGCTGGTGCCGCCGAGGATCACCGCCGCAATTGCATCCAGCTCGTAACCCGTGCCGAGGTTGCCGTTGGCGCTGTAGAGG
This sequence comes from Enterobacter cloacae complex sp. 2024EL-00227, assembly GCF_043945315.1. NCBI lineage: Bacteria > Pseudomonadati > Pseudomonadota > Gammaproteobacteria > Enterobacterales > Enterobacteriaceae > Enterobacter > Enterobacter cloacae complex sp. 2024EL-00227. The sequence goes on from NZ_JBIMQP010000013.1 coordinate 118,383, forward strand.
CGCGAGGCGCTCATCACCCCGCCGAGGCCGGAGAGCAGGCCGCTCATGCCGTAGACAAACAGCAGCACCAGCCAGACCTTGATGCCCGTTAAGCGCGCCGCCTGCATGTTGCCGCCGACCGCGTAGATATGAACGCCGAGCGTGGTGCGGCGCAGGATGAACCAGCAGATAGCAATGACCGCCAGGGCAATGACTACCAGCCACGGAATCGGGCCGAGGTAGTTATTGCCGATCCACTCGAAGTTGATGTTGGAGTTAATGACCGTGGTGCCGTCGGCCAGCAGATAAGCCGCGCCGCGCAGTGCCGTATAGGTGCCGAGCGTCACGATGAAGGGCGGCAGCCCGGCGAAGGCCACCAGCGCGCCGTTGAACAGGCCCAGCACCATGCCGAGCATCAGCGCGGCCGGAATGGACAGCCCGGCGAATTCGGGAATGAGCGACACCACCATCGCCGCCACCGCCGTGGTGCCGAGAATCGACCCTACGGAGAGGTCAATCCCGCCGGTGAGGATAATAAAGGTCATTCCCGCCGCCAGCACGATGTTGATCGACGCCTGACGGGTGATGTTGAGCAGGTTGCTCTCAGTGAAGAAGTTGGGCGCAATAAAGCCAAAAACCGCCACAATCAGGATCAAAATCGGCAAAATGCCGACCGTTTGCATCAGATCGCTCATCAGCATTTTTTTGGCGGAGGCGGATTTCGCCACCTGCTGCGGATGGGTTGGAGTTGTCATGATTGCACCGCCTGATGATGAGTGTCGTTCACGCCGGTTGCCAGCGTCATAATGTTTTCCTGAGAGATGTCACGTCCGTGAAGCTCGCCCGCGATGCTGCCTTCGCGCATCACGTAAACCCGGTCGCTCATGCCCACCACTTCCGGCAGCTCGCTGGAGATCATCAGGATCGCCACGCCTTTGCGCGCCATCTGGTTCATGATGCGGTAGATCTCGCTTTTTGCGCCGACGTCCACGCCGCGCGTGGGTTCGTCCAGAATCAGAATGCGTGGGCCGATGGCTACCCAGCGGGAGATGAGCAGTTTTTGCTGGTTGCCGCCGGAAAGACCGCCTGCGCGCACCTGCGAATGGGGCACGCGGATATTGAGCAGAGCAATGGCGTCATCGGAAATGGACTGGGCTTTTTTGCGGTTCAGCCAGCCGAAGGTGGCGTCGCGCTCCAGCGTCGCCATAGTGATGTTCTCCTGCGCCGCCAGCTCCAGAAACAGCCCCTGCTCCTTGCGGTTCTCGGTGAGAAAACCGATGCCGTTTTCGATGGCCGCGCGCGGGGAGTGGATCACTACCGGCTCGCCGTCGACCTCAATCATGCCGCCCGTGGCTTTACGCACGCCGAAGATAAGCTGTGCCAGCTCGGAACGTCCGGCCCCGACCAGCCCTGCCAGCCCGACGATTTCGCCGGAACGCACCTGCAGGCTGCACGGCTGTACTTTTTTACCGTCGGTGAGGTGGTGGACGTTGAGACGCGGACTGCCGAGGGGAATATCACGCTCCTTGTTGAACAGGTCGCTTAGCGGGCGGCCCACCATCATCTTTACCAGTTCCGACGCGTTCAGCTTGTCGCGCGTCAGGCTCCCGACGTACTGCCCGTCGCGCAGAACGCTGACGCGGTCAGAGAGTTCATAGACCTCCGCCATGCGGTGGCTGATATAGATGATCGCCATCCCTTCATCGCGCAGGCGCAAAATCAGTTCAAACAGGCGATGGGTTTCGCGGGAGGAGAGGGCGGCGGTGGGTTCATCCATCACCAGAATGCGGCTGTTGCGGTGCAGCGCGCGAGCAATTTCCACCTGCTGCTGTTCGGCGATGGTGAGCTTCATCACCAGATCGGTGGCGCTAAACTGCGCGCCGAGGCGGTCAATCACCGCCTGCGCCTGGGCGGCCATCTCCTTGCGCTGGACCAGCCCGCCGCGCGACAGCTCGCTGCCGAGGAAGATATTTTCGGCTACGGTCAGATTGGGCGCGAGCTGCATCTCCTGGTAAATCAGCGTGATGCCTGCGGCCAGCGCATCCTTCGGCCCTTTAATGTGAAACGGCTGGCCGTCGATCAGGATTTCGCCGCCGGTGGCGGTATAGGCGCCCGCAAGGATTTTCATCAGCGTGCTTTTGCCTGCGCCGTTTTCACCCATCAGCGCGTGGATCTCACCTGCAAAGACCGTCAAATCCACACCCTTGAGCGCGTGGAAACTGCCAAACGTTTTGGCAATGCTGCGCATCTCTAATACCGGGGTTCTGCTCATGGCGGATCTCCTGTGAATGCCGATTTCTGCACTTCATCACAGGTGCGTAAATGCAAAATGTCAGAAGCTGTTCATATTTGTCATAGTTATGAATAGCTAATCGCCATCACATTTTCCTTTTCCCTCTCCCTGTGGGAGAGGGCCAGGGTGAGGGCACCAAACCGCACAGGAGCCCAACCCCATGCCATCACGCCCCCCGTTCTTCGCCAGCGCACGAGGCCGCCTGCTGATTTTCAATCTGCTGGTGGTCGCCGTGACGCTGATGGTGAGCGGCGTGGCGGTGCTCGGCTTCCGCCACGCCAGCCAAATCCAGGAGCAGGTCCAGCAGCAAACGCTGGACGACATGACCGGCAGCATGAACCTGGCCCGCGACACCGCCAGCGTGGCAACGGCGGCGGTGCGGCTCTCGCAGGTGGTCGGGGCGCTCGAGTATAAAGGTGAAGCCGAGCGCCTGAAGCAGACGCAAATGGCCCTGCGCCACTCGCTGGAGCAGCTTGCGGAGGCGCCGCTGGCGCAGCAGGAGCCGGCGCTGGTGGCGCGTATTATTCAACGAAGCAATGAGCTACAGCAGAGCGTGACGGAGATGCTGGAGCGCGGACAGCGACGCCATCTGGAGCGTAACGCGCTGCTGAGCTCGCTGTACCAAAGCCAGAGCTACCTGCGCCATCTGCAGGACATCAACCGCCGCTATGACAGTAACGTACCGGATGCGCAGCAGCTGATGGAGATGGACCGGCTGATCGCCGCCGCCATCGACACCCCTTCGCCGCGTGCGACCGTTCAGCAGCTGGACGCGGTGGCCGCAACGCTGCCCCGGAGTGCCGCACAGCCGGTTGTGAAGGCGGTTCTGCCTGATTTTAATGCCGAGCTAGGTCAGCTCGCCCCGCTGTCGAAGCAGCTGGAGGAGAGCGATCTGGCGATAAGCTGGTACATGTTCCACATCAAGGCGCTGGTGGCGATCCTCAACAGCGATATTAATCAGTACGTTGAGCAGGTGGCGCAGGCCTCCCGGCTTCGCACGGCCCAGAGCCATCACGAGCTGCAATCCATCAGCGTATTTATCACCATTTTCGCCGTGCTGGCGCTGATCATCACCGGGTGTGCCTGCTGGTATATCTACCGCCATCTGGCCTCCAACCTGACGGCCATTTCCCGGGCGATGTCACGCCTTGCGCACGGCGAACAGGATGTTTCCGTTCCCGCGCTGCAGCGGCGTGATGAGCTGGGTGAACTGGCGCGCGCGTTCAACGTTTTTGCCCGCAACACCGCCTCGCTTGAGCACACCACGCGTCTGCTGAAAGAAAAAACCACGCAGATGGAGATCGACCGCATTGAGCGTCAGGGGCTGGAAGAGGCGCTCCTGCACAGCCAGAAAATGAAGGCCGTCGGACAGCTGACGGGCGGGCTGGCGCATGATTTTAATAACCTGCTGGCGGTGATCATCGGCAGCCTTGAGCTGACCGACCCCGAATCAAACGACGCGCCGCGCATTACCCGGGCGCTGAAGGCGGCCGAGCGTGGCGCCTTGCTGACCCAGCGCCTGCTGGCGTTTTCCCGCAAGCAATCCCTGACCCCGCATGCGGTTGAAATGCAGCCGCTGCTGGAGAACCTCCGGGAACTGCTGCGTCACTCCCTCCCTGCCACCCTGACCCTGGAGATCGAAGCGCAATCCCCGGCATGGCCCGCCTGGATAGACGTTAGCCAGCTGGAAAACGCCATCATAAACCTGGTGATGAACGCGCGCGATGCAATGGAAGGGCAAAGCGGGGTGATAAAAATCCGCACCTGGAATCAGCGCGTCACCCGCAGCGACGGGCGCAGGCAGGATATGGTGGCGCTGGAGGTCATTGACCGCGGCTGCGGGATGTCTCAGGAGGTGAAATCCCGCGTCTTTGAGCCGTTCTTCACCACCAAACAGACCGGGAGCGGGAGCGGGTTAGGCCTGTCGATGGTGTACGGCTTTGTCCGCCAGTCCGGCGGCCGCGTGGAGATCGAGAGCGCGCCGGGGCAGGGGACGACCGTCCGGCTTCACCTTCCGCGATCGACGCTACCCGTAGTTCCTGAAGATGAAACGCTCTCTGCCACCGCCTCCGTCGATAACGAGCGGCTGGTACTGGTGCTGGAAGATGAAGCCGATGTCCGTCAGACCCTGTGCGAGCAGCTGCACCAGCTTGGCTACCTGACGCTCGAAGCGGAAAACGGCGAGCAGGCGCTGAACATGCTGGCGGCGTCGCCGGATATTGGCATGTTTATCAGCGACCTGATGTTGCCGGGAAGCCTGAGCGGAGCCGAGGTGATTAGTCATGTGCGCAGCCACTATCCGCAGCTTCCGGTGCTGCTGATCAGCGGACAGGATTTACGGCCCACGCATAATCCTCAGCTGCCGGACGTTCAGCTACTGCGCAAGCCGTTTACGCGGGTGCAGCTGGCGCAGGCGCTGCGGAGAGTGATGGTAATTTGAGATTCCTCCGCTACCCCCACACCCTGCTGTTCATTACCTTAAGGCCAGTTCACCTGCGAGTCTGGCCTTATGAAACGTTACTCTACCGCTCTGTTATTTGGTCTGCTGTCACTCACCAGCCAGCTGGCGCATGCCGATGTGATTGATGACGCCATTGGCAACATTCAGCAGGCGATCAACGATGCCTATAACCCCAGCAGCAGCCGCAGCAACGATGATGACGATCGTTATGACGATAACCGTCGCATGGATAGCCGTCAGTATGACGATCGCCGTCGGCAGCTTGAAGACAGACGCCGCCGTTTAGACGAGCGTCAGCGCCAGCTGGATGACGACAGACGCCGTCTGGAAGAGGATGAGCGCAGGTTGGAAGACGATTACGATCGAGGCTAAAGCCTGGTGGCGCTTCGCTTACGCAGGCCTACAAAACCCTGGCGCGTAGGCCGGGTAAGGCGCAGCCGCCACCCGGCAAAACTCAGTCGAGAACCAACACCATTCCGTCATACCCCGCTTCAATGCCGTCAGGCAGCGGGTTATCCATCATCCACACGTCAAACTGATGGCTAATGTGCGTCAGGATCACCTGCGGGCAGCCAATCACTTCGTTTAACGCCATCACGGTATTTAAGTCGCAATGGTTTCGCGGCGTCTCGTCGCGCGGTTCGTGGCTGCAGTCGATAATCATCGCCTGCGGCTGACTGTTAAGCAGGAACTTCACCGTTTTTTCCGGCAGCCCGGCGGTATCGGACAGCCAGGCCACGCGGCTGTGGGCTGACTCCAGCAAATACCCGAAGGTCAGTTTCGAATGGTTGAGCGGCAGGGGCGTAACCCGCATACCCTGAAGCTCAAACATGACAAAGGGGTCGACCGTGTGGCTGAAATCCAGAATCCCCGGATGTTTAAACAGGTCGTCGCATCCTGCTTCGTCCGGCGGACCGTAAACCGGAATCGTCGCGCCCACGCCCCAGCGCAGGGGGAAGAGTCCCTGAACGTGATCCATATGGTAATGGGTCAGCAAAAACTGCTGAAAGCTGCCTGCAGCCCAGTCGTCCATCAGGTGTGGAATACCGGCATCCAGCAGGGTCACCGCATCGTTGAATTTGACCACCGCGCTACAGGGGCGACGGCGATAGGTCTCCTGCAGGCGCGCCCGGCGGCACGCCGCGCAGTCGCAGCCAAAGACCGGCACGAGTTGCGCGCTTCCGGTTCCTGTTAACGTGATTGTCAGACTCATAACGCACCTCTACAGCGGTTTGGTGAATCGGAAATGGCTCTGCGTATATCCTTCACGGACGTAAAAACGGTGGGCGTCGGTGCGCTTCACGCTGGTGGAGAGTTCGGTCAGCTCCGCACCGGCCTCTCGTGCCACCCCTTCCGCCCAGGCCAGCAGCTGGCTGCCCACCTTTAACCCGCGCGCCTGCGGCATCACCACCAGCTCCTGGATCTCGCCGATCCAGCGTGCGTGGTGGAGGTGAAACTGCATGTGCAGGCCGATCATGCCGATGACCTGCCCGTCCAGTTCGGCAAGCTGGTAGCGCATGTTGTGATCCTGCAGATTGGCAAGATAGCCCGCGTGAAACGCCTGGTGATCAAATTCGGCCTGCTTTAATTCGCAGATTAACGCATAGACGATTTGCGCATCGTCGGCGGTGGCGGGGCGAAGCGTGCAGTCAGGCATGCTGTTTCTCCTTCTGACGGATAAGCGATAAAAAGGTCTCGACTGACTGTAGCAAACTTCCGTCGTTATTAAGGATATGGCAGTCGGACGGGGCGTAGCGCGCCGCACGCGCAAGCCGCTGATCGATCTCACGGGCGGATTCACGACCCCGGCTCTGCAACCGGCTGCGCAGGACGTCCGGTGAAACCTGCAGGCAGACCGGCAGCAGGGCCGCCCCATAGCGGGCGCGCGCCTGCGGAAGATGCGCCCGTGAACCGTTGACCAACACGTCGAACCCCGCATGCAGCCACAGATCGGTCTCGATGCCGATCCCATAGTAATAGCCGTTGGCGTGCCAGCTCAGCGCCAGCAGGTTTTGCCCGGCACGAATGAAAAACTCCTGCTCGCTCAGGGCGATATGGTTTTCACTCCCCGCATTCGCCGACCGGGTAATGTACCGGTGCGCCACCAGCAGTTGCGGATGCTCCTGCTGCCGTAAGGCGGACAGCAGGCTGTCCTTACCGGAGCCGGACGGCCCCATTAACCAGATAAGTCTTCCCATCAGAACACCCTTTTTCCCTGACGCCAGACGTGGTCAATATGGATGTGCTCGCCCTTGCGGTGGGCCAGCACCAAATCCGCCCGCTTGCCTTCGGCTATCTCGCCGCGATCCTGCAAGTTAAGCGCCGAGGCCGGGTTTTTCGTCACCAGGCGAATCGCCTGCGGCAGCGTAAAGCGGTTGCCCTCGTCGTCGGCCACCCGGAACGCCGCGTCGAGCAGGCTGGCGGGGTAGTAGTCGGACGAGAGAATATCCAGCAGGCCGAGGGACGCGAGCCTGCTTGCCGCAACGTTGCCGGAGTGCGAGCCGCCGCGCACGATGTTCGGTGCGCCCATCAGCACGTTCATGCCGTGCTTGCGGGAGGCTTCAGCCGCCTCGAACGTGGTGGGAAATTCGGCGATCACGCTGCCAAGCTGGTGGGATTCGAGCACGTGATCGTGCGTGGCATCGTCATGGCTGGCCAGCGCGATATTGCGGTCCCGGCACATCGCCGCAATTCGGACACGGTTAGGCTGCGACCACCGTGCCGCAAGCGCCAGCTGCTCTTCTTCGTAACGGGCCATCTCCGCGTCGCTGAGGGAATATTTGCCCTGATAGTATTCGCGATACTTTTCAATGTTGGCGAACTGACGCTGCCCCGGCGAGTGGTCCATCAGGGAGACCAGCGACACCGGCTCGCGGCCGACCAGCTTTTCAAACAGCGGCAGGGTGGTGTGGTGCGGCAGCTCGCAGCGCAGGTGCAGGCGGTGCTCGGCGCGGTTGAGGCCGCGCTTTTGCGTCTCCTCGACGGCGTTGATCATCTTCTCCAGGTTCTCCAGACGGTCGCCGCCGTCGCGCACGTCGCCGATGGCCACCGCGTCCAGTACGGTGGTGATGCCGCTGGCGACCATCAGCGCGTCGTGGCTGCTCATCGCTGAATGCGCGGGCCAGTCCACCTTCGGGCGGGGGGTGAAGAACTTGTCCAGATTATCGGTATGCAGTTCGATCAGCCCCGGCAGCAGCCAGCCGCCGTCGCCGTCCATCGCCTCGGGCGAGCGGCTCTGGGTTTCGGCAAACGCGCGGATTGTTCCGTCCTGGATCTCAATCGAGCCGTCAACCACTTCATTATCCAGTATCAGCTTGACGTTATTGATAATCATGCGGGAGTCCCCATTGGGTGCAGCCTGTCCGCGACGCGGGTGCGAACGCTCTCGTCGTGGAAGATCCCGACGATCGCCGCGCCGCGCGCTTTGGCCTGTTCGATCAGCTCCACCACGGCCGCGCTGTTTTTAGCGTCGAGCGAGGCGGTGGGTTCATCCAGAAGTAAAATCGGGTAGTCGACGATAAAGCCGCGGGCGATGTTGACGCGCTGCTGCTCGCCGCCGGAAAAGGTCGACGGGGCAAGGTGCCACAGACGCTCCGGTACGTTGAGACGCGTCAGCAGGCTGGCGGCTTTAGCGGCGCAGGTTTCGCGCGGCACGCCAAGATCCAGCAGGGGCTGCATCACCACGTCCAGGGCGGAGATCCGCGGGATCACCCGCAGAAACTGACTCACCCAGCCGATCGTCGAGCGGCGTACCTCCAGCACCTTACGCGCCGGGGCCTGCACCAGGTCGATCCATTCATCGCCGTGGCGAATATGAATATGGCCTTCGTCGGGCAGATAGTTGGCGTAGAGGGAGCGCAGCAGGGTCGATTTTCCGCTGCCGGAGTGGCCGTGCAGCACCACGCATTCGCCGCGATTAACCTCCAGCGAGGCATTTTGCAGCACCGGCAGGCGCACGCCGTTTTGCTGGTGGAGCACAAAGGTCTTACTTACGTTTTGTACGTGGATCATGTTGGCCTCGCGATTCGTTTTGCCGGGTGGCGGCTACGCCTTACCCGGCCTACAAGGTGCGGTGTTCGCGTTGCCGGGTGGCGGCTTCGCCTTACCCGGCCCACAGGTGCGCTATTCGTAGGCCGGGTAAGCGCAGCGCCACCCGGCAACAGCCCCCTCAGTTCTGCAACACGGACGACACCAGAAGCTGGGTGTACGGATGATGGGGATCGTCGAGCACGCGGTCGGTTAACCCACTTTCCACCACCTGACCCTGCTTCATCACCAGCAGGCGGTCCGCCAGCAGGCGCGCGACGCCCAAATCGTGGGTGACAATCACCACCGCCAGGTTCAGCTCCACCACCAGACCGCGCAGCAGGTCGAGCAGGCGGGCCTGCACCGAGACGTCCAGCCCGCCGGTGGGTTCATCCATAAACACCAGCTTCGGATGGGTGACGAGATTGCAGGCAATCTGTAAACGCTGCTGCATGCCGCCGGAGAAGGTTGTCGGCAGGTCGTCGATGCGCGAGGCGGGGATTTCCACTTCTTCCAGCCAGTGCTGCGCCGTGGCGCGGATATTGCCGTAGTGGCGCGCGCCGGTGGCCATCAGGCGTTCGCCGATATTGCCTCCGGCAGAGACCTGACGGCGCAGGCCGTCCATCGGGTGCTGGTGCACCACGCCCCACTCGGTGCGCAGCAGGCGGCGGCGCTCGGCCTCGCTCATGCCGTAGAGCGAAGCGCCCTCATACAAAATGTCGCCGTTCTGCGGCGTCAGGCGCGCGGAGATGGATTTCAGCAGAGTGGTTTTGCCGGAACCGGACTCGCCGACAATGCCCAGCACTTCGCCCGGCCACAGCTCGAACGACACGTCGCTAAAGCCTTTGCCCGGCGCATACAGGTGGGTCAGGTGATTTACCGAAAGCAGCGGTTTCATTGGCCGTTCGCCTCGCTCTGTTGGCGGCAGAAATCGGTGTCGGAGCAGACAAACATCCGTTTGCCCGTGTCGTCCAGCACCACTTCATCCAGATAGCTGTGTTTGGATCCGCAGATGGCGCACGGCTCGTCCCACTCCTGCACCGTAAACGGGTGATCGTCGAAATCGAGACTCTCTACACGGGTGTACGGCGGTACGGCGTAGATGCGTTTTTCACGTCCGGCACCGAACAGCTGCAGGGCGGGCATCATGTCCATCTTCGGATTATCGAATTTCGGGATCGGCGACGGGTCCATGACGTAGCGCCCGTTGACCTTCACCGGGTAGGCGTAGGTGGTGGCGATATGGCCGAAGCGGGCGATATCCTCATACAGCTTCACCTGCATGACCCCGTACTCTTCCAGGGCGTGCATGGTGCGGGTTTCGGTTTCGCGCGGCTCGATAAAGCGCAGCGGCTCCGGGATCGGCACCTGGAAAATCAAAATCTGATCTTCCGTGAGCGGGGTTTCCGGAATGCGGTGGCGGGTCTGGATCAGCGTCGCGTCTTCGGTTTTTTCGGTGGTCGCGACGCCCGTTACCCGCTGAAAGAAGGTGCGGATCGATACGGCGTTGGTGGTGTCGTCCGCGCCCTGGTCGATGACCTTCAGCACGTCCGCCTCGCCGATCACGCTGGCGGTAATCTGGATGCCGCCCGTCCCCCAGCCGTAGGGCATCGGCATTTCTCGGCCGCCGAACGGCACCTGATAGCCAGGAATCGACACCGCTTTTAAGATGGCGCGCCGGATCATGCGTTTGGTTTGCTCATCCAGATAGGCAAAGTTGTAGCCGCTTAAGTTAGCCATGTTTGCGCTCCCGTTGCAGGCGTTTCAGCAGTTCCAGTTCGGCCTGGAAATCGACGTAGTGCGGCAGCTTGAGGTGCGAGACGAAGCCCGCGGCCTCGACGTTATCCGCGTGGGCCAGCACAAACTCTTCGTCCTGCGCCGGGCCTGCAACGTGCTCGCCGTAGTCCGGTGCCTGCAGGGCACGGTCGACCAGCGCCATGGCCATCGCCTTGCGTTCGCCGAGGCCAAACACCAGCCCGTAGCCGCGGGTAAAGTGCGGGTCTTCATTTTCGGGCGCGACAAAACCGTTCACCATTTCACACTCGGTCATCAGCAGTGCGCCGACGTTTACGGCAAAACCCAGCTCTTCCGGCACGATTTCGACGTCGATATAGCCGCTGCGAATTTCGGCGGCAAACGGGTGGTTGCGCCCGTAGCCACGCTGGGTGGAGTAGGCCAGCGCCAGCAGATAGCCCTCGTCGCCGCGCATCAGCTGCTGCAGGCGGGACGAGCGCGAGCACGGGTAAACCGGCGGCGTGCGGGTGATGTCATCCGGCTGCGCGCCGGAGTCCTCTTCCGCCTTCGCCAGGCCCTGTTTCGCCAGCAGGCTGAAGACGTGCGGAGACGGTTCCTGTTCGGCGTCAGAGGTGCTGAGTCGTGGCGCCTCGCCGTTCGCCAGCAGGGTAAAATCCAGCAGGCGATGGGTGTAGTCATAGGTAGGGCCGAGCCGCTGGCCGCCGGGAATGTCTTTATAAACGGCAGAAATGCGGCGCTCCAGGCGCATCTCCGCCGTGTTGATGGGTTCGCTGACCGCCAGCTTCGCCAGCGTGGTGCGGTAGGCGCGCAGCAGGAAGATGGCTTCCACGTTATCGCCGCTGGCCTGCTTGAGGGCCAGCGCCGCCAGCTCGCGGTCGGCGATGCCGCCCTCGGTCATTACCCGATCGACGGCGAGGTTTAGCTGCTGCTCAATCTGGGCGACGCTCAGCTCAGGGAGCTGTTCATCACCCCGTCGTCTGTGCGCCTGCAGCGCATGGGCGGCGGCGATGGCCTTCTCGCCCCCTTTGACGGCAACGTACATCAGCACACCTCCACGTGGGTGGTCCGCGGGATGGCCAGCAGGCGCTCGCCGCAGGTCAGGATCAGGTCAATGCCCAGCGGGAACGGGTGCGGGCGCTCGGTCAGCTCGTGAATGATGCACTCCGGCAGCTGCGGCGCGACCATGCGTTCGTCGGCGATGCCTGCGCCCGTCAGGCGCAGCATGCGGCCGCCGCTCAGGCTGGCGACCTGCAAAATCAGCGTGGCGCTGGTTTCCGGGGCGACGGCGGTGCCTTCGCTCAGGGCATTCAGCTGTTCATGGCTGATTTGTTCGTCGGCCACGGCAAAGATTGCCTGCTGCGGCTGTTCAACAAGCGGGGCGCCGGTGTGAAAACGCAGGTTCTGGTTGGCGATATCGTTCGACAGCGCGCCCGAAAGCCATACCGGGGTATCGTTGTCGGCCAGGGTGAGCAGCACGCTGGTTGTCGCCAGGTTCAGCGGCAGCCAGCCCTGAGAGAGCTGGTGCAGCGAGACAATCACGCCCGGCTCGCTCATGGCCTTCAGCAGGCGACGAAAACTGTGTTGGGCATCCTGGACGGCCAGGGTAAAAGCGGGTTGAAGCGTCATGCGTTGTCTCCGCGAACGAGCGTAAAGAAGTCGACCCGGCTGGTATTCACTTCGGCCTGACGCGCGGCAAGGCGTGCGGCGCGGTCGGCCTCCAGCGGGGAAATAAGGGTTTCCATCAGCGTCTGGAAATGCGGGGGTTCCTGTAAAAGCGCGTCGATGACCGCGCAGCGCTCGGCGTGCGCTTTATCACGCCCCAGCACGTAGCCGTAGCCCAGCGTGCCGCTGTGCAGGCGGATCGCGGCGCGGGTGAGGGTGGCGTCCCCGGCGAAAAAGCGCGCGCCGGTGCCGCCCATGCGCGCCTGGATCTGAACGAGGCCGATCTCCGGCGCGCGGAGGAGGTCGTACCCGGGAGCCAGGCTAAGGGCGTTCATGCGGGCAGAGAGCGCAGCAGGCTGGCTGTGGGCCAGCACGCGCATCCAGCGCTGTCGGGTGGCGGTGTCGAAGTGCATTCAGTGCTCCATGGTGAATTCGATCATGTCGGCGCGGGTCAGGCTGACGGAGTATTCCGTCGCGTCGATCTCGCCGTCACGGTGGTTGAGGGTGCGCACGCAGAGCAGCGGGGCCATATTGGGGATCTCCAGCACCTTGCTCTCTTTCGCCTGCGCGCGGCGGGCGCTGATGCGCGTCTGGGTGCGTTTCAGCGCAATGCCTGTCGCATTCTGGAGAAAATCATGCAGCGATCCGCTGGAGAAATTCTGCAGCACCGGCCAGAGGGTGAGGTCCGCGAAGTAGTGATCGATCTGGCACACCGCGACGCCGTTGACCCGGCGCAGCGTGCGCAGGTGGATGACGTTGTCGCCCTCCTGAATACCCAGCGCGTCCGCCACGTGGCTGGAGGCCGGGCGTAATACCGAGAGCAGCTTTTCGCTGGTCGGGTGGCTGCCCTGATCCAGCAGGTTCTGGCTAAAGCGCGCCTGGGCGTTAAGCGGGTAGTCGAACGGGCGCATCAGCACCAGCACGCCCACGCCCTGACGGCGCTGGACCCAGCCGCGCTCGACCAGCTGGTCAATGGCGCGGCGCAGGGTGTGTCGGTTCACTTCATAGCGGTCAGCAAGCTGCTGCTCGGCAGGGAGGTAGTCTCCGCAGCGGTAGTGCGTGCGCAGCTCCACTTCGAGCTTTGCCGCGATCTCTTGCCAGCGGGTGGGGTAACTGGTCGGATGTCTGGATAAGTGCATAGAAAACAAAGCCTCGCTTCTCAGATGAAGTGCTTACGCAAACGTTGAGAGAGGAAATCCAGCAGGCTGACGGTGACGATGATGAGCACCATCAGGGCGCAGGTTTGCTGGAACTGAAAACCGCGAATCGCTTCCCACAGGGTGACGCCAATCCCGCCTGCGCCGACCATGCCGACGACGGTGGCGGAGCGGACGTTGGACTCAAAGCGGTACAGGGAGTAGGAGATGAGTAACGGCATCACCTGCGGCAGGACGCCGTAAAGGATCTCTTCGATTTTATTGGCGCCGGTGGCGCGAATGCCTTCCACCGGGCCGGGCTCGATGGCTTCGACCGCCTCGGAAAGCAGCTTGGAGAGCACCCCGGTGGTGTGAATGAACAGCGCCATGACGCCCGCGAACGGACCGAGGCCGACGGCGACCACGAACAGCATCGCAAAGACCATTTCGTTGATCGCCCGACAGGCGTCCATCAGGCGGCGCATGGGCTGGTATATCCACCACGGCACGATGTTTTCAGCGCTCATCAGGCCAAACGGAATGGAGAGAATAACGGCCAGCGCGGTGCCCCAGACGGCGATTTGCAGGGTGACCGCCATTTCACTGAGGTAGTCCTGCCACTGGCTGAAGTCCGGCGGGAAGAAGTCGGCGGCGAAGGTCGCCATATTGCCCGCGTCTTTGAAGAGCAGCAGCGGATCCATTTCCGCGCCCTTCCAGGAGATAACCAGCACCGCCAGCAGGATGGCCCAGCTTATGAGCGAGAACCAGCTGCGCTTCGGCGGCGGGAGGGTGATGGTTTGCATGTGTTACTCCGCAGGTCTTTGTGTGCCGGATGGCGCTACGCTTATCCGGCCTACGATCCAAAATGTAGGCCCGGTAAGCGCAGCGCCACCGGGCGAAAAGCGTTACTGCACCGCTTTATTCACGCTGGTCATCGCGCCGAGCGCGGCGGTCAGGCGGTCGAGGTCTTCAAGCTGGGCCTGAATCGCGGCCACTTTGCTGGTCTTCTCCTCGTTCTTCAGGCCTTTGTTGTCCTTCACGCCCTGCATCTCTTTAAACAGCGCCAGCTGGCGAATCGGGACCAGCTGCAGGTCGCTTGACGGGCGGAACGGTGCCCAGCCCAGACGTTCCAGGACCGCTTTCTCTTCCGGCGTTTTGCCGTAGGTCATAAAGAAGTCGTACACCTTGTCCTTGGTGCTTTCGGACAGGTTTTTACGCCACACGATCGGGTCGCCGGGGATCAGCGGGGATTTCCAGATAACCTTCAGCTCTTTCAGCTTGTCCGGGGCGGACGTCTTCAGCTTGTCGAGGTTCTCGGTGTTGTTGGTGGCAACGTCCACCTGCTTGTTGGCCACGGCCAGAGCGTTGGTTTCATGGCTGGCGTTTACCGTGCGCTTAAAGTCGCTGGCGGAGGCGTTGTTTTTGGCGAAGACGTAGTAGCCAGGGACCAGGTAACCCGAGGTGGAGTTCGGATCGCCGTTGCCGAAAGTCAGCTCTTTGCGTTTGGCGAGCATGTCGTTGAGGTTGTTGATCGGGCTGTCTTTGTTGACGATCAGTACGCTCCAGTAGCCCGGGGAGCCATCTGCCGCGACGGTCTGGGCAAAGACCTGGCCGTTCGCGCGGTCCACCGCTTCCATGGCGGAGAGGTTGCCGTACCAGGCGATGTCCACTTTATTAAAGCGCATCCCCTGGATGATGCCCGCGTAGTCCGGGGCGAAGAAGGCGTTCACTTTGATCCCCAGCTTGGTTTCCATATCTTTCAGGAACGGTTCCCACTGAGGTTTCAGGTTTTGCTGTGATTCCGTCGAAATAATGCCGAAGTTTAGCGCTTTTTCCTGTTCTTCCGCATACGCCGGGCTTAACAGGGTGCTGAGGCTGAACATGCTGGTAAAGGCCAGCGCGGCAACGGCTTTGTAGCTCATGTACTTTCCTCGGATCGGGTTTAATTAAGCAGCCTGCGCGTTCTCTTCGACGCGGTTAATGCTGCGGTAGAGATGGTCAAAACGTTCGTTATCAAACTGATGGCTTGCGCCATCAAAGAACACGTGTCCCTGACGCAGGGCGACGATGCGTTCGCAATAGCGCAGGGCGTAATCCACCTGATGCAGCGTGACCACCACGGTAATGCCGTCGTTCTGGTTAATGTCGCGCAGGGTCTCCATCACGATGCGGGCGGACTCCGGGTCCAGCGAGGCGATGGGTTCGTCAGCAAGGATGATTTGCGCTTTCTGCATCAGCGCGCGCGCAATCGCCACGCGCTGCTGTTGTCCACCGGACAGGGTGGAGACGCGCTGGTGGGCGAAATGCGCCATGCCGACGCGGGTCAGCGCCTGTAAAGCTTCCTGCTTCTGGGAAGGGGTGAACCAGCGCAGACAGGTGCGCCAGAACGGGGTGCTGCCGATCGCGCCAATCAGCACGTTCTCCAGCACCGTCAGGCGGTTTACCAGGTTGAACTGCTGGAAGATGTAGCCCGTCTGGGCGCGGCTCTTGCGGATATCGCTCGCCAGACGCCCGGCGCGCTGTACGGTATTACCCAGCAGCTCGACGTGGCTTGCCGGCGTTTTATCGCCGGTGATAAGCCCGCTCAAATGGCGCAGAAGGGTGGATTTACCCGAGCCAGAAGGCCCGAGAAGCGCCACCATGTCGCCCTGCCGGACGGTCAGATCAACGGCATGCAGAGCCTTGTTGTGATTGAAGGTCTTGCTCAGTTTCTCGACGCGGATGACAGTTTGCATGTGCTGGGCCTCACGATAAATGTGGCCTCATGCTGGCGCATCAATGTGACATTTGGGTTAAGTGCAGGTTGCGGGAGTTTGAAGAGTTGAGCGGAGTTTGATGACAATCACCGTAGGCCCGGTCAGCGCAGCGCCACCGGTCGCTGTTGCCGGCTGCGCTGCGCGTGTCCTGCCTACGACGTTTGTTGCTTGACGACGTTAATCATCCACGGCACGCCGTATTTGTCGGTGACTTTACCGAAACCGTGCGCCCAGAAGGTCTCCTGCCACGTCATGTCGATGTTCCCGCCCGCGGCGAGGTTGTCGAACCAGCGCTTGCCTTCTGACACATCCTGCGTGTCGAGCACCAGCGTGAAGCCCGCGTACTGCGCGTTGCTGCCGGGCGGCATCCCGTCGCTCATCATGATATCGCTGCCCGCAATGCGGACGTTGGAGTGGGCGATAGCCGAATCCGGAAACTGCATACCGGACGGACAGCCTTCTTCGCTGTTATCGCTTTTTGGCATTTCGCCGAAGGTAATTTTATAGAGAAGTTCTGCGCCGACGGCTTGCTGGTAAAAGGCGGTGGCCTCAGCGCAGTTGCCGGCGAAAGAGATGTAGGGACTTAACGGCATAATCTTTACCTCACGTAAGAAAAGCCCGTTAAGTTTAGTTCTTTTTTTGTAGGCCGGATAAGCGTAGCGCATCCGGCAAAATCGCCCGGTGGCGCTTCGCTTACCGGGCATACAGGTGAAAAATCAGTTCTTTTTCACGAACTCAGATTTCAGTTTCATTGGACCGAAGCCGTCAATTTTGCAGTCGATATTATGATCGCCTTCAACCAGACGGATATTCTTCACTTTGGTGCCGATCTTCAGCATGGAAGAACTGCCTTTCACCTTCAGGTCCTTAACGACGGTAACGCTGTCACCGTCCGCCAGCAGGTTGCCGTTCGCATCTTTTACGATGAGCGCATCAGCATCCTGAGCCGGCTCGGCATCATTCCATTCATGAGCGCATTCCGGGCAGATGAACATGCCATTATCTTCATAGGTGTATTCAGAATTGCATTTTGGGCAGTGTGGGAGAGACATATCGGTATCCTCGAAAGTGTAAACGCGCTGGAAAGTGCCAGCTAAATGACGGCAGGGTGCCGAAAAAGGCGGCAAGTATAGCGCAAATCCACACCGTTGTCGGTGATATTGTGAATTAAAAAAGCCAAAAAGCGTATCGGGAGTGACACGTTCTGTCAGTCAGTTACGCGAAGCTTATGTCCATTAACACGGTGGGAAGAAATGACGATAAATATATCGAATATTTTATTGCAGCAAATTGCTACGCTCTGCCATTTCGGATAAGGTGAAGCGACACATTGTTATTTATCTCCGGACTTTGCTGCCATACATATCTTATGGCAGTGGTGCATTACCTCTCTTTTTAGGTGGGTAAATAATGGTGATATATCCTGAAGTTTCTTAAAAATGGGCTACGCTTTTTTCTTTTGGCTATCAGGCCTGGAGAAGAGTTCTACACGCCATGCAAGGATAGGGAATTATTCCTGATTATCTTCAATCAGTTATATTTCGGCGAACATGTTTTCCACACGTGATCATATAAGCCTGAACAACATAATTAAAACCAGTGGCTTAATAAAAGTAATAAATTTGCGTTAAGGAAAGGCTTTTATCATGCACACACAGACCATTTTTGAATTAAGCCAGGAAGCCGAGCGTTTGTTACAGCTTGCCCTGCAAAATCTTGATACGTTGAAATCAATGCCCACTGAGATGCTGGAGAGCACAGAGGCTGCTATTACTGGCGAAACAAACAACGTTTTACCTTTGCATTTTAGCGCGCGCGGTGTCGACGCCCAGCAGGCGATGCTGAATAATGAATTACGCAAAATAACCCGGCTGGAAATGGTCCTGGCCATTGTTGGCACCATGAAAGCGGGGAAATCGACCACCATTAATGCGATTGTGGGTACCGAAGTGTTGCCGAACCGCAATCGTCCGATGACGGCGCTGCCGACGTTGATTCGCCACACGCCGGGCCAGAAGGAGCCGGTGCTGCATTTCTCTCATGCCTCCCCGATTGATGAATTGATCCAACTGCTTCAGAAACAGCTCTGTGATTACGACCGCGGGAAGCTGGCTCAGCGTCTGGAAATTGATAAAGACATGAATACGCTGCTGGAGCGCATTGAAAAAGGGGAAGCGTTTGAGAAGCATCACCTGGGCGCGCAGCCGATATTTCATTGTCTGAAAAGCCTCAACGATCTGGTGAGACTTTCCCAGGCGCTGGGTGTGGAGTTTCCGTTCTCTGAATATACGGCTATTGAACATATCCCGGTCATTGAAGTGGAGTTCGTGCATCTTGCGGGCCTGGATGCCCACCTCGGGCAGCTGACGCTGCTCGATACGCCCGGGCCGAACGAGGCCGGACAGCCGCATCTGCAAAAAATGCTCAGCGAGCAGTTGTCCCGCGCATCGGCGGTACTGGCCGTGATGGATTATACCCAGCTTAAATCCATTTCTGATGAAGAAGTCCGCCAGGCGATTTCCGCGGCGGGAAAATCGGTGCCGCTGTATGCGCTGGTCAATAAATTCGATCAGAAAGATCGCAATAGCGATGATGAAGAACAGATTCGGGCAATGATCTCCGGCACCTTAATGAAAGGCAATATTTCGCCTGGCCAGATTTACCCCGTGTCGTCCATGTGGGCGTATCTGGCGAACCGCGCGCGCTATGAGCTAAGTTCGCATGGACGACTGCCGGATCACCAGGAGCAACCTTGGGTGCAGGATTTTGCCGAAGCCGCACTCGGACGTCGCTGGCGTACGGCGGACCTGGACGATATCGACCATATCCGACATTCTGCCGATTTGCTCTGGGAAGATTCGCTCTTCGAGCAACCGATACGGAAACTGATTTACGCCGCCTATGCCAATGCCTCGCTCTACGCGCTGCGTTCGGCCTCGCATAAGCTTCTTAACTACGCGCAAAACGCCCGAGAGTATCTCGATTTCCGCTATCAGGGGCTGACGGTGGCCTTTGAGGCGCTGGAGCTGAATATCGCACGTCTGGAAGAGGACATGGCGCTTTTGCAGACGCGTCAGCGCGTGGTGAGCGATGAGGTGAAACACGAGGTTGAGGAAGCGCTGAACGCCACCGCGGACTTTATGGGATCCCAAAAAACCGCGCTTCACCAGGCGATTGACCAGGTGTTCAGCACGCCCCCGATTCTTGATTCGGCAGGCACCGAACGGCAGCAACTTCGCGGTGAGAGGGTGAAGCAGCTGGTGCTGGATGATGAAGGGCAGGCGCAGATTGCGCTGAGTAAATTACGCGCCTCCTGCGAGCGGGTGATGCTGGATGCCCAGACGAAGATCGGCCGGGAGCTGGCGTTACGCTTCGATCAGCTGGAGTCCACGCTGGCGCGTTCTCTTAACGAAGCCATGCGTCCCATCGAAACGCGTATTAAAGAGCATCTGAGCCATGCGGGTTTTCGGGCGCGGATCAGCTTCCCGGCGTTTCAGGCAAGCCAGCTTAACTTCAATACGCGAGCGCTGTTTAACGATGCGATTGCGCAGGACGATAGCCAGGCCGCCCCGCCTTCCGGCGGGAGCAGCATGCGCGAAACGGTCTCTCGCTGGCTCAATAATCCTGGCTGGGGCTGGGACGAGTATGTGGAAACGCGCACGCGCTATGTTATCGACATTGCGCAGCTACATGACAAATTTAAGCAACATATTGATCAGTTTTGTGAACAAATACGTAAAGCTTTGTCCGCGCAGGTCGATGTCTCTGTTACGGCAGGAATGGCGACGTTCTTTGCAGAATTTTCGTTGTGCCTGACCGGGTTACAGGAAAGCTTGCGTGATAGCCTCGCAGTGCGTCAGCAAAATGAGCACTCAACCCGAGCGCTCTGCCAGTTGTTGAAGCAAAGCATCACTACTGCGACGTGGATACAGGAAGATACCCGACTGTTACGCGATGATATTCAAACTCTATTCGCGGCAGAGCAACCATGACAACACCACTACTGGACGGCCCCGGGCGAACGCTGGAGTGTATTAATCCAAAATTTATGGTCGATCTGGTGCAGGGGGGAGACGCGGCGCGTCATCCTCGCCTGGGACCACAGCAGCTGCAGTTTCGCGAGCGTTTGACGCAGGAAATCATGACGCATACCCGGCTACGCCCCTGGGCGATGGCGGGGATGCTCAATGAAAATGCGGCGCTGCGCCTGGGGCTGGCGGAAAAGCTGGCCGGGATGCTTGATCCGGGCCATCTCGCGCTGACGCTGATGGCAGAGAAGCTGATCGCGCTGCGTCAGCAGACTCACCCACGCACCCTGCAGTCTCCCGGACTGACGCAGCAGTACGCCGATCTCGTGTCTCATTTTACCCAACGCGCAGCCTGGAAAGAAAAGGCGCTGACCCAGCGCGGGCTAACGGTGCAGGCGGGTGAGCATAGCGAGCAAATTTTTACCCGCTGGCGGGCCGGACATTATGATGGCTGGTCGCTGGCCGGGCGCTGTTTTATCGTTCTGGAAGAACTGCGCTGGGGAGCATTTGGCGACGCATGCCGCCTCGCGAAAGAAGATGTGGCGGCCATGCTTAAGGATAACCTGCGCAGCATGGCGGCTAACTATCTGGCGCAGGGCATTAATGCCTCACCCACGACCCGCCATTTTTATCACCAGTGGCTGACAGCGCCTGCTTCTCCCGGATCGATCGATCATAAAGACATGCTGGGCTGGCTGGGGGACTGGTGTCAGGCGGATAAGCATCCGGTGAGCTGGTCAGTGACGCAAAACTGGCAGACCGTCGCACTGGGAATGCCGAGGCTCTGTTCGGCAAAACGGCTGGTGGACGGGATGGTGGAAGAGATTTTTGGGTAAATCCCTTACCCCTTACCCTCTCCCCGCAAGGAAGAGGGGAGGGTTTGGTGCAGTGTATTAATGGCGGAGTTCGACCGCTTTTCGTTCGATATTCTGCTCGGGGGCATTGGCGTAGCGTTTCGCATATAGCGCCGTGATGATCGGCACCAGTAGCGCAGTGACAATCACGCTGGCGGCAACCAGCGCCGTCGCTGAAGCGGCTACTGGTTCGAAGGCCGGGTTAATCTGGGCAATAATCACCGGGTTGGCGACGGCAGCGCCTGCGGCTGAAGAGGCGGCGACGCCCGCCGTGCCGTTTCCTCCCCCGATCACGCGGTCGGCAACGATCAGCGGAATACCGGTAATGACGATTACGGCGACACCCAGCACAATACCCAGCAGGCCGGTATCAAGGATAACCTTCAGGTTGATGGTGTTCCCCAGCGCAAAGCCGAAGAACGGTATCAGCACCGGCGTGGCTTTGCTGAAGAAATCACGCAGATCGTGATCGAGGTTGCCAAGGGCAAAGCCGATCAGGAAGGGCAGGATTGCGCCGACAAAGTGGTGGGGTTCAAAAGAGGCCAGGCCAGCGGACCCCAGGATCAGCATCGTCATCAGCGGGCCTGATTCGAGAGACATCAAGACAAATGCGCCGGACTCTTCTTTCGTCCCGTACTGGTTCATCAGGCTGGCGTACAATCCGCCGTTAGTCATATCCATCGCGGAGACAATCGCCAGCACCGATAACCCCGCGAAGAACCCGGTCTGAATTCCATTCTCCGGGATGAACATCGCGCATATCATTGCCACCGCCCAGGCTACCGCTATTTTGGTTATTACCAGCGTGCCGGATTTCCGTAATACGGTACCTGTCGCCCGCAAATTAATGGATGCACCGATACAAAAAAACCAGACGGCAAGAATTGGAACCGTGCCCGTTATCATGCCTTTTGTGAAACCACCAAAATATGCCCCGGTATCAGGGGCAAGGGTATTCAGGATGGCGCCCAGCACCAGCGGAACCAGCATCATACCGCCGGGTATGCGTTCTATCGTGGCTTTAATCTTCATGGACAATCCTCACATCTGACCCCGCAGGACGGGCGTTCGGTGTTAAAAATTAGTCAATAAATTCAATTGATTGGCATTTGTTTTTGAGAGGTGTTTCTCGATAACCCTGCCAGGAAAATAAATGTTTTCTCTCGATTAACTTTCTTAGAAAACATATGAAATGCTGTATTCGGATTTATCATGCGATCATTGGAATATTGATTCAATCAAAATAAAACATCGTTTTAGTTATCTTTGTCACATATTCAATGTAAAACTATCGGCGGCTTCCTGATGAAGAAAATTTATGTAAATTGAATGTGAGTAAACGTGGTTTGTTTTTTTGTTGCGAAAGAACTCATGACGTGCGTGAGAGAGCTCATGAGGCGGGGATGAGAAAGGGCTTATTTGCACTGATTGACAAATACTGGACTGAGTTGACCTGATGCTGAAATATGTGTGAAGTTGATCACAAATATAAACGCTGGTAGGGTAAAAAGGTCATTAACTGCCCAGGCAGGCGTCAACAGGTTCGGTTGTATCGACGTAAAACGTCAATGTAAGTAAACCTGCTACGCTTGAATAAGGCGATTCGCATGGAGCGGATCCCATGGTTCACAGAACGCACACTGGACTGTGAAACAGACAGGGCCGAGTCAACGAGGATAGCTATGCTGAGAAGGAAAAAGATTAAACCCATCACGCTTCGCGACGTCACCATTATTGATGACGCCAAACTGCGTAAAGCGATTACCGCAGCCTCGCTCGGTAATGCGATGGAATGGTTCGATTTTGGTGTCTACGGCTTTGTGGCCTATGCGTTAGGTAAAGTGTTTTTCCCCGGGGCCGATCCCAGCCTGCAGATGATTGCGGCACTGGGTACGTTCTCCGTTCCCTTCCTGATTCGCCCGCTGGGTGGTCTGTTCTTCGGTATGCTCGGTGATAAATATGGTCGTCAGAAGATCCTGGCTATCACCATCGTCATTATGTCGATCAGTACATTCTGTATCGGCCTTATACCGTCTTACGCCACCATCGGCATTTGGGCACCGATTCTGCTGCTGATCTGTAAGATGGCACAGGGCTTCTCCGTGGGCGGTGAATATACTGGCGCCTCGATCTTCGTTGCCGAGTATTCTCCTGACCGTAAGCGCGGGTTTATGGGAAGCTGGCTGGACTTCGGCTCCATTGCCGGTTTTGTCCTGGGCGCGGGTGTGGTGGTCCTGATTTCAACCGTGGTGGGGGAAGAGAACTTCCTCGACTGGGGCTGGCGTATCCCATTCTTCCTGGCACTGCCGCTGGGGATCATTGGTCTCTACCTGCGTCATGCGCTTGAAGAGACGCCTGCGTTCCAGCAGCACGTTGATAAGCTGGAGCAGGGTGACCGCGAAGGGCTGCAGGACGGTCCGAAGGTATCGTTCAAAGAGATTGCCACTAAGCACTGGCGAAGCCTGCTGGTCTGTATCGGTCTGGTGATCTCCACCAACGTGACCTATTACATGCTGCTGACCTACATGCCGAGCTATCTGTCGCATAACCTGCACTACTCGGAAGATCACGGTGTGCTGATCATTATCGCCATCATGGTGGGTATGCTGTTTGTGCAGCCGATTATGGGCCTGTTGAGTGACCGCTTTGGTCGTCGACCGTTCATTATTCTGGGAAGCGTTGCGCTGTTTGCCCTCGCCATCCCGGCATTTATTCTGATCAACAGTAATGTACTGGGGCTGATTTTTGCCGGTCTGCTGATGCTGGCGGTGATCCTTAACTGCTTTATCGGGGTGATGGCCTCAACGCTGCCCGCGATGTTCCCGACCCATATTCGCTACAGCGCGCTGGCCGCGGCCTTCAACATCTCGGTGCTGATTGCCGGTCTGACCCCGACGCTTGCCGCCTCGCTGGTGGAGAGCACGCAGAACCTGATGATGCCTGCTTATTACCTGATGGTGATCGCGGTGATTGGTTTGATTACCGGTATTACCATGAAGGAGACGGCGAATCGCCCTCTGAAAGGCGCAACGCCTGCGGCATCGGATATCCAGGAAGCGAAAGAGATCCTCCGTGAGCACTACGATAATGTAGAGCAGAAGATTGAGGATATTGACGCCGAGATTGAAGAGCTGCAGAAAAAACGTTCCCGACTGGTGGATCAGCATCCACGCATCAATGAGTAACAAAAAACCCGCCGCTGGCGGGTTTTCTTTTATTAGCATCCTGCGGCGATGTAGTCGCCATTGGCGCTGATGGGGATCACCGTCAGGAACAGCACCGTCGCGAACAGGATCAGGACTATCCCTCCGACAATTTTGACGGCCGGCACCAGCCATTTTAACGAGGCGCTTTCTCCGAACCAGGCCACCGTGCGTTCGCGGGCGTAACGTACAGCCAGTGAAAGCCCCATAATAGAAAGAGCGGTTCCCAGCGACATGGTCATGACTGCGGCCATCCCCCAGGTAACAATGCCCAGCGCGTTCGAAAACATCAGAATCATGATCGCCCCGCTGCACGGGCGTGCGCCAATCGCCAGTATCACGCCCAGACGGGTTTTCCAGTCGCCCTGCGTCAGGTCTGCACCTACGCCGTGATGACCGCAGCCACAGTGTTCATCGTGCTGGTGAAGAGGCTTAATGGCGGACACTGCTATCCTGCGTGGGCGCAGGCTCTTCAGCGCCTGGTAAATGACGAATGCGCCGAATGCGCCAATAAGCACTGCGCTGACCTTCTCCACATACCAGCGGCTGGTACTGATATCCCCTGAGGCGAGGTTAAACCCTACCGCCAGGATAAAGACAAACAGAATGGCGCTGACGCCCTGCATCAGGCTGCCCAGGAAAGGGACGACCCGGGCGGCCAGCTCGCTTTCCTTATTGGTGGTCAGATAGGTCGTCACAATGAATTTTCCGTGCCCGGGTCCGACGGCGTGAAGCACACCATAAAGGAAAGCGCCCGTTAACAGCCATAACCCGCCGCTGTACTGATGGTTATTCAGCTGCAGCAGGTACATCACCAGATACCGGTGCAGGGTAATTTGCGAGGCAAGACACCACTGGATAAAGGTGTTCCAGTGCGTATGCAGGGTAAAACCGGCAAAAAACATTGCCAGCAGCATCAACCCAGCGGTAGGGAGACGCCAGTCACGGATGAGGCGTTGTGTGGTCATGAAGCGGCCTGAACAGAGAAGAGTATTTGCCGCCAGTATAGTTGATCTTCCCGCTCAATTCGTGGGATCGCATTGGGATCCGTGCAGAATTGTGGATAACTTTGTGCATAAATGGGTATAAGGCGGGGTTTTGCTGGGGAATGCAGCAGTCAGTCATTTTTTTGCAACTTTTCGGTTGCGGTCGTTCGCGAACTCCCTATAATGCGCCTCCATCGACACGGCAGATGTGAATCACTTCACAAACAGCCCGGTCGGTTGAAGAGAAAAAATCCTGAAATAACGGGTTGACTCTGAAAGAGGAAAGCGTAATATACGCCACCTCGCAACGGTGAGCGAAAGCCGCGTTGCACTGCTCTTTAACAATTTATCAGACAATCTGTGTGGGCACTCAAAGTGACATGGATTCTTAACGTCCTCGGACGAAAAATGAATACCA